>JAFZXF010000111.1 GCA_017616915.1 Bacteroidaceae bacterium
AGCGGCTTCTGCAAACCCTTCTTCCATCGCTTCCGTCCCAGCCACGAACCTGCGCTGGAGGGACTCGTCGATCTCGTCAACGATAGGCGAGGGGGGCTCTATGGCTTTATCTCCAGCCACGCCGCCAACACCTTCGCCGTCTGCACCTTCGTAGCCCTCTACCTGCGCCGTCACCTAGCCACGCTCACCCTCATTCTCTGGGCCTGCCTCAGCAGCTACTCCCGCATCTACCTGGGCCTTCATTACCCAGGTGACATCCTCGCCGGCGCCCTCTTCGGCATCCTCACAGGCCTCACCATGTATGGCCTGATGCTCCTCGCTGCCCGCCGCTGGTATGAACCCCTGCGCCCCTACTGGCCCGTCGCACCCACGCTCCTCGGCTACAAGTCCAACCCCGACGGCATCGAACCCTCCGACGCCCGCAACCTCCTCCTCACCTTCCTTCTCACCCTCCTCATCCTCCTCATCATCCCCCTCTTCTGACTCCCCTTTTTTCCTTCCTTTCCGCAGATTAAATCACATTAAAATGCCGTAAGGCATTCAGGATTCCGTCATCATCAACGGATGTAGTCGTATAGTCGGCCTCCTGTTTCAGAGAGTCAAGGGCATTACCCATGGCAATGCCAATTCCAGCCTTTTTGATCATCGAAGAATCATTGCCGCCGTCACCAAAAGCCATTGTATATCGCGGGTCGAGGCCCATGTAAGCAGCCATTGCTATGATACCCTCTCCTTTGTCGGCTCCCTGTGTGGTTACGTCTGTGAAAGCGGGATGCCAACGGCCACACGTGCAACTTGGGATGCGAGCCATCAGCTCATGTTCATATTCCTCTGAGAAGAAAGGAGTCAGTTGAAGGATTCGCTGCTCGAGCACCACGTCTATAGATTTAGCCTGAGTGAGATTATCCACAGCAATCTCTTGCCGGAACACCTTATCCACCTCACCCTTTGGATCAAGGACGGCTATATCCTTTTCTCCCACAACAATAAGGCCATAGTTCTTCTCCTGTGCATCCTGAGCAACCAGACGTGCAGCGTCATTGGGAATCTCCCTGCATCTGACCACCGTATCGCCCACGTAGCACAGAGCGCCGTTGATCGTCACATAGCCATCTATCAGATGTTCGATAGCCCCGAGGTTGGTGATAATGATCGGCGGGCGGCCTGTGGCGATAAACACTTTATGCCCTCTTGCCTTTGCTTGGGTCAGGGCGAATACCGTGGAAGACGGAATCTCGTGGGTCTTGAAGCTCACCAACGTTCCATCAATATCGAAGAACAGGGCGTACTTGCTTTCCAAGGTGCCGTTATTACTCCCGCACCTCTTTTTCTCAGCAGCTATATCAACCATACGAGACATACTTCATATCAATCAATTTCTTCTAATGCTCCAGTCTCTGAGTCAATAATAAATCCTCGAACCACCATATCCTTTGGCACCAGAGGATGAGTCTTGATGGTCTCAACGGTCTTGCGTACGGAGGTCGGTGTGTCCTTGAAACCTTCCAGCCACTGGTCGAGATCAATGCCACACTTGCGGATCGTATCGAGAGTTTCATCCGTTACTCCACGGGCAATCATCTCGTGGTGGAAATGGTCGTAGCTCATGTGGCAGGCTCCGCAATGAGAGTGCGCCACCACCATAATCTCCTGCACGCCGAGCTCGTAGATGGCCACTATCAGGCTTCGCATGGCAGAGTCGAAAGCAGAGATAACTAAACCGCCCGCGTTCTTGATAATCTTCGCATCACCGTTCTTCAGTCCGAGTGCCGCAGGCAGCAACTCCGTCAAACGTGTGTCCATACATGTCAGTACCGCCAGCTTCTTATCCGGATACTTGTCGGTCACATATTTCTCGTAGCCTTTTTGCGCCACGAAAGTCTTGTTAAAATCAATAATCTGGTCTATCATAATAGTTTATTCCATTTATATGCGTGTCATTCCCACTCAAAATTCTCTTTGCCGGCACCGATCTCGAAATGGCACTTGGCGATACCAAGGTCGATAGGCGCGTAGCCGAGGCCGTTGGTCAGCGAAAAGGCTTTCTTCGCCTCTACTTTGTTGCCGTCGTGTAGAATGAAACGGAACAACTGCTGATTGACCGCCGTTGGAGCCAGTAGTGCAGCTTCTACTCCCCGCACGAACCAGTCCGGGAACGGCTTGCCTTCTGCTACATCGTCGATGGTCTTTTTCTGCGGATGTTGGATGCCTTGATTCGCTCCGTAACCCACCGGCACCAAGCACACTAAGTGCTCGTCGTTGCGCACCTCGTAACTGTCCGGCTGCTTGCTGAACGTCAGTCCTACCCAACAGGAGTTCAGTCCCAGCGATTGCGCCAGCAGCACTACTTGCTCGCCGTAATAGCCCAGCGCGGTATCATCACCTTTCTTGCATACCATCGCGATATAGTTGCTAATACCGCTGAACTTGCCGTACTTCGCCATGCCTTCCGCAAAGGCTTTCGGTTCGTTCGTCACCAGCTGCATGTGCAGACCTGCTTTGCGGTTACTCTCGTCGATAAGCGCCTGCAACTGCGCTATTTTCTCTGCCTCGATGGGCTTGTCCAAATACTGCCGCACACTATGGCGGGCTTTGATTGCTTCTTGTAGGGTCATATTATTCTTTGGGTTTAATCATAGCTATATGCTTAATAACACGGTAATAACACGGTAATAACACGGTAATAACACGGTAGAGGTTGCTACGAGTTAGCTAAATCGGCCTTGAGTTGCTCGTGTATTTTGGCCGTGATGAAGGTGTCGATACGTTTATAGATTTTGCGTTTGCCGTTACTGAGTTTGTCGGGCGTATCGAGCGTTTCATGCCGGATCTGCTCATTGAAGCGGGCTTGCCAGTGCGCTAATTTGACAGGGTCCTCGCGTTCGATTTTGGCCAGTCTGGAAGCTTCAGCCAT
>JAFZXF010000112.1 GCA_017616915.1 Bacteroidaceae bacterium
AAGAACAAGGTCAGCGCAGACAAACTCAAGCTGCGTGTAGGCTTCTTTGGCGCTGAGCCCTGGACATGGGGCATACGCCGCGAGCTTGAAGCCAAGCTACATATCAAGGCCATCGACATCTACGGTCTCACAGAGATGTGCGGCCCGGGTGTAGGCGGAGAATGTCTGTATCAGGATGGCACCCATCTGTGGGAAGATATGTTCCTGCCCGAGATAGTTGACCCCGAGACTCTTGAACCGGTTGCTCCGGGCGAGGTTGGCGAACTGGTTATCACCTCCCTGTGCAAGGAAGCTATGCCTATACTGCGCTACCGTACTCGCGACCTCACCAGCCTCAACTACGAGCCCTGCAAGTGTGGACGTACCGCAGTGAGAATGGGCAAGGTGCTGGGTCGCAGCGACGACATGCTCATCATTCGCGGCGTCAACGTATTCCCCAGCCAGATAGAGACGGTGCTCACCGAGTTCCCCGCTTTCACTCCGCAGTACTTCATCACCGTGGACCGCAAGGGCAACGAGGATACTTTCGACCTCGACGTTGAGCTGCGTGAAGAGTTCTTCTCGCCCAACCCCGGCAAGCAGATGCCGTTTATCAAGCCTCTGTACGACCGCCTCGTGTCGCTCACTGGCATCAAGCCCAATATCCACATCCAGCCGCCAAACACCATCCAGCGTTCCACTGGCAAGGCCAAGCATGTGAACGACAAGCGTGACTTCAAGAACTGGATGGAAGGGAAGTAAAGTTTAGAGTTGAAAGTTGATAGTTTAAAGTTTAAAGTCTAGAGAAATAGATGTTTGACAAAGATACTGTAACACAGATTATCGACCAAATGGGGCTTGGCGATTTCTCGCAAGCCACCATCCGCGACATTCAGGCTCTGTCGCGCCAATTGGAGGAGAAGACCGGTGAACCGGTCATCCACCTCGAGATGGGTGTGCCCGGTCTGAAGCCTTCCGACATTGCTCTCAAGGCTGAGCAGGAAGCGCTGGCTAAAGGCTGCGCCACTATCTACCCGCCCAACGGTGGCATACCTCGCATCAAGGAGGCTGCCTCTAAGTTCGTCAAGGCTTTCATCGGTGTTGACATAGCTCCCGAGGGCTGCATTCCTACTACGGGAAGCATGCAGGGCACCTTCGCAGCCTTCACCGCATGGCATCACGCCATGCCCCAACGTGACACTGTGCTGCTTATCCAGCCCGGATTTCCGGTGCAGACCACCCAATGCGATGTCATTGGCCTGAAACATGTGGGGCTCGATATCTACAACTACCGCGGTCCCAAGCTCATTAATAAGCTCGACGAGATACTCGATGCCGGCAACATCTGCGGCATCGTATATAGCAATCCCAACAATCCATCATGGGTATGCTTCAACGAGGAGGAGCTAGAGGGCATTGGCCGACTGGCCACCAAGCATGACATCATTGTGCTCGAGGACCTCGCCTATTTCGCCATGGATTTCCGCCGCGACCTCTCTCATCCTTTTGAAGCGCCCTTCCAAGCCACAGTGGCCCGCTACACTGACAACTACATGCTCGCCGTTTCCGGCAGCAAGGCGTTCAGCTATGCCGGGCAGCGCATTGGAGTGATGTGTATCGGCAACAAGCTCTACCACCGCATCTATCCCAACATGCAGGAGCTTTTCGGAGTGGGTGAGTTCGGCAACTTTTTCTCCAACCGACTGATGTACACCTTCTCCAGCGGCACCACCCACAGTGTGCAGCACGCTATGGCTGCCCTGATGGAGGCAGCGGTGGAAGGCAGCTACAACTTCCTCGATGATGTTAAGGAGTATGGTCGCAGGGCAAAGTTTATGAAGGACGTGCTACTCCAGAATGGGTTCTACCTCGTTTACGATAACGACATGGGATCCCCGCTGGCCGACGGATTCTACTTCACCGTGCAGTATCCTGGCATGAACGACCTTGAGCTTACCCGAAGGCTGATGTACTACGGCATCGCCGTATATCCGCTCGACACTATGGGTAGCGAGCAGCAGGGAGTGCGCATCTGCACCTCCTTCTTCTCCCACGAACAAGAACCACTTTTCGAACAACGCATCCAACAATTTAATAAAGACAATGGAAAATAACTCTCAGTATCTGCATCCACAGTACGAGACGATGTCTCGTGAAGAGATAAGCAAGTTGCAGGCCGAGCGTCTGCAAGCCACTGTGAAGCACTGTATGAACGTGCCCTTCTACCAGCAGAAGTTCAAGGAGATGGGCATCACTCCCGATGACATCAAGACCGTTGACGATGTCCGCAAGCTGCCCTTCACCACCAAGCAGGATCTCCGTGAGAGCTATCCGTTTGGTATGGCAGCCGTGCCACTCCGCGACTGTGTGCGCCTCCACTCCTCCAGCGGCACCACTGGCAATCCCACCGTCATCCTCCACACCAAGCGTGACCTTGACGAATGGGCCAACCAGGTAGCCCGCAACCTTTGGATGGTAGGTCTGCGTCCTGACGACGTATTCCAGAATTCCAGCGGCTACGGTATGTTTACCGGCGGTTTGGGTTTCCAATATGGCGCTGAGAAGCTGGGTATGCTTACCGTCCCCGCTGCAGCAGGTAACTCTTTGCGACAGATTAAGTTCATCAAAGATTTCGGCACCACAGCCATCCATGCTGTTCCCTCATACGTCACCCGTCTTTATGAGGTGATGCAGGAGCAGGGTGTGGATCCCCGTCGTGATACGAAACTGAAGATGCTGGCTATCGGCGCCGAGCCCCACTCTGAGGAACAGCGTAAGCGTATCGAGGAGATGTTGGGTGTCAAGGCATACAACTCATTCGGCATGAGTGAGATGTGCGGTCCTGGCGTAGGTTTTGAATGTCAGGAACAGAATGGTCTACACTTCTGGGAGGACTATTACATCGTAGAGATTGTAGATCCTGAGACATTGCAGCCTGTACCCGATGGTGAGATTGGCGAGTTGGTACTCACCACACTCTGCCGCGAGGCTATGCCGCTGCTGCGCTATCGTACCCGCGACCTGACCCGTGTATTGGGACGTAGCTGTCCTTGTGGACGTAACCACATCCGTCTGGATCGTATGCGTGGTCGTTCTGACGACATGATGGTGCTCCGCGGTGTCAACATATTCCCCATCCAGATTGAGAAGATTCTGATGAACTTCAAGGAGTTGGGCAACAACTATCTGATCACCCTCACCACCGATAACGACAACGACAACATGACCGTAGAGGTGGAGCTTGCCGAGATGTTTACCGACGATTATGCACGTCTGCAACAACTCAACAAGGATATAACCCGTGCCCTCAAGGACGAGATACTGCTCACTCCGCGTGTGAAGCTCGTACCTCGCGGCACTCTGCCTGTCAGCGAAGGCAAGGCCGTCCGCGTGGTTGACAAGAGAAAAGTCTATCAATAATGTCGTGATAACGTGATAACGAAATAACGTAATAACGCAAAAACGAAAAACCATGACTATCCACCAACTTTCCGTTTTCATAGAAAACAAGGCCGGTCGCCTTGTCAAGGTGCTCAACGTGCTCAAGCAGGCCGGCATACAGATTATCGCCTCCACCGTGTCGGACACAGTGGAATACGGTCTCTACCGCATCATTTGCGACAAGCCCTCTCAGGCCTACCGACTGCTGCGTGAGCAGGGCATCAGCGTTACGATGAACGATGTCTTTGCCCTGCAAATCGACAATACCCCCGGCCAAGCAGCCAAGGTCTTCGAGGCCTTTGGCTCTGCCGATGTAAACATCAGTTACATGTACTCCTTCCTGCTCAAGGATAAGGGCATTATAGTGTTCCGCACCGGTGACACCGACAAAGCCCGAGAAGTCATCAGCCTCAACAAGATGCACTTCATCAGCGAGGAGAATCTCAGCGAGCTATAATAATCTTTTCCAACCTGGACTTAGATATAGATTGGGGCATCATGCCCCCCTGGACTTAGAGCTAAATCCGGTCCTGACCGGTCAATTATCAATACCCAATAAAAAACATGGTTATCAAGATTTTACTAGTTATCGTATTCTTCGCCATCATGATTGGCGTAGGACTCTACTCCCGCAAGCAGGCCAGCAGTGTTGACGGTTTCGTGCTTGGCGGCCGCAAGGTGGGGCCTTGGCTCACCGCCTTTGCTTACGGTACCAGCTATTTCAGCGCCGTAGTGTTTATCGGCTATGCCGGCCAGTTTGGATGGAAGTACGGCCTTTCCAGCGCATGGATAGGCATTGGCAACGCCGTCATTGGCAGTTTGCTCGCATGGCTCATCCTCGGCAAGCGTACCAAGCAGCTCACCCAGCATCTCGACTCGCGCACTATGCCCGACTTTTTCGGTCTGCGCTTCAGCAGCGAGAATCTGCGCATAGTAGCCTCAGTCATAGTCTTCGTATTCCTTATTCCCTACACCGCGGGTGTCTATAAGGGCATCTCCACCCTCTTCGAGATGGGTTTCAACGTGCCTTATGAATATTGTGTTGTCGTCATGGCTTTGCTCACCGCCGTCTATGTTATCTTGGGCGGTTACAAGGCAACCGCCATCAACGACTTCATCCAGGGCATCGTCATGATCTTCGGTATCGTGGTGGTCATTGCCGCTGTGCTCAATTCGCAGGGCGGTCTCAGCGCCGCGGTCAGCAAGATGGCTGAGTTGCCTGCTGATGGCGCTACGGAGGCAAGCAGTGGCGGCTTCGCCTCGTGGTTGGGGCCCGACCCATGGAATCTGCTTGGAGTCGTGGTGCTCACCTCGCTCGGCACATGGGGACTTCCCCAGATGGTTGGTAAGTTCTACTCCATCACCGACAACCGCGCCATCCGCCGCGGCACCATCATCTCCACCATCTTCGCCTTTGTAATAGCTGGCGGCTGCTACTTCCTTGGCGGCTTTGGGCGCCTCTTCGACAGCCCCGCCATCTACAATGCCGACGGCAAGATAGCCTTCGACTCCATTGTGCCCGCCATGCTCAACACCCTTCCCGATGCCCTCATCGCCCTTGTGGTACTCTTGGTGCTCTCAGCCTCTATGAGCACCCTTGCATCGCTAGTGCTTACCTCCAGCTCCACCATGACTCTCGACCTCATCTATCGTGACAAGAAAGCCAGCAGCCAGGAAGCTCCTGAGGGCACCATCGATGACACCGTAGAGGGCAATATCGAGCGCCGCAAGGTTATCGTGATGCGGGTGCTCATCGTCTTCTTCATCGCCATTTCGCTGCTCATCGCGCTCAACCCGCCCACCTTCATCGCCCAGCTTATGGGCATCTCCTGGGGGGCTTTGGCGGGCGCCTTCCTCGCCCCCTTCATGCTGGGTCTCTATTGGAAGGGCGTTACTCCCGCCGCCGTATGGGCATCCTTCATCTGGGGCGTAGGCATCACCGTTGTCAACATGCTCACCGACAATGCCATCGCCAATCCCATCAACTGTGGCGCCATCGCCATGGTAGGCGGATTCCCGGTAGTGTGGATAGTAAGCCTCTTCACCCCCAAGATGAGCCGCGACAAGGTCAACCACATGTTCAACTGCTTCAAGAAACAATAATATGAAAAAATCACTCTTCCTCCTATTTGTATTAATAATCAATGGTCAATGGTCAATGGTCAACGCTCAGACCAACGCTGCCGATGACCTGCTCAAGGACATCTCTGACCGCATCGAACTTCACGGATACGTACAGGGCGGTTACGACTACAACACCACCACCAACGAAAACTCCTTCAACTTCAAGCGCACCGTAGTGTGGGCAAAGGCAAAGATTACCGACCAATGGTCCTTCCTCTTTATGCACGACTTCAACGCCAAACCGCTTGAATACTACACCGAGTTCCGTCCCCATAAGGCCGTCGGCTTCCGCATGGGTCAATTCAAGAACTCCCTCACCCTAGAGAACCCCCTCTCACCCACAAGCGTTGAGCTCATCGACTGCTACTCGCAGAGCGTGCTCTACCTTGCCGGCATAGGCGGCGACCCCCTCTTCGGTAAGCACACCGGTCGTGACCTCGGCTTCCTCATCTACGGCGAGCCGTTCAAAGGCTTTGGCTACGAGTTTGGCATCATGAACGGACAGGGTATCAACTGCCGTGACCTTAACAAGTCAAAGGACATGCTGCTCAAACTCAGCTACAAGCCCTGCGCACCTCTATGCTTCGTTGTCAGCGGACAGCTCGGCCACGGCCACGCCATCGCCAACTCCCCTTTCAATCCCGATGTGCATGAGGGTGACAATTATCGCCGCCACCGCATATCTGCCGGTGCCAGCTACACTGGCCCCTTCACCCTCCGTGGCGAGTATCTTAAAGGCTGGGATGGCGGTGTGCAGAGTCAGGGCGCTTATGCCACCACCACCGTCCCCATAGTCAACAAGCTCGATGCTATCGCATCCTTTGACTGGTTTAACCGCAACACCGCATCTCATTTCAACCAGACCAACTACACCCTCGGCCTGCAGTACTGGTTCTTCCGCAAGTGCCGCATACAGGCTCAGTGGACCTTCTGCGACCCCAACTCCAAGTGGCAGAAGAACTACAACATGCTCCAGATCCAGACTCAGATAAGGTTTAACTAATTCTCAATGACTCTCCTCAATCGCCTTAACCAGAGCGACATCTTTGCTCGCCAAAACGGCATCCAGCTTACTGAAGTGCGCGAAGGCTATGCCAAGGCCGAGATGACAGTGGGGCCCAACCATATCAATGGGGCCAACGTATGCCAGGGAGGAGCTATCTTTACCCTCGCAGACTTGGCCTTTGCAGCGGTATGCAATAGTCACGGCATTCTCACCCTTGGCATTAGCAACACCATTGACTACCTTACTTCCGCCCATTTGGGCGATCACCTTGTAGCCGAGGCCACCGAGGTTGTTAATCACCCCAAGATGCCTCAGTGCGTCATGCGTGTTACCAATCAGGATGGTGTGCTCATAGCCACTGCTACTGGGCGTGCCTACCGCAAGCGCATCCCTTTTGAGGCTGACTCATTGATGTAGATTCTGTTAAGGACAATCCTGATAAACACCAAACTCAGCAATCTCCACTTCGCCTTTGTGGCGCAGGACGGTTATACGCACCTTCTCTGCTTTTACAGCGGAGAAGGTGTGTTGCTTTAGTCTGCAAGGATTAGCTTTGCCCTCGAAAATTGTTGTCCATTTCCCTTTTCTCAAATAATCCAGACGGTATTCCTCAATGGTGCCAGCCTTGCCCTCCAGAATGGTAATGCGATGGAAAGCCCTGTTCTTGGGTATGGTAACCTCCCACCACGGCTGTTCTACTAAGGGGTGAGCTGTCCAGCAAGTCGAGAAGTTATCATCATTGGCAAAGTCGCCAATGGCGTAGTCTTCGCTCCAACTGTATTCAGCCGGCTGATGCTTGGCAATATTAGGTTCGATGATAGGTGCCTCCTGCGCAGGGATGGGCTGTGTGGGACCTTCGTTCTTCCAGATGCTGCCAATCTTGCGGAGTACCTCAACGGCATTGTCGTCCATCAGGCCATCACGGTTGGGAGCCACGTTCAGGATGAAGTTGCAATAGGCATTGTTATAGGGCTCCACGTTCTCCTTCATCAGCCAGTTCACATCCTTCAGCTGGTCGGTGGGCATACTCTCCTTCCAGAACCAGGTACGCTGGATAGACAGACAAGCCAGGGCGGGCAGTTGGTTTTCGCTGGTGCTAATTTTCTGACCGGCTCCCTGCTCGTATGATTTGATGTCGGTATAGAAGAGTCCCTCACGTGGGTACTTGGCAGCGTTCAGGTCCATTACCAGACAGTTGGGCTGCAGGCTCTTCACGTGGCGGTAGATTTCGCAGAAGGGGATGTCGTCGTAGCTGATGCGCGACCAGGGAGCATCCCATCCGTCTATGATGAGGGCGGTAATCTCGCCGTAGTTGGTCAGCAGTTCCGTCAGCTGTGCCTTAATCATAGCCGTCTGCTTCTTGGTGTTGATATGACCGGGGCGGATTCGGTGGTGTGTATCCAAGATGCTGAAGTAGAGCATCACTTTCAGGCCCTCGGCACGGAAAGCATCGGCATATTCGCGTACCACATCCTTATGTACGGGTGAATTCATGCTGTTGTAATCCGTTGTCTTGGTGTCCCAGATACAAAAGCCGCTGTGGTGCTTGGTAGTCAGGCATCCGTAAGACATGTTGGCACTCTTGGCAGCCCGTGCCCATTGGCGGCAATCCAGCTTCGTGGGGTTGAAGGCAGAGACGGGCATATCGGGGTCTGGCCAATCCTCAGGCGCAAAGGTGGGGATGTTGAAGTGGATGAACATACCGAAGCGCAGATCCACGAACTCCTGCTGCAACTGTCGTAAACTCTTCTCTGCTGCCTGCACCACATTACCGGCAAGGAGTAAAGCTAAAACGATAAATACTTTCCTCATAGGATTAACAATTACTTACGATAGCCAGGAAGATTAGGGGTGTCGATTCGCTCGCATTGATTAGCGAATGCTCATGCCCCTGCGGGCAGTAGTGGCACATCCCCGCGTTAAGTTGCTCCTCGGTGCCGTCATATAGGCATCGCGCCTCCCCACTGAGGACGTATATTATCTCGCTGTTCGTCTCGTGTAGGTGGTTGCCAATGCTACACCCTGTGTCTAGTCGTCCCAACATTATCTTATTCGTTCCGTCATTATATGTACGGAACACTGCGTCACCTGTTCCTCCTTTGAACTGGGGGGTAGCGACCTCCTCCATCCTATTGAAATCTATTATCATAAACCTATGTTTGTTTTATACCATTTTTACGGAATCAGCAGGGAGCTGTCGCCATAGCTGAGGAAACGGAAGTCGTGGGAGAGGGCGTAGTCATACACGCGACGCCAATCATCACCGATGAAGGCGCTGACCAACAATAGAAGGGTGCTCTGAGGCATGTGAAAATTGGTGATGATACGCTCCACGAAATGATATCGATACCCGGGGGCAATGATGATGCGGGTACTGGTGTGAAGACTGTCAGTGTGGTTGTAGTCCATCCAATGGAGCAAAGACTCCAAACAAAGACCCTCCTCCTTACTCCCTTTCTCCTTATCGTACGGTTCCCACTGGGTGACGGCAAGCTGGTCCTCCGCCAGGTGAGGATTGCGTAGCAGTTTGAGACCAATATAGTATAGGCTCTCGATAGTGCGTACGGAGGTGGTGCCAACTGCGGTGCAACGACATTGATGGGCGAGAAGTCGCTCTATGGTACGGCGCGTTACGAAGATAGTCTCGGAGTGCATCTCGTGGTCCTCCATCTGCTCACTCTTGACGGGCTTGAAGGTGCCGGCACCAACATGGAGCGTTACCTCATCGCGCTCAATCCCCTTTTCATCGAGAGCGTTCAGCACACGGTCGGTGAAATGGAGTCCGGCAGTAGGCGCTGCCACTGAGCCTTCAACTTTGGAATAGACTGTCTGGTAAGTGCGCTTGTCGCCCTCCTCTGTATCACGATTAAGATAGGGAGGGATGGGTAGTTCGCCCAAGCTCTCGAGAACTTCGGAGAAGGAAGGGAGTTGACAATCACCTGTCCACTCGAAGCGTATGATGAAGCTGCTGCCGTGCTGGCCGACTATTTCCGCTGACAAAGTCAGTGGAATTGAGGATTGAGCATTGAGCCCTTGGGGAATAGATTCCGACTTGCTGCGCAAGCAGCATTGGACATTGAGCTTCCCCTCTTTCCACTTGCGCTTGTTACCAATAAGGCAGAGCCACTCGCACGAGCCGCGTTGCTGGAAGTTCTCCTGATAGTCGCGGGGAGCGTAGGGCTCAAGGCAGAATATCTCAATAAGCGCACCCGACTCCTTGTGGAAGCGAAGGCGCGCTTGTATAACCTTGGTGTTATTGTAAATCAGTAGGGTGTCAGCGGGCAGTAACTCTGAGATGTCACTAAAACGATGCTGAGAGATGTTGCCCTTGTCATATACGAGCAACTTCGACTGGTCACGCTCTGCAACGGGGTAGCGGGCTATGCGCTCCGACGGCAGAGGATAGTTGTAGTCGCTGATATGAATGTGGCGTGGATCCATGCCTTACAGATACTTCTTGAGTACCTGCACATTAACCTTCTCGTTGATGTGGTTGATGGCCTGTTCCTTAATCTGGCGAACGCGCTCACGGCTGAGTCCAAGAATCTGAGCCACCTCCTCGGCAGTCTTCTCGCGCTCACCTATTCCGAAGAGCATAGCGAGCACTTTCTGCTCCTTCTGAGTGAGGCACTTCAGAGCAACAGAGAGATCGCGGGCGAGCGACTCATGCTCCATGTTGTCATCGGTGGGCTTGTCGTTCTCGTAGGTCATATTGTCGGCCATAGTGGTAGTCTCATCGTTCTGGTAGGGCGTGTCAACGGATATCTTCTTTCCGGTGTTACCCATAGCCAGTGCGACCTTCTCCACATCGGCATCTACGAGTTCAGCGAGTTCCTCGGGTGAAGGCTCACGCTGATTTTTCTGCTCAAACTCCACGCGAGCCTTGTTGAGCTTGCTCTGGAAACCAACCTGATTGAGGGGCATACGTACAATGCGGCTGTTCTCGCTGATAGCCTGCAGGATGCTCTGGCGAATCCACCACACGGCGTAGCTGATAAACTTGAATCCGCGGGTCTCGTCAAATTTCTCTGCAGCACGGATAAGGCCTATATTGCCCTCATCGATGAGATCGTTGAGACTCAGACCCTGATTGCTGTACTGCTTGGCAACGCTGACCACAAATCGAAGGTTGGCACACACCAGTTTTTCCATAGCGGCGGTGTCGCCCTTGTGAATCTGCTGCGCTAGCAGCACCTCTTCCTCGGTAGAAATCATGGGGATACGGCTTACCTCGCTCAGATAGCTACCTATACCGGCTTCCTGGCGGTTGGTAATTCCCTGTACAATCTTCAGTTGGCGCATGAAAGTGAGTGATTTAGAAAAAACGTGAAAAACGTCGGCAAAGATAGTAAAAATACACAACAAAATTCACATCGCTGGCACACTTTTTATGCCGGCGATGTGAAGGTAAATTTATTTTGTGTCAAATTGCAAGAAAAATATACTAGTTTTGCAACCTGCACTTTGCGTTTTTCCAGACAAAGAACCACGTTGCAGCAGCAACCGTGACACCGATGCCTATGGCATAGCTCACCGGATGGGGAAGAGTGAACCCTTCAGGAGCAATGCAAATATAAGTGGTGCACACCACCATCATGAACAGACACGGCACAAGCGTAACCCAATAGACTCTGCGAAGACGTGCCAGATAGACGGTGACAGCCAATAGGGTGAATACCGACAAGGTCTGGTTGAACCACCCGAAATAGCGCCAAAGGATGTCAAAGTTGACAAACATCAGCACGGCGCTCACGGCGAAGATGGGCACCGACAAGATAAGGCGCTTGTAAATCTTATTCTGCTTAATCCTCATAAAGTCGGCAGCAATCAGTCGGGCGGAGCGGAATGCGGTGTCTCCACTAGTGATAGGCGCGGCAACGACTCCGAGGATAGCCATAACGGCACCCACGGCACCGAGCCAACTATTACATATCAGGTTGACAAGGATTGCAGGCGAAGCCTTGCCGGTCTCAGGATTGGTCATAGCGGTGACGAGCTTCTCGTAAGGAGTGTCGCCAGCTATACCGAGGCTGTCGGCAAACTTGATGGCGGCAGCAGCCCAGATGAGTGCCACAAGGCCCTCGGTAATCATGGCTCCGTAGAACACGCGGCGACCCAGTCGCTCATTCTGCATACAGCGGGCCATCATAGGACTCTGAGTGGCGTGGAAACCACTCACCGCACCACAGGCAATGGTAATGAAGAGACCGGGGAAGATAGGCATCGTGCTGTTGGGATGATGATTGGTGAACGCCTCGGTAATCTCAGGCATAGCGCCGTCGCAGGCGAAAATGCCGTAAGCCAAGCCGCCAGCCATCACCAGCAACGCTACGCCAAAGATGGGATAGATGCGCCCGATGAGCTTGTCGATGGGCAGCAAGGTGGCCAGGATATAGTAGGCAAAGATGATGACTACCCAGAAAGTCTTTGACCACAGGAAGCCGTCGTCAACAGCCATACCGTCGAGCAAGTCGGCGGGTGTGGTAACAAACACGGCACCTACTAGTATCATCAGCAGCATTGTGACGAAGCGCATCGTGGCACGGGCACCGCTGCCCAGTTCATCACCGATTATCTCGGGCAAGCTGACACCGCCCTTGCGAACGGATAGCATTCCGCTCATGTAGTCGTGGACAGCACCGCCAAAGATGCAACCCAGCACAATCCAAAAGTAAGCTGCCGGACCAAACAGGATACCCTGAATGGCACCGAAGATGGGACCGGTGCCCGCAATGTTAAGGAACTGAATCAGATAGACTTTCCACGTCGGCATTGGGATGTAGTCCACTCCGTCGCTGTGGGTGAAACAGGGTGTCTGAGCCTTGGCGTCGGGCCTAAAAACACGTTCTACGATACGACCGTAGATGAGGTAGCCCAGAATGAGCATTAAGAAACTGACAATGAATGTTATCATGATTAAATGTGTATGTTTATGCCACTTTGTGTAAAAATTGCGTGCAAAATTAGTATTTTCTTTCGATATGCGTATAATTTTTCAGGTATAAAAGTTATAAACACAGCACTTTCGATGCGAAAAGTAAACATTTTTAAATAATGTCAAATTATTTCATAAATATTTCGTAACTTTGCAGCCCGGATGAAAATAATCGCAAAGATACAAACCGACTTCGGTAGCAAATTCGGTGTGCCGAGACAGAGCGGCATAGTGCCCGAGCTGCGTGCACGCATAGTATTTAATAAGGAGTACCGTGTGCCAGAAGCTCTGCGAGGACTGGAAGGATTCGACTATGTTTGGCTGCTCTGGGACTTCAGCGAAGCCCACCGCGAAGAGTGGAGTCCCACAGTGCGTCCGCCGCGTCTTGGCGGCAATGAGCGAGTGGGAGTCTTCGCCACACGTTCGCCCTACCGTCCCAACAGCATCGGACTGAGTGCCGTACGGCTACTCGGCATCGACTACGAGGCGAAAGACGGTCCGGTGCTATTAGTGGGCGGTGCCGACCTAATGGACGGCACGCCAATTTACGACATCAAGCCCTACCTACCCTACACCGATGCGCATCCCGAAGCAAGAGCCTTGTTACAGGGGGCCGACACTAATAATATAGAACTTTCCTCAGGCACCCGGACAAAATTAGAGGTAGCAATGCCCGAATCCATCATCCGCAAGCTGGGCGAAGACAAGGCGGAGGCGCTCCGCGGAGTGCTGGCAGCCGACCCGAGACCACGCTATCAGGACGACAGCGAACGAGTGTACGGCATGAACTTCGCCGGAGTGGAGATACACTTCAGGGTGGAAGGACGCAAGGTGATAGTAATCTGACCGATAGGGAGCTAACCACAGAAAAAGTAGTTATGAAGAAACAGATATCGGGCTTAACGCCCAAAGAAATCGAGACCGTAGTGGCGGAACTGCAGCAGCCACGCTTTGTCGCTAAGCAGCTGACGCAGTGGCTCTACAAGAAGCAGATATTCAGCTTCGACGAGATGACCAATGTCTCGAAGCGGGTGCGTGAGTTGCTCAGCGAGCGCTATGAGTTGGGCAGAAGCAAACCGGTGCGCAGAGTGGTATCGAAGGACGGCACCGTGAAGTACCTCTTCGCTGTGACCGACGGACACACAGTGGAGAGCGTCTTCATCCCCGACGGCGACAGAGCAACGCTCTGCGTCAGCAGTCAGGTGGGCTGCAAGATGGGCTGCCGCTTCTGCATGACCGGTCGTCAGGGCTTCGAGGCCAACCTTACCGCCGCCGAGATTCTCAACCAGATATACTCGCTGCCGGAGTTTGAGCGCCTCACCAACATAGTGTTCATGGGACAGGGCGAACCGTTCGACAACACCGATGAAGTAATGCGTGCCCTGGAGGTGCTCACCGCCGAATGGGGACTGGCATGGAGTCCGAAACGCATCACCGTGTCAACCGTAGGATTGATGAAGGGCATGCAGCGATTCATCCGTGAAAGCCGTTGCAACCTTGCTATCAGCCTCCACTTCGCCTTTGGCCGTGACCGAGCCGACCACATGCCGGCACAGAAACCCTATCCGATAGAGGATGTGGTGGAGATGCTGCGACACGAGGACTTCTGCCGCGACATCGATGAAGGACTCACGCGAGAAGGCTCTCACCAGCGCCGCCTCTCGTTTGAGTACATCCTCTTCGAGGGACTCAACGACAAGGTGCACCACCTCGACAAGATTGTCAAACTGCTCCGCGGGCTCGACTGCAGAGTCAACCTTATACCGTTCCACGCCATCCCCGACAGCCCCTACGTAGGAGCCACCACCGAGCGACTGATGCATGTTCGCAACTACCTCACCTCGAAAGGACTGTTCGCTACAGTTAGAGCCTCACGAGGGCAGGACATCGCGGCAGCGTGCGGACTGCTGAACACGAAGAAACGTTGAACGTTGAGCATTGAGCATTTTAAATAGTTTGACGTTTTCCTTTGCCGTTAAAAAAGAAAGAACTAATTTTGCACGACTTTACGATCTTATCATAAATATAAAACATTCATCGCATGGAAAAACTGAAAATAGGCATTACACACGGCGACCTTAACGGAGTAGGCTACGAAATCATCATGAAGGCCTTCGC
>JAFZXF010000113.1 GCA_017616915.1 Bacteroidaceae bacterium
ATTGAACATTGAACATTGAACATTGAACATTGAACATTATTCGTTGTGGAGGCTACTTGAAACTCGATGGTGTCAGCGGTGTTGCTGACGTTGATGCGGGTGGAGGAGCATCCGCTGAGGATGAAGGGGGAATAGCACATACACGAGGCTGGCAGTTGCACGCTGCTGGCCTGGGTGGCGTTTGCAAGGCGGAAGAAGAGTTTTGCCATCTTGCGCTGGCGACGACTGAGTTTCTCCAGTTGCTTGCGACGGTCGCGGTATGCGTAGTAGGCTGTGCGGTTGCGAAGCACATTGGTCACGAAGGCATAGACCGACGGCGACTGCACACAACGGGAGCCGAAGAGTTGGCGCAGCCAAAGGAATCCCCTCCTGATGCTGGCAAGCAGGGATGGCTTTGTTAACCGAATGATTATTCTGGCGTTGTCCACTTATTTTATCGTGATTTTGCTTTTGCCTCCGGGCTGCGGCTCGAGGTCTATCTTTGGGGATATGCGGGAGTGGATAAGCTCGGTGTGGCTGATGACTCCTACCTGCCGATGCTGAGTGTTCTGCAGGTTGCTCAGGGCATCGATGACGAGGTTGAGGTTGTGGTCATCGAGGTTGCCGAATCCTTCGTCGATGAAGAGGCTCCCTATCTCAAGGTTGTTGCTGGAGAGGGCGCTAAGTCCGAGAGCCAGTGCGAGGCTGAGCAGGAAGGTCTCGCCTCCGGAGAGGGTGTTGACAGCCCGCTGGCGGTCGAGCATGTGGTGGTCGATGACTTGCAGCTGCAATGTGCCGCTGCGCGCCTGGAGGGTGTAGCGTGGGGTGAGGTCGGCAAGCTGCAGGTTGGCGTAGTCCACGAGTATCTCAAAGGTGTAGCTTTGTGCTATCTCGCGGAAAGCGTTGCCGTCGGCACTACCGAGCACGTCGCATAGCCTGCGCCAGTGGGCATAGTTCTGCTGCGCCTTTTCCAGTTCGGGCTGGTAGTGGCGCATATTTGCTATGCTGCGTTCGTGGTTGGCGATGCTGAAATTGAGGTTGTGGATATGCTTCTCCACCTCTTCGAGTTCCTTGCGCAGGTCGGATATCTGTGTTGAAAGGATTGACTTTAGGGATTTTAGGTCGGCACCTTCGTAGTCGAGCCCAGCCGCGATGGGTTCACCGGTGAGCTTGGCCAGAGCGGCTTCGGCAGTCTGCATCTTTATCTGCTCGGCATCGAGGTTGCTCTTGACATTGTCGATGTGTGTACGGAGTTCTTTCCATCCCTGCGGGTTGGAGAAGTAGCGATTAAGCTCGTGGTACTGCAGGGTGGTGGTGTCGGAATGCTGATTATTGAAGCGGGCGATAGCGATGTCGAGTTCGGTATGAAGATTGTGGAACTCCTGTTCGCGCTCTGCGCTCTGCTGTTTTAAGGTCTTAATCTGTCCGGAGAGTTGATTGAGTTTCTCGTGTATCTCGTTGTATTTGGCGAGGGCCTGCTGGGTATCGGCATCGGCTATCTTGATGGCGTTGTCGAGGCGGTCGGCTTCTTTATCTACCGAATTACCACCAAAGAGGGCGTTGAGCTCTGCCTTGAGTTTGTTGACATCCTGCTGGATTGTATCGGCTTTGGAATTGAGGTCGCGCTGCTGAGCCTGCAAGTCACCGGCAGCCTTATCAAGGCTGCTGAGTTGCTGCTGCAGGCGGAAGTGGTTTTTCTCTTCCTGTTCTAATATGTCAGTATTGGAGCTCCACTTATCGCGGAGGGCCACAAGCTCGCGATCGAAGGCTTCGGGCGACTGTTCCCAGAGGGAATGCCACTGGTTGATGGTGACGATGGGGTCGAGGGTGGCGCGAGCTGCGTCAAGCTGCTGCTTGCTGGTCTCGATGGCGGCCTGGGTTGTGGAGATATACTTGTCGAGCAACTGCAGGTCGGCCTTTATCTGTGTCTGATTGCGCGAGTTGAGTGTGAGCTGCTGTTGCAGGGATTTTATCTCGTCGCTGATGCGGTTGATCTCGTCCTGATGACGGGTGAAATCCATAAGACGGGTGTATGCCTGATCGCGGTCGCGGGTTGCGCCATCGTTAATCTGGCGGAGCATGATGCGGCGGTTGGAGCGGTTCACGTTCTCATCGCATTGGCTGAAGCTGGGGTCAAGGTCTGCATAGTCCTTCCATGCCCTGATGTCAACCGCCTGCTCTTCGGTTAAGCGCTGCATGAGGTCGTCTTCCACTGCCAGCCTTCCTTGCTCGGCAGTATAGGTTTGCTGTATTTCGGATAATTCCTCCTTGGCGGTATTGAGGTTGATACGAGCCTCCTTATGCTGTTCGGTGAGAGTGGCCATCAACTCGGTGAGCTGCTGGTTTGAATCGGCATGGTAAGGATGGTGAGTGGAGCCGCACAGCGGACACGGCGAGCCTTCGACGAGGGCTTGGCGCATATTGGTGACATCGGAGCTTTGGCTGAGGGTGTAGGTGCGGTGTATCTGCTCATAGGCGTAGGCCAGTTTCTCCACCAGTATCTGCTGGTGGGTGAGCTTATCGCCCAGCTGTTGCTGACTGCTCTTGCGTCGCCGCAGATCGTCGGTCTTATTGCTAAGTTCAGTGTAACGGCGGTCGATGCGATCCCACAGCTGGATGGCGTTAGTGGAGCGCAGCGTAAGGTCGGAGAGGCGGGTGTAATGGTTCTGGAGCTCATGGGAGCTGAGCCCCTGATTGGCCTGCTTGTGTAACAAGAGCTCGGCCTGAAGCCTTGTGAGGTTTTCGGTGAGCTGCTGAGCATTGCTCTCTTCTACTTTTTCGCGTTCTCTGCAGTCCTTGAGTTTTACGTTATACTCGGCGAGTGTGTTTTGCGCCTCCTGCAAGCCGAGTCGCAGATCATTCATCTTCTGCAGGTGGGTGCGGACATACTCCATCTGCGACACCATCGTCTGGTGCTGACGTATGGTCTGCATAGCGAGACGGGCATCAGCGAGTCGCTTGCTGCAGTCGTTGAGCTCAGCCTCCTTACTGTTGCGGTCGTCCTGTCGCTGCTTGAGTTCCTCGTTGTTGCGATGCAGGTCATCGTTGATGGTGCGAAGCGTTTCGAGCATGGCTGTCATCTGGCCGTCAATGCGTCGTCCCTTATTAATATTAGGCTGCTGAAGATGCTGGTTTTGCTGTGCTGCGAGCAGTCGGTTGTTGGCTTCGGTATAGCGGTTGTGGCAATTATCAGCCTCATGACCAAGCTCTTCAGCTTTAGCCTGCAATACAGAGGTCTGCTCCTGGAGTCGATGAAGGTCGGCCTCAGCTTGGGTGAGACTGATATAGGTGTTGGCGAAGGGCTGCAGCATATCGTGTCGCTCCAGGTCGTGGCGCTTGTCATAGATAGCATCGTAGCGCTGCCTTGCTGTTTCGAGACGTTGCTTCTTGGTCTGCAGTTCGGCTTGAGCCTGCTCGTAACGAGTGAGCCAGTCGAGGCTACTCTGGGCACGCTGTATCTCGTCTTTATACTTTGTCTGCTGTCCGGTGCGCAACTGCAGGTCTTCATGGGTGCGCTGCAAGTCTTCGGGCTCCAGAGTGCCTTTGCTTAGTCCCTCCATAAGCTGAGTAGCTCCTGTGAGCTGCTGCTCTGCCTCCTTGGTCTCGGAAAAAATGGTGCTGGAGATTTTAGCATAAATCTCGGTGCCGGTGATTTTCTCCAGCAGTTGCGACTTCTCACCTTTCTTGGCGGAGAGGAAGTTGGCGAAACTGTTTTGTGCCAGGATGACGGTGCGGGTAAACTGGTTGTAGTCGAGCTTGACAATCTGGCGGATGAGGTTCTGTACCTCGGTTGCTTTGTCGGCCAACGTGGTGCGCCGCGGCTTGAGCTGGATGAGTTCGCGCTGTATGGGCTTGAACTTGTTATTGCGATTGAGTGCTACGGTCCAGGTGGCGAGGTACTGACTGTTGTCGTTGAGTGAGAAGGTGACGCGGCTATATCCTGTAGTGGCTCCGCGACGAAGCACGTTGCACGGACTATAAGCGCTAACGGTGTCGTCTTCGGCACTCTTGCCTCCCTTTTCCTTGTTTCCCAGACGGGGAGCCTCATTGTATAGAGCCAGGCATACAGCATCGAGGATGGTGCTCTTGCCGGCACCGGTGTTGCCGGTAATGGCAAAGAGACCTGCCGAACGTAGCGGCTCGGAGGTAAAGTCAATCTCTTGTTCTCCCTCTATCGAGGCGAGGTTGCATATTTCTATCTTGTCTATCTTCATAGGGACAATGTGAGGGGGTTAGAGGTTTTCATCGTTGATGGTGGCAGCTTTGTCGGCAGCCTGCTTGAATCTGGCTGCCAGTTCGTCGCTCATCTCCTGACCGGTAGCTTGGAGGTAAGCATCATGGGCGATGTCGAGCGGACTGATGTTGCGCAACTGCTCCAAGGATTTCATCTTGCGTTGCTTGGTGGGAGTACTGTCTTCGGGAATCACCCTCACAAGCCGGCACAGCCGTACGGCTTTCTCTTGCAACGCACTCAGGATTTCGGTGGGCGCTGTGGGACTTGGCTCAGATTCCTTGAGTCGAACCTCGAGGTAGGGCCAGCGGTCGGCATCTTCCCTGCTTGCCTTGGGCAGAGCATTTATCTGCTGCATAATGTCGGTCAACGAAGCTGCTCCGCTTGACGGCAGCGACTTGATCTCACGCAGCGGAGAGTAATCGATGCGGTCAACAACGACTCCGCCTGCTCCGAGAGTAATCTTGTTAATGCCTCGGGGATAGCCTTTTTCGGAAAAACTCATTGGGAGCGGACTGCCGGCATAGAACATCATCCGGTCATTGCCACCCACTTGCTGAGGCTTGTGGATGTGACCCAGCGCAACGTAAGCCACGTCATTGTCGAGGCCGGTGATATCGATGCAGTCTTCACCGCCCACCACCAGTCGCTCACTATGCTCCAGAGCCGCAATCTCCGACCCCACAGCATAGAGATGAGCCATGATGACGATAGGAATGTCCTTGCCATACGACTTCCTAGCCCTTTTGACCAGCATGCTGAAGAACTGTCGTACTCCCTCGGTAGCGCTGCCGCTCTTGCTGTCGTAGTCGCTGATTCGCAAATAGGGCACCGCCAACACTAAGGCGCGGTCTTCGGGGTCGTCAGTTGCGCTGACGGGAATTATCATTTTGTCGGGAAGCTGGTTGCCCTCGGCATCGGTGGGAACTACGCCTATCACTTCCACGCCCACATCCCTGAGCAGTCGAGCGGGAGCCTGCAAGCGGCGCCCCGAGTCGTGATTGCCGGCGGTAAGAATAATCCTTAGATTATTGTGGCGGCTCTTGACGGAGGCCATAAAATTGAAGAGCATCTCTTCGGCCTGTGCCGAGGGATTGGCATTGTCATAAATATCGCCGGCCACAAGCAAAGCATCGGGTTGCTCAGTATCAATTACCTCGCTCAACCAGTTGAGAAAATGGCGATGCTCACTATCGCGGTCATAACCGTGAAAACTATCGCCCAGATGCCAGTCGGCAGTATGTAGTAGCTTCATATTATATAAGGTATGCGTGCGTGTGTGTGAATGAGGGTGCAAAAGTAATAAAAAAGGAGTAAAGGAGAAAGCGTAAGCAAGGAATTTTTTTCTTGCGCATTTCTTACTTATCAAATTTTTTTACTACCTTTGCGGCATGAAAGCATTGTTCCGAATCCTTTACAGTATGTGTGAAGCTACCGGCGCACTCTGGCTGGGTGTCCTGTTGCTCACCTCATGTACATCCTCGCAGGAGGCGGCACAGAGTCGCTGTCTGTCGGCCACTGTAGAGCCGCTCTGCACGATGGTGGAATGGATAGCCGGTGATGAATGGACGGTGAGCACCGTTGTGCCCGCAGGATTTAGTCCGGAGCAATATAACCCGTCGCCGGTACAGATGAAAGAACTCACCGGAGCACGAGCTTTGTTTAAGATTGGCAAGCTGGGCATAGAGACAACATGGATACCTGCCGTGCAGTCGGAGCTACCCGAACTACAGGTGATAGACACTTCGGCGGGGGTTCCTAATGCAGATTATGACCCCCATACATGGACCTCACCGCGTAACGTAAAGCAGATCCTCCGAAATATCTCTGCAGCTATGACAGCGATGGACTCCCTGCATGCCGATGACTATGCCCGCCGTCTTGTAGAAGCCGAGGCTACAGTGGATTCGCTTGACAATGCTCTGCGCCTTCAGCTCAACGATTTGCCCTCGCGCACTTTTGTGGTTTTTCATCCCGCTCTGACACATTTTGCTCATGATTACGGTCTGCGGCAACTCGCCATAGAGAAAGACGGCAAAGAACCTACTCCCGCTTCATTGCAAGAGCTGGTCAACGAGGCTAAGGCTGACAGTGCCGTAGTGGTGATGGTGCAACGAGAATTTGCTGACAACAGCGCCCGACAGATAGCCCAACAGATTGGAGCCAAAGTAGTGATAATAAATCCTCTCTCTCCGGATTGGACTGCAGAGATGAGCCGCATAGCTGAGGCGCTGAAGGGTTCAGTAGTTACAAAGTAAACAGCCATGTCTAACAAACCCCTTATAGAAATAAACAACCTATCTGTCAACTATGGACAGACGGTGGCGCTACAAAATGTAAGTCTTACTATCGCCGAGCACGACTATATCGGAGTGATAGGGCCTAACGGCGGAGGAAAGACCACACTTGTAAAAGCTATCCTCGGACTCACTGAACCCACGCAAGGCACCATCACCTACCGGTTGCCCGATGGTTCCGAGACCCATGACATGAAGATTGGTTACCTGCCGCAGTATCTGGCATTCGACTTCCGCTTCCCTATCACGGTGCGTGAAGTGGTGAGCGCAGGACTACTGGGAGGCAAAGGGCTGACGGGACACCTCAATCGCGACGAGCGACAACAGGTCAGCAACATAATAAAACGCATGGACCTCGACCAACTGGCAGAGCGCTCATTGGCCGAACTCAGCGGCGGACAGCGGCAACACGCACTAATGGCACGAGCACTGGTGGGTGAACCCAGACTGCTCATCCTCGATGAACCTACTACCTACATAGACCCCGACAGCCAACAGCAGATGTACACTATGCTCCGAAACCTATGGGACCACTCTGACTGCGCCATACTGCTAGTGACTCACGACGTGAGTGCCATACGCCAACAGGCTCGCAGGATAATACACGTAAACCGCAACATCACAGAACAACCTATCCTACTATGAAATCAATAAAAGAAATCTACCGCATCGGCCACGGCCCCAGTTCATCACACACTATGGCACCGGCCAGAGCATCCGAAATCTTCCTTTCGCAACACACCGACGCTAACGCTTTCCGCGCAACCCTCTACGGCAGTCTCGCCGCTACCGGAAAAGGACACCTTACGGATGTGGCTGTGATTGATGTCTTTCGTCAGGCCGACCGCCAGATAGACATTGTATGGGAGCCGCAAACATTTTTGCCTTTACATCCCAATGCTGTGAAGTTTGAAGCTCTCAATGATGAGGGCAGAACACTCGATGAGTGGACGGCCTATAGTGTGGGAGGCGGAGCACTCAAAGAAGAGACTCCCAAATATCTCCATGAGGAGTCACCCGACATCTACGACCTGACGCGAATGACTGACATTCTCGACTACTGCGATCGGCAGGGAATGAATTTCTGGGAATATGTTAAGGAACGCGAGCAACCTGACCTCTGGGATTATCTGGGTGAGGTGTGGCAAACTATGTGCGGAGCCATTCGCCAGGGACTGTCGGACGAGGAGGTGCTGCCCGGAGTGCTTCATCTCAAGCGCAAAGCGGCCAAGTTCTTTGTGCGCTCCAATAGTATGACTCCCTCGTTGCAAGCCAAGGGAGTGACTTTTGCCTATGCGCTGGCTGTGGCAGAGGTTAACGCCTCTGGCGGAAAGATTGTTACGGCACCCACTTGCGGCTCATGCGGTGTGATGCCAGCCGTGCTCTTCCAAATACAGGAGAAACATCATTTCACAGACACTCAGATACTTCGAGCCCTTGCTACCGCCGGTCTCTTCGGCAACGTGGTAAAAGAAAACGCCTCCATCTCAGGCGCAGAGGTGGGATGTCAAGGAGAAGTGGGCGTAGCCTGCGCTATGGCTTCGGCAGCTGCCAACCAACTATTCGGCGGCAGCATAGCCCAGATAGAATACGCCGCCGAGATGGGACTGGAGCATCACCTCGGCATGACCTGCGACCCCGTTTGCGGATTGGTGCAGATACCATGTATAGAGCGCAACGCTTACGCAGCAGTCCGGGCGATGGACTCATGCCTCTATTCGGCGCTGACCGACGGACGCCACTCCGTAAGCTTCGATAAGGTGGTAAAGGTGATGAAACAAACCGGTCACGACCTGCCGTCAGTATATAAAGAAACAGCACAAGGCGGACTGGCGCAGCATTATCATTCGTAGGCCTACGTCAGCGACAGGATATAGCCCAACGCAAGATAGCGTAGGAATTTGCCTATAGTAAAAGCAACAAGAGATTTTCCGAAATTCACTCTGAGTACGCCGAGTGCAATCGTGATGGCAGTGCCCAATATCGGCAGCCAAGCTAGCAGACCCATCCATGCTCCGTATTTGCGTACCTTGAGTTTTGTGCTCTCCAGTTTCTCCTCCTTGATGCGAAACAGACGATAAACCCATCCTTCGTTACAAAGTCGGCCGATGCAGTAGTTGAATACTCCTCCCAGCACATTACCTATCGTGGCTGCCATGATTAGCGGCCAAAGTTCCAGACCGCCGGCATAAAGTCCGGTCAGAATAGCCTCACTACTGAAGGGGATGAAACTGCCCGCCAAAAATGCCGCCATACCCATACCGGTATAGCCGTACTGCGCTATGAAAGAGGTAATGCCAAGTATATACATACCGCCAGGAAAATAAAGAATAACACATCAGCTATCCAGCCTCGGGCAAACACCATCCAGTGGGCAATCAATATGCTGCCACATACTATCAACGTTGTGGCTATGCCTCCCGTTGCCTGCTGCCCTACCAGCAACAATCCCACCAGTACAGGCCACTCTGCAATCACAGAGAAATAGTGCATACGGGTCTCAGTACGGTCGTTGAGACTGGTGCGCAGATAATGTATGAGGGAGAGGAGGGAGAAGAATAGTAGGAAGAAGGGAATTATTAATTGAGAATTGAAGAATTCAAAAGTTGAAGAATTGAAAAATGACAATTGGACATTGGGCATTGACAAATCAGGCAGCATACCCGTAGTCACGAGATGCCATGCCACCCATACTTCGAGGGGAAGTAAAAGACCAAAAATAAGAGCCGCCAATGCGCGCCCTGATATGGAGCGGAGGAACACCACCATAGCCAGCAGCATCGGCACCAGCAGCACGATGCATGGAGGGAAGATCATCGACATTCCCGCCAAACCACAACTACTGATAAAGATGCACAGCTGCGGACTGCGCGTATGGGTAGAGAAAAGAAGGGAGATGATATGGGTGAGATAAAGCACACATATCGCCATGCTCGTTGGCGACCATTGGTGAATCGGCGTGCACACTGCCATCAGCAAAACGAAGAGCGCACTAACCGCCCAACTTCTCACCCTTATTAGTTGCAGCTCATTGCTCGCCAGGCGCAGTGCAATCGTGCAGACCAGCGCCGTCAGCAGTCCCGCGACGGCAGTCCACGACAGCGGCATTTTCAGCGCCCACAAAGCCACTGCTGCCGCCATACTTACCGGCAGCAGCCATACTGCAGTGCTTACGTAAGTTCGCAGATTCACCTATTCTATCAGTTCCGGCTTGCCGGTTGTCAATACAAAATACGGGTTGCCCATATCCACATGGTCGCCCCAACTTGATCCGTTGGTGTCAAACAGAAGGACCATCGTTTTTGCCCCACTTGTGTCGATATCCAGATGGACAGCCTTTTTGTCCATGACGGTAATGAGTCCCGTTGCCACCTGCTTGCCGTCGAGCAGCACATAGTAGAGCACGTTGCCGTGGTTGTCCACTGTGCGTGTCAGTATATCATCATCAATACCTATGTCGGCCACAAATTTTTGTGCGCCATTGAGTTTTATCTTAAACATCGATTTGGCATGAGTGGCGATTGCCGACTCATAGGTATTGTTCTTTATACGTATTTTGTGACCATCGATTGATACATTCTTTAGCACCTCGGAAATAAAATTATCATGCGTAGCTTTGGAGAGGTCCATATCTGCCAGCGGCAGTATATTGTCGCCCTTGGGCATGCTGTAATATTCGTTGTGTCCCGGCTCAGGATTTTGCGTCACGGTGATTACTCTGCTAACGTTATTTTTCTCGGTGGTGATAATGATGTGCGCCGTTCTTGGCGAAAAGAACTCGTTAGGTGTAGCCTGTATTGTTATTTTCCCATCTTTCTCAGTAGCTTTCATCCACTGGCTGCTGCAAAAGAAGACATGCTTTGGCTCTTTGTATTGCACATACACCTCTGCATCGGTCTGTTCATGAGAGAGTATAATGTTGTCGTTGCTGAGCTGCACGAGATCTCTGGGTAGTGGTATTTGGCATTTGAATTGAGCGTATGCGCTTGTATTGAATCCTATGGCCAGTAATGCTCCCGCGGCTATTATTGCACTAATCTTTTTCATTGTGAACAGTAGGTTTTGTGTTCTATGTGTTTTCATTAGTTGTGCAAAATTACATAATCTTTCCATATTTCACGAAAGAAAAAACAAAAAAATATAATTTTTTTATCTCATTTGCCTCAAAAAATGTCCCTTTTGCGAAAAATGTCGTAACTTTGCGCTGTAAAAAGCGAGCAATAATAACATCCTTGCTCCCCAAAACTCCTTAAGATGAAAAGATACATAATCGCAATTTGCATAGCTGCCCTCGCAGTTACCCCACGTGTCATTGCCGACGATGACAATAGTGCCTGGATGAGTCGCGTGGATGATAACGCCTACGTAAGCCAACTCTCCATCCCGGGTGCTCATGATGCAGCCACCGGTCACGGCACCGATCTCGATGCCTTTGCCCGCACTCAGGACCTTACCCTCACCGAGTTGTGGAACCTCGGGGTTAGGGCGTTTGATTTCCGACCCGCTGTGGATGGCACTGAGTTGCGCATCTATCACGGCACTGTCAAGACCAACCTCACTCTAAGCAACGCTTTAACGACTTTATGCAATCTGCTCGACAGCCACCCCTCCGAGCTTGCCATCGTGGTTATTCGCCACGAGACCGAGGCCGATGACAATAACTCCGGATGGAACAACATGATGACCACACTGCTTTCCTCTGCACCTGTCAATAAGCATACTGTAGCTTTCAAGCCTCTCCTCCAAATGGCTCAGGCGCGGGGCAAACTTCTTGTGTTAAGTCGCAATGCCTATCGCTCTTCGCCCATAGGAGGCTTCATCTACAATTGGAGTTCCGATGCAGATTTCGAGAAGCAGAAAAAATCCGAGATAAAGGGACCCGCCTCCACCGCCTCGTGCTACATCCAGGACTTCTACGATATGTCCGCCAGCGGTGCACCCGCCACCAAAAGCAGCAGTGTGCAGACCTTATTTAACTATACCTCCACCCAGAATACCGACCCGGCGCTATGGGCAATTAACCACACCTCTGGCTACAGCATAACTCTCTTCAGCGCTGCCACTCGCGACGGATACCGTGAAAACGCCGCTACGCAGAACTCTGCCCTGCTCTCCCTGCTCTCTCAGCATGCAGGAGCCACCGGAATCGTTATGATGGACTGTGCAGGAGTTGACCACTCTGGTAGCTATGACACCAAGGGGCTTGCTCTCACCACAGCACTCGTTCGCAACAATTTCACTGACGGTCCTAACACTCCTTATTTCCGCGCACTTACCACTGTGGAAGCAGGAGTCAAGCGTAGCATCACCACGGAAATAAACAACGTCAAGTATTATCTTACCACCGAGGGCTATATCTCCGATGATCCTGCCGATGCCGGTGCTTTCACTTTCAAAAAGGTCAAGGGCGATGCCTTTCTCTACGCCTTCCAATTCCGCGAGGCCTATTTCACCAATCCTCCTGTCGGTGGCAATCCTACACTCAATCCGGGACATATATGCTGCAACCGCGAGCTTAAGCGCAGCAACTGGGAAGCACAGGTCTTCATGCAGAATAGCGACGGACTATACGCCGTGAGAGCCACCAATGCTCCCGGCGGCACTACCGATTGGGCTGTCAACGCCAACACCTATTGGACAGTCTTTACCACCGGAACACAACCCGAAGCTGGCTATGCCACCGCTCCCAACTATATCTGGCAGATAGAGGAAGTGCCTGCCGAGAGCGCTATCCACGATGTGCAGACAACTGATGCCAATTCCGGTGTTAATGGTCAATGGCCAATGTCCAAAGATCAATTGTTTGACCTTAGTGGTCGCAAGATTTCGCAGAGCCAACTTTCCAACTTAAAACCAAAGGGAATATATATCTGGAAAGGGCAAAAAGTAATGCTCTAATCCTTTCCTTTACTTAGTTACCGGCCAAAAGGTCGTAGCGGATATCATCGCAGAGCATAGAGCCGCAAGACTCATGCTTTATTCAGCGGAGCTTGCGGCTTTTATATTCTCGGACTCTTAATCTGTTACGAGTTCATAGAGAGGAGGAATTCATCATTATTCTTGGAACGCTCCATACGATCCTTGATTATGTTCATCGCCTCCATTGCGGTCATCTCAGCGATGTGGTTACGCAGCACCCACATGCGGTCGAGTGTCATCTTGTCGTGCAGCAAGTCGTCGCGACGAGTAGATGAAGCCACGCAGTTGACTGCGGGGAAGATACGCTTATTGCTCAGAGTACGGTCAAGCTGCAACTCCATATTACCTGTTCCCTTGAACTCCTCGAAGATTACCTCATCCATCTTACTGCCGGTGTCGATAAGTGCGGTAGCAATAATGGTAAGCGATCCTCCGCCCTCGATATTACGGGCTGCTCCGAAGAAGCGCTTAGGCTTCTGCAATGCGTTGGCGTCAACACCACCTGTCAGAATCCTACCGCTGGCAGGAGCTACCGTATTGTAGGCTCGTGCGAGACGGGTGATGGAGTCTAGGAAAATTACCACATCATGGCCGCACTCAACCATTCGCTTGGCTTTCTCGAGTACGATACCGGCTATCTTGACATGATTGCTGGCAGGCTCGTCGAATGTAGAAGCTATCACTTCGGCCTTCACAGTACGAGCCATATCGGTCACCTCTTCAGGACGCTCATCGATGAGCAGCATCATCAAATAGGCTTCGGGATGGTTTGCGGCAATAGCGTTGGCGATACTCTTCATGAGCATAGTCTTACCGGTCTTCGGCTGCGCCACAAGCAGTGCACGCTGTCCCTTTCCTATAGGCGCAAAGAGGTCAACCACGCGGGCTGACAGCGAGTCGCTACCGTCGCCTTTGCATAGGTGGAACTTCTCGTCGGGGAAGAGAGGAGTGAGGTGTTCAAAGGAGAGGCGGTCACGCACCACATCGGGATCGAGCCCATTGATTCTGTTCACCCTAATGAGGGGGAAATACTTCTCGTTCTCACGGGGAGCGCGAACGGGTCCTTCTACCACATCGCCTATCTTAAGGCCATAAGCCTTGATAATCTGATTAGAGACGAAGATATCGTCGGGCGAAGACAGGTAGTTGTAGTCTGCAGAGCGCAGGAATCCCTGTCCTTCGGGAGTGATATCGAGCACACCGCTACCAACAATCGTTTCGCCAAAATCATAATAGCGACTGGCGGAACGGTTTTGGGATTGGCCGCTGACCATTGACCATTGGCTATTGTCTATGGCCTGTGAATCGTTGTCTTCCTCCTGACGGCTTTCCTCTTCACCTTGCTGCATCATGTAGGGGTCTTCGGGCTCGCCGTTCTCGTTAAGCGGAGCCACATCCTGCAGGATGATAAACGTGGGATCATCAAAACCGGCATCCTCCGCAGCGGGAATCTCGGCAGGTTCCTCGTCCTCTGGCGCGATGTCTGCTACAGGTTCTACGGGTGCAGGCTGCTCAGCGGCCTCAGCCAACTGCGTTTCCTGCTCTTCCACCTTAGCTTTACGTGGACGGCCACGACGCTTTTTCTCCGGTTCCTTTGCGGGTTCCTGCTCAAGAGCGGGAGCTGCAGAGTCTTTCTGCTCCTGCTTGGGTTCGCTCACCTCTGTTGAAACCTCTTTGACTGTATCCGGAGTTGGCTCTTCAGCCGCAGTTTCTTTCTCCTTCTTGGGGCGACCACGACGCTTCTTCTCGGGTGCAGCAGCAGTTTCTTTGGATTCTGTTATACGGGGACGCTTGGCCTTCTCCGTTTTTTGTGCACCTTTCTGTGCGCTCTGGATGGCCTGTTCGTCAATAATCATGTAGGCAATGTCTTGCTGAGAATCAGAAGACTTAGGGTTTAGACCCAGTGACTGGGCAATAGAGCGTATCTCCTCGCCGGATTTCGAGAGTAGCTCTTCAAGTTTGAAATTTGGCATAAATTGTTTGCGTGAAACGACAGTGCGGAGCATTGGCTCATGCACACGTTTCTTTTTTATAAAGATGAAAAAATGTAATTAGGGATTGTCTCAAGTAACCGTTCCTTGCAAAGGAGCTTCCCGAACGCCATAACGACGGTCTAAGTCTTGAAATCGGGTGCAAAATTACATGTTTCGTTGATAACTGCCAAATTTTTTTCGGAGATTTTTTGTTTTTTTGCGATTCAAGGGCTTTATGTGCGACAAAAATAGTAACTTTGCCGCACAAAAGAGCTCTCATCTTTTTTTTATGTTCGATAATATAGACAAAATCTTAGCTGAAACAACCGAGCGCCTGTCGGATCTCTCTTTTATGGAAGAGAAAAGACTGCTCCACGAATACAGCGACAGCACCCTTATTCCTTCCTCCAACGCATTGGAGGAAATAGTCGAGTTGAGTCGCTCCGTATTTTTCCCTGGTTTTTATGGAAACACCCTTATTGACAGCGCTTCCGGCGGTCCTGTCAAGAGCATTGATGCTGCACTGAAAGAACTGTATCAACTACTGTCGGCTCAGATTGCTGCCGGTCTATACGTTGAAGAAAGGCCCAAGCTGGGCGAAGAGTGCAAGACTGCCATTAGAGCAAAAGGTGAGCAAATAGCCGCAGAGGTAATCCGTCAGCTCCCCGACATCAGGGCGTTACTGATTACTGATGTGGAGGCTGCCTTTAAGGGCGACCCAGCTGCCGTCACCTATGGTGAGGTCGTTACCTGCTATCCTGCCATTAGGGCGCTTTCCATTTACAGACTTGCCCACGTGCTACATCAACTTGAGGTGCCGCTTATCCCGCGTATGCTGACCGAGATAGCCCATAGCGAGACGGGCATCGACATTCATCCCGGAGCACAGATAGGCAGCCACTTCACCATCGATCACGGTACGGGTGTAGTAATCGGAGCCACCACCATCATAGGCAACAATGTAAAGCTGTATCAGGGCGTTACCCTTGGAGCCAAGAGTTTCCCGCTCGGAAAAGACGGCACTCCTATCAAGGGTATCCTGCGTCACCCCATCCTCAAGGACAACGTGATAGTTTATTCCAACGCTACCATCCTGGGTCGCGTCACTATAGGTGAGGGTGCTGTGATAGGCGGTAACCTGTGGATTACCGATGACGTTCCCGCCGGAGCTGTGCTTACTTTGGAAATAAAAAAATAGAATTTAGGAATTAGAAACATTATCTACCCGATGGAGCAATTCAAGATGGTCGCGAAGACCTTACAGGGGCTCGAGGAAGTGCTTGCCCGCGAACTCACAGAGCTCGGAGCAAACGATGTAGTGCAGGGTTGCCGAGTGGTAACCTTCAGCGGTGACCTCGAGATGATGTACAGAGCTAACTTCTGTCTGCGCACCGCCCTGCGCATTCTCAAGCCCATTCAAGAATTTACAGCATACGATGCCGACGGAGTCTACGATGCAGTAAAGCAGATTGACTGGAACAAATATTTGGACATCAGAACCTCCTTCGCCGTTGACTCCGTAGTTTATTCGGAAGATTTCAAGCACTCCAAATTTGTAGCCTATAGGGTGAAGGACGCTATCGTAGATTATTTCCGCGAACAAACCGGCCAGCGCCCCAATATTAGCGTTGCCAATCCCGATATCAGGCTCAATATCCACATTAGTGGCAACGATTGCACCTTATCACTCGACTCCTCGGGCGAAAGTCTCCACAAGCGCGGTTATAGGGTTGGCTCGGTTGAGAGTCCCATCAACGAGGTCCTCGCAGCAGGCATGATTCTTATGACCGGTTGGAGAGGCGAGTGTGACTTCATCGACCCCATGTGCGGCTCGGGCACTATTGCCATTGAGGCTGCATTGATAGCACGCAACATCTGGCCGGGCATCTTCCATTCTCACAGATACGCCTTTGAGAATTGGGATGATTTTGATGCCGACCTGCTCCAGAGCATCTATAACGACGACTCCCATGAGCGTCCCTTTGAACATAAGATTTATGCCCGCGACATAGATATAGCTGCAGCTAATATCACTGCTGCTAACGCCCGCTCGGCCGGAGTGAGCGACTGCATGGAGATCTCCGTACAGTCCATCCAGGAATTCACGCAACCCACTCAGCCCACACTGATGGTAACCAATCCGCCTTATGGCGAGCGCATCTCCTCACCCGACCTGCTAGACCTCTATCACACTATCGGTGACAGACTCAAGCACCAGTTTGTGGGCAACGATGCCTGGATTATTAGTTATCGCCAAGAGGGTTTCGCACAGATAGGCCTCAAGCCCAGCCTCAAGATTCCTTTGTTTAACGGAGCTCTTGAGTGTGAGCTGCGCAAATATCAGATTTTTGACGGCAAGTTCAAAGATTACCGTAGCGAGGGAGGGGAAATCAAGACCGATGACGAACGCCGCCGCATGCACAACAAGCGCGAGCTTCCTCACCGTCCCGCTTTCAAGGAGAGACAAGACCAAGAGAGCGAAGACGACATTCCTGAATATCTCCGACTGCGACATCGCTCCTTTATGGCTTCCCGCCGGAGGGAGGAAGAGCGTGATGATCGACCGCGCCGCCGTCAAGATAGGGGCTTCAGAGATCGCGATGAACGCAATTTTAGAGACCGTGATAACCGCAATTTCAGAAGCCGCGATGATCGGAACTTCAAGGGCAAACAACAGTTCAGGGGATCGGACGCTCCTCGAAGGAACTCCAACTTCAAGAAAACCCGCAATAACTTTAAGCACTAACCCGACAATAAACGATTAAGATATGAACATCCTGTTACTCGGAAGTGGCGGTCGTGAACACGCCCTCGCCTGGAAGATAGCACAAAGCCCTCGCCTCGATCGGCTATATGTGGCGCCCGGCAACGCCGGCACTGCTAAACTTTGCGAAAACGTTCCCTTGAAAGTGAACGACTTCGACGGTATCGCCCGCTTTGTGGCTGACAACAACATTGATATGCTGGTGGTTGGCCCCGAAGTGCCGCTCGTAGAAGGTATCGCCGACTATTTCAAGCAGCGCCCTGAACTGAGCGCAGTGAAGGTGATAGGTCCGTCAAAAGCCGGTGCCCGACTGGAAGGCAGCAAGGACTTTGCTAAAGCGTTCATGATGCGCCACGCTATCCCCACCGCAGCCTATCACACATTCAACGGCACACAGCTCGCCGAAGCACAAGCTTTCCTTGAAACACTACAGCCGCCTTACGTGCTCAAAGCCGATGGACTCTGTGCAGGTAAGGGAGTGCTAATCCTCTCCAATCTCAAGGAAGCCAAAACCCAGCTCGCTGAGATGCTCGGAGGAAAGTTCGGCACAGCATCCGCCAGCATAGTCATCGAGGAATTCCTCAGCGGCATAGAGTGCTCGGTCTTTGCCCTAACCGACGGCAAGCACTATAAGATTCTACCCGAAGCAAAAGACTACAAGCGCATCGGGGAATACGACACCGGACTCAATACCGGAGGCATGGGCAGCGTGTCGCCTGTGCCATTTGCCAACAACGCATGGATGAAAAAGGTGGAAGAACAGATAATAAAGCCCACTGTGGAAGGACTCGCCGAAGAGGGCATCGACTACAAGGGATTCATCTTCTTCGGACTCATCAACTGCAACGGACAGCCCAAGGTGATAGAATACAACTGCCGCATGGGTGACCCCGAGACCGAGACGGTGATGCCGAGACTCAAAACCGACATCGTGGAACTCTTCGAGGCTGTGGCCGACGGTACCCTCGACCGCTGCACCGTAGAGCACGACGAGAGGGCGGCTGTTTGCGTCATGCTCGTCAGCGGAGGGTACCCGCTGGAATATAAGAAAGGTTACGAGATAAATGGCACCGACAAAGTGGGCGACTGCCTTCTGTTCCACGCCGGCACCACTATCAAGGATGGCCATCTGCTGACCGACGGAGGACGAGTAATAGCGGTAACTGCCTACGGCACCGACAAAGAAGAAGCCCTCGAGAAAGCTATGGACGCAGCCAAGACCGTTACCTTCACCGACCGATACTACCGCCGCGATATAGGCAAAGACCTCTAATCATAACTCACAAACCCAATTTTAACTCTCATTAGTCGTGAATATAGAAGAACTGTTGCAGCTCTCCGCTGCCAAAGCCATAAAAAATCTATACGGCGCAGACGTTGACATCAACCTCCTGCAACTGCAGAAGACTAAAAAGGAATTTGAGGGACATCTCACCCTCGTGGTGTTCCCGCTGCTCCGCATTTCCAAGAAGAAACCTGAAGATACGGCACAGGACATAGGCCAGTGGCTGCAGGACAACGAACCCGCCATCGAGAAATTCAATGTGATAAAGGGATTCCTTAACCTCTCTATCTCGCCCGCCTACTGGACTCGCCTGCTCAACACCATCGCCCAGACACCCGACTACGGCACAGTGAAAGCAGAGTCCGGCGCTCCGCTAGTGATGATAGAATACTCTTCGCCCAACACCAACAAGCCCCTCCATCTCGGCCATGTTCGCAACAACCTGCTGGGATGGTCTATCAGCAAGATTCTGGAGGCTGCCGGCAACCGAGTGGTAAAGACCAACATCGTTAACGACCGGGGCATACATATCTGCAAGTCGATGCTGGCTTGGCTGAAATGGGGCAACGGCGAAACTCCCGAGACAAGCGGCAAGAAGGGCGACCACCTCATCGGCGACTACTACGTAGCCTTCGACAAGCACTACCGCGAGGAGGTTAAAGAACTCGTCGCTCAAGGTATGGACGAGGAACAGGCCAAGCAGGAAGCTCCGCTCATTAAGGACGCTCATGAGATGCTTGTGAAGTGGGAACAGAACGACCCCGAAGTTCGCGCCCTTTGGCGTAAGATGAACGAGTGGGTATATGCCGGTTTCGATGAGACCTACAAAGCGCTCGGCGTAAGTTTCGACAAGATTTACTACGAGAGCGAGACTTATCTGGAAGGCAAGGAGAAGGTGGAAGAAGGACTCGAGAAAGGTCTCTTCTATCGCCGCGACGACAACTCCGTATGGGCTGACCTCACTAACGAAGGACTCGACGAGAAGCTCCTCCTGCGCTCCGATGGCACCAGCGTTTACATGACTCAGGATATCGGCACCGCCAAGCTGCGCTTCCAGGATTTCCCCATCGACAAGATGGTGTACGTTGTAGGCAACGAGCAGAACTACCACTTCCAGGTTCTCTCCATTCTGCTCGACAAGCTGGGCTTCAAGTGGGGCAAGGACCTCGTGCACTTCTCTTACGGAATGGTGGAACTGCCCAATGGTAAGATGAAGAGCCGCGAAGGCACCGTTGTAGATGCCGACGACCTGATTGCAACCATGATTCAGGATGCCCGTCAGATGAGCGCCGACAAGGTAAACAAGCTGGAAGGCATCACCGAACAGGAGGCTCAGGAGATTGCTCGCATCGTAGGAATGGGCGCTCTGAAGTACTTCATCCTCAAGGTCGATGCCCGCAAGAATATGCTCTTCAATCCCGAAGAAAGTATCGATTTCAACGGTAATACAGGCCCGTTCATTCAGTACACCTATGCCCGCATCCGTTCGGTGCTCCGCAAGGCCAACGCAGCAGGCATCAACTACGCTGTCAACCTCAACGAGCTTACTCCTGTCAACGATAAGGAGCAAGACCTCATTCAGAACATCTCGCAGTTCCCCACTATTGTGCAGCAGGCTGCCACAGAGTTCAGTCCGAGCACTATAGCCAACTATTGCTACGACCTCGTAAAAGAGTATAATCAGTTCTATCACGACTACACCATTTTGGGCGAATCCATCGAGGAAAAACGCCAGCTTCGACTCAAGCTCTCCGAGCAGGTCAGCAATGTGGTGAAGACCGGTATGGACCTACTCGGTATCGAGGTGCCCGAAAGAATGTAACATGAGCAAACCGAAGCCTAAATTCTACGTAGTGTGGTCAGGCCGCGAGCCAGGCATCTATCTCACTTGGGAAGAGTGCAAGGCGCAAGTACACGGTGCTGAGGGTGCCCGCTACAAGGCTTTCCCCTCTATGGAGGAAGCCCGCCAGGCTTATGAGGCTGGTCCTCCACCAATTGAGCGCAAGAAGGCTTCTACCGACAATGAGAGTATCAAACTGGACTCAGATCTAAAGCCGGTCCGTGACCGGTCAATGGTCAATGGTCAATGCTCAATGTTCAATGCTCAATGTTCAATAATCGAAGACGCTTACGCTGTGGATGCTGCTTGTAGCGGTAATCCGGGCATGATGGAGTATCGCGGTGTTGATGTGAAGAGCCGCATACAGCTCTTCCACTACGGTCCTATCATGGGCACCAACAACATCGGTGAATTTCTCGCCATCGTCCACGCTATGGCTCTTCAGAAACAGCTCGGCACCCGCTATCCTATCTACAGCGACAGCCGCAACGCACAGCTGTGGGTGAAGCTCAAGAAGTGCCGCACGAAACTGCCGCTTACCGACCAGACCACTAAAGTTCACGAGCTGATAGCCCGAGCAGAAAAATGGCTGCAGACCAACGATCACTCCGAATTCAAAATACTTAAATGGCATACCGACATCTGGGGAGAAATCCCCGCTGATTTCGGCAGAAAATAACACTTCGAAAGCCGCTAAGCTAAAGTTCAAGATACGATGAAGTCCTTCTTTCACCTCATGCGCAAATACCTGACACGCTACAAGCGCTACATCGCCGGCACCTTCCTTTTTAATATACTTGCCGCGATTTTCAACGTGTTCTCCTTCACCGTGCTGCTCCCCATTCTGCAGATACTCTTCAAGGTCAACGACCAGCGCTATCAGTTTATCGAGTGGGGCTCCGGCGACTTCATAGAAACCGCCAAGAACAACGGTTACTACTACTCTCAGCAGCTCATCGACACCTACGGCCCCGCTACCACTCTCCTCATGCTAGGCATCATCCTCGCCGTACTCACCCTCTTCAAGACGGCGGCGTATTTCGGCGGTTCCGCCTGCCTCATGCCCCTTCGTACCGGCGTGGTCCGCGACATCCGCGCTGAGATCTACCGCAAGATACTGAGACTGCCGCTTTCGTTCTTCTCTGAGGAGCGCAAGGGTGATATCCTGGCTCGCGCCAGCACCGATGTCAACGAGGTCGATGCCTCCATCACCTCATCGCTCGACATGATTATCAAGAACCCCATCTTTATCGTCATCTATCTGGTCACCCTCATCCTCATCAGCTGGCAGCTCACCCTCTTCACCCTCCTCGTGGTGCCCTTCATGGCTATCGGTATTGGGCGCATAGGCAAGAAGCTTAAGCAGAAGTCCCTCTACGCCCAGTCGAAGTGGAGCGACGGCATCAGCCAGATTGAAGAGACTCTCGGCGGCCTCCGCATCATCAAGGCTTTCATCGCCGAGAAGAAGATGGACAACCGCTTCCAGAAGGTCAACAACGAGTTCCGCAACGCCTCTATGCGAGTGGCTATCCGCCAGTCGGCAGCTCATCCTGTCAGCGAGTTTCTGGGTACCTGCATGATAGTCGTGGTGCTGTGGTTCGGCGGCTACCTCATCTTCTCGGGCAACTCGCCCATCGACGCCTCCACCTTCATCTACTACCTCGTGATTCTCTACACCATCCTGCAGCCCATCAAAGACCTCTCGAAGGCCGGCTACAGCATCCAGAAAGGTATGGCATCCATTGAGCGTATCAACAAGATCCTCAATGCACAGAACAATATCACCGAAGCACCCAATCCCGTTCACATCTCTACCCTCAACGATAGCATCGAGTTCTGCAACGTCAGCTTCAGCTACACCGACAGCCATCCTGTGCTTACCGATATCAACCTCACCATTCGCAAGGGACAGACGATAGCCCTCGTGGGACAGTCGGGCTCAGGCAAGTCAACACTCGTGGACCTCATTCCCCGCTATCATGATGTGACCGGTGGCAAGATACTCATCGACGGACGCGACCTTCGGGAGTTCTCTATCAACTCGCTTCGTTCGCTCATCGGCAACGTCAACCAGGAGGCTATCCTCTTCAACGACACCGTGTTCAACAACATCGCCTTCGGTGTGGAGAACGCCACTATGGAGCAAGTCATCGAGGCTGCTAAGATAGCTAATGCCCACGACTTCATCCTCGAGATGGAGGAAGGTTACGACACCTCTATCGGAGACCGCGGATGCCGTCTCAGCGGCGGACAGAGACAGCGAATCAGTATAGCCCGAGCCATACTCAAGAACCCGCCCATTCTCATCCTCGACGAAGCCACCTCTGCACTCGACACTGAGAGCGAACGCCTCGTGCAGCAGGCTCTGGAGCGACTGATGAAGACCCGCACCACTATCGCCATTGCCCACCGTCTTTCCACCATCCGCAATGCCGACACCATCCATGTGCTTCACGATGGACATATCGTAGAGAGCGGCACTCACGACGAACTTATTGCCCTTAATCGCTACTACAAGAAACTCAACGACATGCAGCAACTGTAATGAAAAGCCTCGGCAAATACTTTGGTATAATCTTAGCCTCCTTCTTGCTTGCCAAGGTCGCATTTATGCTCTACAACTGCGCAGAGCATCCTTTCGGCGTCGGTGATGTGTTCCTCGTTATGTGGCACGGACTCCGTCTCGATCTCTCTACTGCGGGCTATCTCTCCATCATCCCCTGGGCTATCAGCATGCTCGCCCTATGGGTCAAAGGCAACTGGCCCAATCACGCCGCCAAATACTACAGCTGGTTCACCGCCATCGTGCTCGCCGTCATCTTCGTCACCGACACCACCCTCTACAAGTTCTGGCAGTTCAAGCTCGACTCCACCATCTTCAACTATCTCGACGACCCCAAGGGCGTTCTGGCGAATGTGTCCGTGTGGTTCTCCATCATTGCCTTGATAGTTATCGCCGCTCTCACCTATCTCCTCTACCGCCTGCTGAGGAAGGTATGGAGATGCAGCTCCCGCACCAGCTATCCTCACCGTAAGCGCGAATCCGTCATCCTCCTCGTCATCGCCGGACTGATGTTCCTCATGATTCGCGGCGGCATCGGGCGCTCCACCATGAATATTGGCTACTCCTATTATTCGCAGGACCAGTTCCTCAACCACTCCGCCGTCAATCCCCTTTTCAGCCTCATAAGCTCCACCATCAAGGAGCAGGACTTCAACAAACTCTACCATTATTACGATGATGACGAGTGCAACCGCCTCTTCGACTCTTTCGACTACAACACCCGTAGCACCGATGTCGACAAGCTGCTCAGCACCTCGCGCCCCAATATCGTGATACTCATCATGGAAGGCTGCGGCAGCGTCTTTCTCGAGACAACGGTCAATGGTCAACGGTCAATGGTTACCCCCAATCTTAACAAGCTTTGCAACGAGGGCATCTATTTCTCCCGCTGCTATGCCAACTCTTTCCGCACCGACCGCGGTCTGGTGAGCCTCCTCAGCGGATATCCCGCCTTCCCCGACCTCTCCGTCATGAAGCATCCCGACAAGAGTGCCACCCTGCCTTCGCTAGCCCGCTCTCTCACCGACTGCGGCTACACCACCAGCTTCCTCTACGGCGGCGACATCAACTTCACCAACACCAAGAGCTATCTCCTCTCCACCGGGTATCAGCAAGTCCGCGGCTACGAAACATTCCCCGCTTCGGCGCGCCACACCCACTCCTGGGGAGTACAGGACCATATCGCCCTCGATACCTTATATAATATAATCAATCGCCAGTTCTCCACCCCCAAACTGGACTTAGATACAAAGCCGGTCAACGCTCAATGCTCAATGCTCAATGTTCAATGTTCAATGGTCACCTGCCTCACCCTCTCCAGCCATGAGGATTGGCAAGTGCCCTATCACCGCATCAAGGACGACAAGGTTGCCAACGCTATGGGCTACCTTGATCACTGCATCGGGCAGTTCGTAGCGCGACTCAAGTCCTCACCCGTTTGGGACAACCTGTTGCTCATCATCACCTCCGATCACGGTATCAGCTATCCTCCGGGCATCAGCGAGGCCAATCCTGATCGCAACCGCATCCCTGTAGTGTGGGTGGGCGGTGCTGTGCGTCAGCCTCGCTGCATCGAGACGCTCTGCAACCAGTCGGATATCGCCGCTACTCTCCTCGGCCAACTCGGTCTGCAGCATTCCAACTTCACCTTCAGCCGCGATGTGATGAGCAGCAGCTACACCGCCCCCTCTGCTATCCACACCTTCAGCGGCGGCATCACCTATATCGATACCCTCGGATATGTCGTCGAAGACCTTCGAGCCAAGAAGATTATCTCTAGCTCTCCACAGACGCCTGCATCTTTCCAAGAAACAGCTACCCGCAAGTGCCGCTCTTACCTCCAGAAGGCTATGCGCGATTTTGCAGATCGGTAGATCGCCGTCCCACATTTTTTTGTCATATTCCTCCCGAATAGCGGAGTTTTGTTTATTTTTGCGTATTTTTATGCAGGCAAATGTAAAATTTCTTGGAAAAAATGGTATAAATATAAAATTTTATTTGTAACTTCGCGGCCGTTTCCGCTAACAGATAAAAATCTGATAATATTTATATTACCCACTACAGTAATAACATATCACAAACATATAAAAATGAAATTCACACACTACTTCACAAGGACGCTCATTATGCTGCTCCTTATGCTGTCGGCCTGCTCCAGCGATGACGATGTCGCCTCCACCCCTGTGGAGTACTCCAAGGTGTTCTCCTTCCCCTATCAGGGCACCACGCTCTACTACGTCGTCGACAGCGTCTCCCAGTCGGCTTCCCTCGTGCCGCCGCTCTATCCCAACTACTCCACCAAGGATGAAGAGGGAAAAACCACCCTGTGGCAGGGTTACGACCAGCCTGTGGGCGATGTCACCGTGCCCCGCCAGGTGGAATACTGCGGCAGGCGATTCCCCGTCACATACGTTCAGGACGGCGCCTTCTTCCATTGCCACGACCTCACCGGCGTCACCATCCCGCAGGGCGTCACCACCATCGGGCGGAACGCCTTCGACCTCTGCACCAGCCTCACGTCCGTCAACCTGCCCGAGGGGCTGACCTCCATCTACAAATGGGCGTTCGTGGAGTGCACCAGCCTCAAGGAGATAAAGCTGCCCAATACACTCAAATTCATCGACAGGCATTGCTTCGAACTCGATGAGGCGCTCACCAGCATCACCATCCCCGAGAGCGTCGACACCATGGGCGTCGATGTCTTCAGCTATTGCCACAACCTCACCGAGGTCAACTTCCTCGGGAAGATGGATCGGCTCTCCGACTGGGCATTCTATCAGTGCACCAGCCTCGCCACCATCAACCTGCCCGAGGGGCTCACCGCCATCGGCGAGGGCACGTTCTATGAGTGCAGCAGCCTCGAAAGCATCGACATACCCTCCACCGTTGAGAGCGTCGGCGACTATGCTCTCGCATCGTGCTACAAGCTCAACAACGTGGTGTTCCCCGACGCCATGACCCATCTCGGCGTGAGTGCGGTCGAGTGCTGTCATGCCCTCACCAACTGCCATCTGCCCGCGCAGATGGAGTATATCGACGAGGCGCTCTTCTGGGACACTCCCATCAACAATATCACCATCCCTGAGGGTGTCACCCGCATTGACTCATGGGCCTTCGACCAATGCCCGCAGTTGAAGGAGCTGCGGCTCCCCGCCGCCGTTACCGAGATTGCCGACAGCGTCTTTACCTCCGGCACCAAGCTCGACATACTCTATATGGGCGCAGCGGTGCCGCCCACCATCTATACCGACACCTTCGAAGATTTCAGCGCCCAGGTTATCGTGCCTCAGGGCGCAGCCCAAGCCTATCGTGACCACGAGTTCTGGGGCCGCTTCGCCAATATCAAGGAAGAGGAGTAGAGCTAAACTAACGTTTTTCCGCTGGCAAGAAAGCCCTCGAAGGGTAAATCTTAGGTCAATTCTTGTAAATAAAGTGTCATATATGTCATATAAGACACTCTTTTTAAGGCACCCCATAGGTAGCCACTATGGAATTA
>JAFZXF010000114.1 GCA_017616915.1 Bacteroidaceae bacterium
AAGCTGTTGTCAAAGCCATTAGGCAGCACCACGTCGACAGGCTTATCGAGCAGTTCCACACACTCCTTAGCCGTGATGTCGCTCACCGTTGTGAAGCAGTCCACGTTCCATGCTGTCTGTTTCTCTATCGAGTGTTTCGACTGCATATTCAACTCACCGGCCATCTGGTCGCCGTTATAGGCGAAGAGATAGTCATAAAGCGGTTTCATGTTACCTGCTATACTACGACCAATGCTCGTGGCATGAGTCGTGAAGACGGTACCAATCTGCGGCAACTTATTGTTGATATACAAAGCGCCAAGACCGCACATCCACTCGTTGGCGTGATAGATTACTTTCTTAGAGCTATCGAGATAGTGGTTGTAGAAGCTCTCCACCACCAAGGCAGCAGCATACGAGAACATCGAAGCCTCGTCGTAGTCACCATAGGCATGAAGACTGTCTACGCTGTAGTTCTCCCACAGCCAACCATATATCTCATTCTTTTTCTCAAAATACGGATTAAAGTCCACTAAGATTGCGATAGGTTCTCCGGGTACCGTCCAACGGCCAACCCTCACTTTGAGCCCCTGCTCCTTAGCCTCTTCTTGCCAATCAGCCAGAAGAGCTGTGTCCTCTCTGAAATAAGGACTTTCTTGTTCTTTCCAAAAATCAGGACCGATGAAAACAATCTTATCCTGAAGTGCCTCCTGTAGGGTCTTGGCACGTGTCGAAAGGACTGTATAGATTCCCCCTACTTTGTTGCAGACTTCCCAACTTGACTCGAAGATGTAGTCTGGCATTAACTGCTTATTTGCCATGTTATACTATTAATTGGCCGCAAAGATACTTAAAATAATCTAAAATCAGCAACGTTTTCACCATTATTTTTAATAATCTGAGAGAAAAAATGATTTAGATTAGTAACTTTGTCAGCAATTTAGAAAAAGCATTGAATATGAAGAAGTTATTATTAGTACTATTCGCTTTCCAATTCTCACTTCTCGCATCGGCACAAAACGATTGCGAACCTTTTCGCGCGTACATTATAAATAATGAATACAAACTGTTTCTCAGAATCGACCTCTGCCATGAGAGCATCACAGTGCCCGGACAAGAGCTCTTAGGCAAACTGCCTGGCTATCTCGGCAAAAAACACAACTCTTTCTGTTGGATCATCACCTCAGCCGAGGTCAAGGGCAAGACGGCCCACCTCACCATGATCAATGATTATGGCAGCGAAGACTTCACTGCCACACTCACTCAGAAGAACGATTCCGTATACATCTTCCAGCATGTTGAAGGCAGCACGTTTAAGATGCCTAACAACGGTAAATGGCAGAAGATACCCAAGAAACTAGAGTTTATCCGTTCCTCTTATTAAAGTAGATCACCACACCGATAATCACCAGTGCGACTACTGCAACAATGTGTAACCAATCCATAAGCTAATATTTTATAAAGAGGGAAGTTTATCTTTTATCAGTTGTCTGGCGTCGTCCTCACTGATGGTAAACACATGATTCAGTACACCGACCGACACCATCCTGAACTCTCCGTCATAATCGATCACACCCACATTATAAAAGGTATGATCACGAATGATCAGCTTTGAATTAAGATACGCATCCACCGCACTGACAGCCACAGCAGTACCAATGGAAGCCAGGGCCCCATTAATCGACTGGTTGTCCATCTCAGAATTGATCACCCCCGACATCACGTCCTTAACAGCCACCCGATGCGCCTCCCTATCCGGACAAGTCGCCACCAGCGCACCAGCTATGACAGCCAATAATACAAGTAAAAACAAAAACTTCTTCATATCTATAAACTTATCTTATTACCAATTTGGGGGCAGCACGATATTCTCCACACCATGCGCCTTCTTAAATAGAGGAGCAATCTCCTCATCTGTAAATCCGGCAATGCCACAGCCGATGCGGGTCACTAAAAACGTCAAATCGGTACGCGCCTTAGCGAACTCGATAAACTCGTCGACATATGGACGAATGGTCTCTACACCACCTTGCATTGTTGGGATGCCATAGCTATGACCTTGCAGACCCACGCCCTGCCCCATAATGGCTCCAAACTTGTGGTAGGCAATCAAAGCCGCCCCACCGCCATGCATACCTTGTAAGTTACTGCCAAACACAAAGATTTCGTTCGGCTGGAGTTCTGTAATACGCTCCGGAGTTGTACGTTTCTGTTCCATATTCTTCATTATTTTTCGAGCTTCCCGCCAACGGGGATAATATTTGTCCATCAACGCATAGAACCTGGCATTATGACTGGGCTCCAGCAGATGACACAGTTCATGAACCACAACATGCTCCACACACCAGTCTGGCAACAACAGTACATACACGGAGATATAGATACTGCGGTCTTTGATATTACACTGTCCCCACCGTGAAACAGTGGGCTTGTAATAGAGTCTTGAGGGCTTCACGCCCATTTCCTTGCTATACCGCTCCACCATCGGCTCTACAAGAGCCTTTAAGCGCTTTAGTGCTTCCTCTTTCTGAGCCTTGGTTTCCAGAGGTAGCTGACGATAGAAGGCATTTCGTTTCTGCAGCCTCTCTTCCGTCTTCTTCCTGGCCTTCACAATCCAGTCGCTATGCTGTTCGATAAAGGCCTCCACTTTCTTCCTCGACAATACGCTAG
>JAFZXF010000115.1 GCA_017616915.1 Bacteroidaceae bacterium
ATCGGCTCGTAAATTCTCTTGCGAGGTGCTAGTTCGTGTCAGTGATTTGAGCAAAAATATTTACGCACTCTTCGCAGAATGCGGACGGCAAAAGTACAACAAAGTTTTTATCTGCCAAACTTTTTAGAGACTTTTTTGTGCAATAGCAACAAATTCATGCAGTTATCATTACAAAATGTATTCGGATATTCAGTTTCGTGAATTTAAATGTAATTTCTTTGACCACGAATCTCTCAAATCAACACGAATAGTTCGACAAGCTCACCACAAGTAAACAAAAACCATAAAAACCCTTTTCCGTTGTTCGTGAGCTTTGCTCACACATATTCAATTCGCTCATCAGCGAATACAAGTAAACTTGCCTTCTCTTTGACCGAATCGAATACAGCCTACGGCAGCGAACAACGGAAAAGCAAAAACACAAAAAACAAGTTATTTATAATGTTCAATGCCTTGTGCATTGCGAACCAAAGCAGCATAAGTCGCTGCGTCTCGAAATCGCAAGGATGCTTTTTAGGCGCGGGATGCGAATAGCGGAGGCCATAAAATAAATAAGGAAGTGCTGCGTAGCAGCGCAGCGGCAACGGTATAAATTGGTTTTTCAGGTTTGGAACAAACCGATGTTTTTGCCCATGACAGTATGTAAGGTCTCTATAAGAGACTAAGGTGTGAGGTAGGTATTTTTATCTGTAAGCCTGCTTATAAGTAAAAATATATGCCTCGCATCCTGAAAGGGCTGTAAGCACTTCATACTGGCATGGGGGTTTTTGTGGTTTTTGTTTATTACCCCAAACTGGACTTAGCTAATGCTCAATGCTCAATGTGACACCTCTACCTTATTATATATATAAGGGGACAATACAGGTTTTCCTGGTTTTTATTTATTTTTTGTGGCGGCCGTGCGAATAATTGCAGCGGGCACCAGAAACATAGCCTTTCCCTGGTTATTTCACTATGTTTCCGAGTGCAATGTTACGAAAAAATACAACACCTCTAGACTTTTGGCTTGCTCTTTCTCAGCGTCTTGAGAGTCTTAAGCCAGCGACTGCTACCGAGAAAAAGAGGATTGCCGTGACGCCACGAATGGAAAAGCAGTCCAAGTGCCACATGGGGGCCGCTATGCCACGACTGGAGCCACAAACGCATAACGGAATGGCGATACTGCCGCAAGCCCTGCGATTTGAGAAACTTGTTGAGACGCACCACCGCCTTGAAGCGTGAACGTACATTGCGCACATTCCGAGTGTGAATAATACTCCCCGACGAGATAGTGGCACAATAGACTGGCTTATCTACCGCTTTGACTTTCTTAGCATAGGTTCCTACTCTTACGGCAAAGCCCATATCGTTGCCGGCAGAACATTCCTCGAAGCGTATGTCGTGGCGGCGCACCAGCTCGGCAGATACGAGTTTGCCGCAGGGTGAATCCCAATAATAACGCAAACGCGAGTCGTCACCATTCAGATATGCCTGTATATACTGACGGATAACATAGTTGCGGTCGGCAGGCTCCAAAGTGTCAGAGTAACATGACGTCCACCCGTAATAAACAGCTTCGCAATCGGAGTCGAGGTCGGCAGATATGATGGTGAAAGCTTCGGAGGTATAGAAATCGTCGGCGTCGGCAAACAGTAGCCATTGTCCCTTCACATGAAGCAGACCCTCGTTACGCGCCCCACCGGCACCACGAGCAGGATCGGAATAATAGACCTCCACATTTGTTCGGCTTCCGATAATGTCGGCAGCAGCGAGAGGCTGCGGACTGTTGTCAACCACGATAATCTGCACCTCTTGGCTGTCGGGAATCGAGTTAATCATACGCTGCAACAAGGGCAGCACATTGTTATTGGGGATTATGACGGATAATTTAATCATATGTTATAACCAAGTGGTTCCGGGGATTTGCTCAAGAACCCGGCTTTCCTTAATCTGGCGGCGATGACGGCGTAGGCGAATGAAACCAGTGATACTCTGTCCGAAAAAGCGGAAGAACTTGTGACTGTGCAGTCCGATTCTACACCAGAAAGCGCATATCTTGAGTTGCGCACCCAGAGAGGGGCGATTATTGATGTCGGTAGCATTAAGCAAAAGATAGCGATATACCACTCGGCGCTGATAGAGATGACGATTGCCAAACTGCTCGCGGTCATGGCAGGCGAAAGTGGTGGGCACGACCTTTAAGCGGAAACCATGATAAAAGGCGCGATCGAGATAGTTATGGTCTTCGCCATACTGGAAGAAGAGCGGATTGAACCCTCCCACCTTGCGAACAATTTCGATGGGCAAAAGCCAGCAAGCCGCTGCCACAGCGCGTGCCTCGAAGGGCTTGAGCTTGTCGCCCTGACGCAGCTCACGCAGATTAAGTATGTCGGATGAACGCGAGATGGTGTTCTGGCGGAAGTTGCTGTCAAAGTCGCTACCTTCTCCGTTGAGATGTATGGGGCTAAGTATGGATTCGTGGTCGTCGAAGCGCAGAAGCTGCACTATCATCTCGGGATTAATCCAGGCATCCTGATTAAGCAGGAGGGCATAATCGGCATTGTTATCAAGGGCATAGCGCAAGCCGAGGTTGTTAGCCTGACCGAAGCCGAGATTTTCGTCCTGCGGCAGCCACACAACGTCCGGGTAATGAGCGGGCAGGTGGTCACGAGTTCCGTCAGTGGAGCCATTATCAATAACCACCGGCTGAATGGGCAAATAGCTCTGCTGCAAGCTCTGCAGGCAGTGGTCCACCCACTTCATTCCATTATATGTCACTATTATCGCTACTATCTTCATTGTCTTCTTCGTCGTCGATGAGGCTAAAGGTGTGTTTGGATAGGTATATAACGATGATGACACAAATAATCATCAGAGTATTCTTGAAGTTATAAAACCGATAATAGAAGATACCAAAAGTAGGTATAATGCCGAGCAGATAGACCATGAGGTAGTCGGCAGCATGAATAGTGGTATCAGGGTCGCTGGTGTCGGGAATAAAGCGATAGCAGATAGCTATGAAAGCAAGCACCCAAATAATCATGCCCGGCAGGGTGAGGTCAAGCAGGATATCGCCTATGAAAGTGGGGAATACGCTGATAAAGAAACCCTGCTCGGCAGAGCGCTGGTTGCGCCGCTCGCCATCAGACACGATGCCGGTGAAAATGCGATTATAGAGGGGAAACTCTCGCTCAGTGGCGATGTAGTCGGACTTAGCGTTATCCCAGATATAGCAGAAATTGATGTATCCCTGCCCCACATACTGCATAGCGGCAGCAGCAGGACCGGCATACTTATCTTCGAAGCGGTCCACCGAGACGGCGCTTACATAGATGGTCATTGCCACAAGGAACGGGGCGGCAGCTACGGCAAGAATTAACTTTATCTTGAGTGTAATCTGGCGCCAAAAGAGTATGAGCGTGAACGCCAACATTATCACAAAAAATGCCACCTCAGTGCGGTCGGCAGTCTGAATACCTGCGATGGGCTGCGAGAGGGATGCAAACAGCAACAAGCCATTGAACCACCACGCACAGCGATGATGGGCAATATTGTAAAAGGCCAGCGGCAGGGCAAACACTGTGATGATATTGAGCAGATAGATGTATGAAACGAAAGGAAGCGACTGCGCCTTAATCTGGGCAGGCGATTCTTCGCCCTCATAAACACTCTGACGCAACTCATTGAAGTTGCCGTTGAGTATGTCGAGGGTTGAGTCTGCCACCAGATACAGATTAAGGAGTGCCAAGAAGATAAGGAACACGCCGAAGATGTCGAAAATCTTGGGATTGACAAGTTCTGCGGTCTTAACACGAGTGTTGTTGAAGCGAGTAAACGGCCATATCACGGCAGTAATGATGCCACAATAGAATATGGTAGGCAACAGTCCGAACTCCGCGTTGTAGTTCTCATATAGAATACCGCCGTCCTCGCCGAGATAACCACCCAGGATGGTAAAGACAGCACACAGCGCCGTGACGGCATATAGCGCAGACATATATACAGCTATGGTGACTCCCTCCTGCTTCCGATAGAAGTAGTAAGCCAAGAAACTGAAATATATGAATGGCAGAAGAAACACGGTAAATAGAATGTTTTAGTTTTTCAATAATTGCTTAATGTGTATGAGGTCGCTCCATCCCAACAGAAGTGCCTTTGTTTGACGGCGGAATATGTGGCGATAAGCGGGAATGAGGAGGTCGGAGATGTATCCGGCGGCAAGGTTAGCGGCGATGGCCACAAAAGCTGCAGCGATGGCACCGTAACGCGGCAACAGCAACCAGTTGAGGCTGATGCATACGATGCAGCCGAGGATATCGCGGAAAAACACCCACTTCTGCAAGCGCTCAACGATAATCATCGTGCCGGCAGCAGCCGATACAGAGGCACTCGCCATCTTGAATGCCAGAACCTGCAGGATGGCTACAGCGGGCAAATACAGGGTGCCAAAGGTGTAAAGCACCATCCAGTAGGCAACCAGTGACACGCCAACGCTGCACAGTATGCTGATCCACACGGAGATATTGAGATACTGTTGCACTTTTACCTCGTATGCCTCAAGGTTGCTGCCAAGCAACTGTACCAGAACTGGTGAGATGGTGTGAGCGATGGTGGTGGGCACGAAAATCATCACTTCCACAAACTTCGCAGCCACCGAGAAGTAGCCCACGTCAGCCTTACTAACCATATTGCCTATCATCACCTGGTCGATACGTTGATAGATGATAACAGCAGCATTGGTAAGCAGCAGCGGGAACGACTCCTTGAGCATGAAGCGAGCATAAGAACTGGAGAATTTCCACTCTCTAAGACGCCCTATCTTGTGGCGGTAGGAGGAAATATAACCTCCCGCCAACAACACATAGTCAAAGGCAAACGCAGCCACAAACCACGTAAGCGAGCAGTCGAGTGCCCACATCGTCAGTTTTATGGCTATACCTACAAAGGTGCGGAATATCTCTGAGAGAACGATGTATTTATTCTGCACCAACGAGGTGAAATAGTTGCGGATGACGATAAAGGAGTTGAAAACGATGTAGCAGGAGTAAAGAGCTATCAGCCCAACGGTATAAGCCGACTCGCCCATCACTACGGCAGTGCCTACAGAGAGCAGTATGCAAACTGCTCCGAATAACACCTTCAGCCAGAATGCGGTACCGATAATGGTAGTATAAGGCACCTTTCCGGCGGATTCTTCACGAACCTCAATACTGTCCAGCCCAAAGCTGGCCAAGGTTTGGAACAGGAATGCATAGCTGATGACGTAATTCATCAGGCCATACTGCTCTGCCCCCAAATAACGGGCTACGATGATACCTAAAACGAGACTACCGACAAGGTTGATAACCTTGCCGCCAGTTGCCCACAACAGGTTGTTGACAATCTTTCGTTTATTTCCGGTCAGATGCAATTGGGAGATTGGTATTTATAGTCGTCCGTTGATAATATTCCGATCAAGGATACCCTTGACATCATAGATGACTCCATTGGGACTGAGCAGGGCACGCAGGTCCATACTCTGGAACTGCTTATGAGCTACAGCCAAAACTATCGCATCAAAGCGGCTCGACTCAGGCAGATTCCCTGTAATCGCGATGCCGTATTCGCGCTCCACTCTCTCGGGAGCGGCCCATGGGTCATAGACCGTGATATTAGAGGTGTATTCGCGGAAGGTTGAGTAGATGTCAATCACCTTAGTATTACGCACATCGGGACAATTCTCCTTGAAAGTGAACCCGAGGATGAGCACTTTGGCGTCCTTCACCAGCACGCCCTTTTTGTTCATCAGCCGGATAGTCTGATTGGCCACATATTCGCCCATACCATCGTTAAGACGGCGAGCATTGCGCATCACTCTCGGCATCACTCCGTAGAGCTGAGCCTTCTGAATCAGGTAATAGGGATCAACGCCGATGCAATGACCGCCCACAAGGCCGGGGCTCAGCTTGATGAAGTTCCACTTGCTTGCAGCTGCCTCGATAACATCGTGAGTGTCGATATTCATTGCGTTGAATATCTTTGCCAACTCGTTCATGAAGGCTATGTTGACGTCACGCTGGCTGTTCTCGATTATCTTGGAAGCCTCCGCCACCTTGATAGAGGGCGCTTTATGGGTACCGTTGGTAAGAACTGCGTTATACACCGCATCCACATAGTCGGCAACCTCGGGTGTAGAACCGCTGGTTACCTTCTTTATCTTCTCCACCGTGTGGGTCTTGTCACCCGGGTTGATACGCTCTGGCGAATAGCCGGCATAGAAATCGGTGTTGAACTTAAGGCCGGAGACCTGCTCCACGATTGGCAGACACTCCTCCTCGGTCACTCCGGGATATACAGTAGATTCGTAAACCACTACATCGCCCTTGCTGATCACCTCGCCCACAGTGCGGCTAGCACCCTGCAATGGTCTCAGGTCGGGGCGATTATTGGCATCCACCGGAGTGGGCACTGCTACAACATAGAAATTGCAGTCGCGCAGCTCGTTAAGGTTGCATGTACAGCGGAAACCGTTCTTGGCAATCGCCTCCTGCAAGAGTTGGTCATCTACTTCGAGGGTACTATCGTGACCCGACATCAGGCTTTCCACACGCTCCTTGTTGAGGTCGTAGCCTACGGTAGGAAATTTTGTTGAGAAAAGGCGGGCTAGAGGCAATCCTACGTACCCCAGCCCTATCACGGCTATCTTTGTATCTTGGTTCATTATTATTTATTTTTCATTAACTACCCGTTAACTACCTGTTACCTCCCCATTAACTACCCGTTAACTACTCGTTTTTTGATTTCCTCGCCCTTGACGATATAATAAGCGGTGGCAAGGAAGGTAAGTATCAGCATTCCGAGCACAAACATCACCCGCTTGGGCCCCGTAGGCTTCACCGGCACACTGGCACACTTCAGGGTTGTGAACGCCGGAGTACACTCCTGCAACTTGGCCTTCGCAGTCTCCAACTGCTGGCAAACTGCGGTATATACCCCGAAAGCCATCTGCATGTTGTTCTCCAGTTCGTCACGCTGCGAGATGTATTCCTGCAGTATCATGTCGCGATGACTGTCGGCGTATTTGCTATATGCGGCAATAGTTCTGTCGTATTCCTTCTTGGCCTTGACTTGCAGTTTGGTATAGTATTCCACATCGCCGCGAGCTTTACTGGTGCGGTAGTCGATGATATACTTCTGCAGCAGCACTCTCGCCGTGTCAGCTATGCAAGCTGCGATAAGCGGGTCTTGGTCGGTCACTCGGATAGTGATCACATAGTTGCGACGGTCAACCGAACAAGTGATGCGCTTGCTTATACTTTCTGCCAGGTTGTAGTCCTCCTCGCTAAGGCGGAAGGGATTGGCGTGCTTATAGTCGCTCTTCGGCTTGGGCTTAGGAGTGGAGAACAGGCTCTTGATGCCGTTCTTCGCCCATTTCATCAGTTTGTTCCACCACGGCTTCTTTTGGTGCTTGGTGAGGTAGGTATAGTAGTCCGTGTCGATCAGGCCGTCCTGACTCTTCACCCTGATTGGGAACAGATTGACCACAAACTGCTTGCTCTCCATCAGGTCGGGATACAGCGATGGCGAGATGGCATCGCTCTGCACCTCGTTACCAATGTTAAACCCAAAGCTCGATGCTATCGAGGCCAGCGACCCCGTCGGCGATGTGTTGCCAAACTCGGGAGCCATCGTCACCTCGCAGGTGTAAGTCCGGGGCACACACATGATAAGTCCGCCAAACACCAATGCCGCAATCACCAGATTGCGGATCATCAGTTTCTTGCGAGCCATAATCTTCCTGATTATCTCGCCCAGATTTATATTGCTCTTCTTCTTGCTCATAATGCTCAATGTTCAATGCTGAATGTTCAATCACTTCAAAAGGTTCACCAAGCTCACAATCATCGTCGCTATTGACGCAGTACCCGTACCGAGAGCCATCTTCTCTGCCATCGACAGCTTCTGGCCTTCCTCCTTCGTCGGCACCACTATCTCGCAGCCCGGCTGCACAGCCTTGCTCGATCCTCTGTCAACCTTCTCCACCGAACCGTTAGCATACACTATGTAAACAGCCCGCTTCTTTGCTCTGTTCGCAAAGCCGCCAGCATGGTTGATATAGTACTTCAGCTTCTCGCCCTTCTTGTAATTCATACTGATAGGATACGACACCTC
>JAFZXF010000116.1 GCA_017616915.1 Bacteroidaceae bacterium
CACATCAATCCCGCCATCACTGTGGGTTGCCTGATTTCGAGGCGCATCAGCGTTAAGGATGCGGTAGGTTATATCGTATTCCAGATACTCGGCGCTATCATCGCTGCTGCCGTACTCTATGCAATCACCTCAGCTACCACTACTGGGTTTGGAGGTACCCTGACCGGTGCCAACAGCTGCGCAGGCGCCGGTAGCCAAATGGCTGGTTTCCTCGTTGAAGCAGTACTGACATTTATCTTTGTGCTCGTAGTGCTTGGCACTACCGACAGTAAGAAAGGCGCAGGTCAGTTTGCCGGTCTTGCCATTGGTCTGAGCCTTGTGCTCATCCACCTGGTTGGTATCCACTATACCGGCACCTCCGTCTACCCCGCCCGTTCCATTGGGCCCGCCCTCTTCGAGGGAGGTCAGGCTATAACCGACCTATGGGTTTTCATCGTCGCTCCGATTGTGGGTGCCATCTTCGCCGCTATCGTATGGTGCATCATTGGCACATGCTGCTGCGAAAAGGATGACAAGTGCTGAAAAGGCTTTTCGTTTTTATATCTTTTAAGGTGTGGGCTTCGGCTTACACCTTATTTTATTATTATCTTACTCGAAAAGTTAATAAAACGCAAACTTTACTGCCCTGAAAATAAAAAAAATCTAAAAGAATCGAAATAATCTGTATTTTAACATTTTCTTTGTATATAAATAATTATCTTTGCCGTGAATTTCTAATTATTACCGCTATGAAGATATCTGTATTGTTTCTCGGTTTGGCGTGCATCCTGCCCGTGGCAGTGAGCGCCCAGGATGATGTTTACTACATCCCTTCGAAGGATATTCGCCAGGTGACCAGCTCCAACGGTACGGTTGTTCCTACTACTACGGTCGCTGTTACCACTACCACTAAGGCGAAGTACTACAAGGACAGCGTCAGTGTTGACGAATACAATCGCCGCGGCACTATCTCGTCGGTTTCTCAGGCAGATTACGACGCTGATACCCTTGCCACTGTGGAGAGCACATTCGACGACAGTGCAGAGCAAGTGTCATATCCCTGCACCAAGCTCGTGATGCGCTTCCATAGCCCTCACGTTGGCTATATCGTGAGCAGTCCCTACTATTGGGACATTTGCTACAGCGATTGCTGGGATGTTTATTATGACGGCTGGGCAGCCTCATATGTGCCCAGCTATGTTTATTGGAGCTATGCTTACGATCCGTGGTATTATAACCGCTGGCATTTCCGCACATGCTGGGACTTTACGTGGGGTTGGTATGATCCTTGGTGGAGCCGTTCTTACTGGGGTTGGGGTCGTCCCATATACTGGGGCTGGAGCCGTCCATATTATCACCCGCGCCACATAAGCCGTCCCATGTGGGCCAGCCACTCTTTCCATCGCGGCTACGCTCCCGGTTTTGGCCATCATGGTGGTCGCACCTTCCCACTGCGTGGCATAGACAACCATCGTGATTTTGCAGGTAGTCGTGCAGGATTTGGTGGTGCTAGGCACGATGGTGGCCGGCCGCTGTCCGGTGTGTTCCGCGGTGACAGAACTCCAAGTCGTAGTACACAAATGAGCATGGGTAATCGTCGCACCGGTCCTAACTCGGTGATGCGTGGAGGTAATTTCGACCGAAATAATGGCGGGTTCTCTCGCGGTGGCAACTTCGACCGTAATAACGGCGAGTTCTCTCGCGGTGGCAGCCGCAATGGTGGTGGTGGAGTAGTTCGCGGTGGTACGCGTCCCAACTCCAACTACACACCGCAGCGTGGCACTCAGCAGCGTACTGCGCCGCAAACTCAGTCGCGCCCATCTGCTCCGCGTAGTTACACCCCATCTTCATCCTCCAGCCGTCCTAGTGGTGGCGGTGGATTCAGTCATGGCGGAGGCAGCAGTTCATCACCTTCTCATAGCGGCGGCGGTGGATTTTCCCGCGGCGGTTCATCCGGTGGTGGTGGCAGCCATGGAGGTGGCGGCGGCGTAGTACGTAGCGGCAGAAGATAATGTTTAATGCTCAATATTCTGTAATATGAAAAAGGTACTTCTTCTCCTCATAATCTTCAATTTTCAATTTTCAATTTTCAGTTCGGTATGCGCCCAGGACATTTACCAGGTGGCCGAGCTAAGCGCTGTAGACCTCAACGGTTCTGCCCGCTATGTAGGTATGGGTGGTGCCATGGGCGCTTTGGGTGGTGACATCTCCCTTATGTCGTCAAACCCTGCTGCTATTGGTCTATACCGTCGTGGCGATGCCTCTGTCACTGGTAGTCTCGTAAGCCAGCCCGGCAGTAAGAAGTGGATTGATGAGAAGCCAAGCTATGCATCGTTCGATCAGGCAGGCTTCGTATATTCTATGCCTTTCGATGGCAACTCACTACGTTACTTCAACCTTGGCTTCAACTACCATAAGCACCATGACTTTAACCAGCTTATGAACAACGCCAATGTAGATCTTAAAGGCATCGGCACTCCTTCACAGACATGGCAGCTCGCTGACCTGTGCAATTACTGGGGTGGGGCAGACATGGCCACTCCGCTGGCCAACCTCGCTTATGATGCCTATGCCGTCGGTTTTGACGATGATACTTACACAGCCTACAATGCGAGCTCTCTGACATACGCCAAGGATCGTTGGGGCAGCAATAGCGCCTTCGATTTCAATGCAGCTTTCAACTTCAACGATAAATACTACTTCGGTCTCACGGCCTCTGTATATAGTGTAAAGCAGAAAAGCTACATGTACTACTCCGAGAACCTCCTTGATGTTGACGGTAACGACGACGGAAGCCTGGGAATGCAGAATTCCAGCAAGCTCACCGGCACTGGCTTCGACATGAAGCTCGGTTTCCTCGCCCGTCCCATTGACGGCAGCAATTTCAAGATGGGCATCACCCTTACTACGCCTAGCTATTATAAGCTCCACTATCGTAATGAACTCGACTATGCTACCCAGACAGAGTCCTTTGGTTTCAAGATGCCCGACGGCTATTACATCCGCTATGACTACAATGTCCGCACCCCGTGGCGTTTGGGCTTAAGTATTGGCAACACTTTCTTCCATCGTCTTGCCCTTGATGCCGAGTATGAGTTTGCTGACTACAGTTGCTGCGCCGTCTCCTATGATGACGAGGGCTGGGATGACTGGGATTGGGAATGGCGTTATACCACCAAGGATCGTGCGCTTAACCGCGAGATAGACCGTCACCTCAAATCAACCCACACCCTCAAGGTTGGTGCCGAGTTGATGATCAATCCCATGATATATGTGCGTGGTGGCTACAACTTTGTCACCCCCGCATTTGAGAAGGGTGCATATCTCGACCAGTTTATTAACAGTGCCTCCGTTGACGTAGCCTCCAACACCGACTACCTCAACCTTTCAGGCATCAATCGCTACACTGCGGGCGTGGGCTTCAAAATCGGCAATTTCTATGCCGATGCTGCGTGGCTCTATCAGCATCAGCGTGGCACGCTATACGCTTTCGATGCAGCCCTCGATGCTAATGCCGTGCCTTATGTTAATGCATGCCCAGGCAAACGTATCAGCTTCAACAAGTCGCAGGTACTTCTAACTTTAGGACTTAAGTTTTAACCATTGAGCGTTGAACATTATGAAAAAGATACTACTACTTGCCCTGATTTTCAGTTTTCCATTTTCGGTTTTTAATTCCGTAAGTGGTCAGAAGATTACCACGTCTTTTTGGGGCTGCGCATTCGGTGTCAGCAGCGAGATAGTGTATAACAATCTTGTTGAGGCGGGCCTTGAACCCATTGTGAGTGACGATGCCATCTTCCTCAAATCGGAGAACATCTACAGCATCCCGTTCCAGACCATCGGCTTCAAGTTCACGGCCAGCGATGCGTTTTATAATATCTTCGGCTACAACAAGTTCGACAATAAACAGGCCGCCACTGACAACCTCAATGAGGCTCTCAGCAAGTTGCGCGATCTTTATCCCACCTTGCAGACCATGAGTCCCACTCAAGGTTGCCTCAAACTATACGCATATGCTGATGCCGACAGTGGCGAGGCCTTCTCCCTCGGACTGTATAAGGGCAACAACGCCTTCTTTGTGCGTCTCAACATCTTCAGCGACTATCTCCTGAAAAAGAAATAGCACATCCCCCTTACACACATCTCACCCTCGAGAGTCATTGCGACTTTCGAGGGTGTTTTACCATTAGACCGTAGAAAAACCGTACCTCGTATCGTTTTTCACCTTTTACCTCGTATAAGCTTCCACCTTTTACCTCGTATAAGCTTCCACCTTTTACCTCGTATAAGTTGAGCCCCTTTTCCGGAGGCTAAAAAAATAATCGACCGTTTAGATAATTTTGTCGATGCCCTGCTCGCGGTGTATGAGATGTATGCGGATGTCGGGGTATCGCTTGCGCAAGTGCTCGGCAAGATGCTCGGCACAATAAACGCTGCGATGCTGACCGCCTGTACAGCCGAAGCTGATCATGAGGCTGGTGAAGCCCCGGCTGACGAACCGCTCTACGTGGTGCTCCGCCAAAGGATATATATGGCTGAGGAAAGTGAGTATCTCGCCGTCATCCTCAAGGAAGCGGATGACCTCGGGGTCAAGGCCCGTGAGGTTCTTGTACTCAGCGTAGCGACCGGGATTATGGGTGGAGCGGCAGTCAAAGACGTAACCGCCGCCATTGCCGGAAGGGTCTTCGGGCAATCCCCGCTTGTAGCTAAAGCTGGTGATGGTGACGGTTAGTTCCCCATTGTCTATTGCTGCTGTGGGGGCGGGCTCGGTGAGTTTTTGCAATATTTGATACAGATAGGGGTAGGGCTCTGCCACACCGGAGGCGAGGAGGTCGCGCAGATTGGCGAGGGCAGCAGGTATGGAGTTGAGGAAATGGGGCTTGCGCTGATATAGTCCGCGGTAGCCGTATGCGCCGAGTACCTGAAGTAGGCGGAAGAATACCATTAGACGCAGGCGGTGACGGAGGCCGTTGAGCCCTTGGATAATAGATTTGGACTTGTTGCGCAAGCAGCATTGACTATTGACCAATTTGTCGGTAGCGTCGATGTAGCTATCGATTAGTTCTTCGCGCAGTTCGGGACTATAATGCGCCGAGGCTTGCCATAGGAATGAGGCGAGGTCATACTCTACAGGACCAAGCCGGCATCCCTGGTAGTCGATAAGGGCGAGTGCTCCGTCGTTGTCTTTCATTATGTTTCTAGCCTGGAAGTCGCGCAGCATAAGGGTAGGTTCCTTTACAGCAGCCGAGGCAAGGTCGGCAATATCTGCGCAAAGGTGCTCCATGTCGTGCTGTAGCATTATCTCGTTGAACTCTATCTCCGGACGCAATTTGAGGAAGCAGTACTTGAAATAGTTCAAGTCAAACATAATGCTCATGCTGTCCATAGTTGGGGCCGGGTAGCACAGGCTTGTGTCAAGCTCACGAGCGCCAAGAATCTGAAAACGGGGCAGCATGGTTATTGCCTTGTGTAGCAATTCTTTTTCTTCGGCAGAATAGTTGCCGCTTTTGCGCCCATTGCTGAGTGCATCATAGAGTGAAGAGTTCCCGAGATCACTCTGGATATACGCCATACCGTCAGGACTTACTCCAAGGATGTGGGGCACAGGGAGCCCTGTGCTTTCAAAATGACGCGTAATACCAATAAAGGCACGGTTCTCTTCATGCGATGTTCCTATGGTGCCTATTACAGAATGGTCTTCGCCTGTCATTCTATAATATTGGCGCGGGCTGCCCGAGCCGGTGATGGGCGTTATAGTGGTCGGCTCTGTGCCGTATAGCTGTCGGTATAGGTCAGTGAGTCGTTGCATGGCGGTGTATGTATTTCATTCCTTTAACCAGATTGCGCAGATGGGGCATGGGAGCCAGCATGCGGCGCATTTTAATGGCTGTACTTACATAGCGTAGCAGAGCGCCCGGCGTGGAGTGGATTAGGGCGAGCACTGCTCCCTTGGTTTGCTGCAGCCGTGAATCGGTGGCATAGTGTGAGCTGGTGGTAACGCCGGGAGTGATGAGAAGCGGTTGCGGGTAATAGTCGATACGCAGGTGGCGCAGGTGGCTCTCATGGATGAAGATATCCTCCTCTCCGGCCATAAGATGGGGAGCGCCAAGTCCGAAGCGTGTGTCAAACGGTGGGTAGTCTCTCCCTTTGCGCAGCACGATTCCCATGGAGTTGTAGTAGAATCCTTTGGGCACATGAGGATGGGTGAACGGCGCATCAGGGTAGTAGTGGAGCGGTTTGCCTTCTGGCGTGAATGCCTGCAGGGTGAATATATCGGTCTCGTGATGAGCGTCAGCCAGTTGCCGCAGGTCATCAAGGTATTGCGGTATCAGGGTAATATCGTCATCGGCAAGCACCAGCAGGTCAGCGGTTGCATGAGCAAGGGCATTGTTGCGGTTGGCACTCAGTCCGCGTCCTGCCAGAGTGTAGATTGTCACGTCAGGACGCCCTACGAGTTGTGCAGGTGCCGGGTGAGAGCCATCGGTCTGGTGGGAGATGATATAGGATATCCCTTCGGCCGGGGGCAGCGGTATGAGTGCCACTCTGTCGATGCGTTCACCAATGGTGGAAATAAGTATGTTGATGGAGAGGCTCAAGGATTAACTATTCAACCTGGACTTAGACAGTTTTTAATTCTGACTCAGTTTATAAGTCTATTTGGTAGATGTCGTAGCAGACGCCGCGAGCACCGAAGCCCTCTTTCTGTAGGGTGAGGCCGGGATTGAGTGAGCCGTCGCGTTCGGTGGATATGCCGAAGTCGAAATAGCGGCAGCCACTAATGCGCGGGTCACTGACGGCTGTCATGATGGCGAGATCCAAGGCTCCATGCTGTTTGCCCTCATCCGATACGGCAAGGTATTGGGCATGTGCCACCTGGGGTGAGATATATACCACCGCTCCGGCCAACATTTGCTGCTGATGGAAAGTGGCATATAGCACTATCTGTTCCGGGAACCGACTATGGAGCAGCCATAGCTCATCAGCACTGTGCACCGGCAGGAATCCATGGCGGGATACGCAGTGGGTGAGCAGCGGATGATACTGGTCCCAATCTTCGCGGCGATTAGTGGTAGCCACCATGAGATGGGCACGATGAGCACGGCTAAGGCAACGGCGGCGCAGGGAATTGAGTGGAAGCCGACGGGTGAGGTCGATGGTCTGACTCAAGCCACGCTCAATGAGTTTGCCGCCGTGACTGTGGATGAAGTAGAGCTCTTCATCGCTCGGCTGGGAGCTATATATATAAGGTATATGCTTCAGGATAAAGGTGGTGGCCTGCAAATGGGTCTTGTAATAGTCGAGGGCCGCTTGCATCACCTCTCCGATGACAAAGGTGTGGGTAAGTGGTTCCACAATGATGCCGCCGTAGGTGAGTCCCTGATGAGAGACGATGGTGCGGGAGTCGCTCCGGCTGAAACATGCGGGCAGCAATGCTACTAAGCGCCCTTCACGGTTTGTGAACATGAGTGAAGCGTCCTGAAACCGGTCGGAGTGGTAGTCCATATACTGGCGCATGTGGAGTAGGGTGGAGTTGCGTGAACTGAGTACAAAGCGGTCCCACTCTGCAGCCATGGCTGGGGTATATCTTGTTACGTTAATCATTGGCAGTTAGCGACTTGAAGGTCTGTAGATCGTTTATGTAGCCATCAATATCATAGTCATCGGAGGCGAGGGTGAGGCATACGCAGCCTTGTGAGAAATCATGGAGCCGACACCACACCATGGGAGGAATCAGCACCCCACTATTGGGCGAATTGAGGCAAAACGTTTTCTCCTGCGTGCCATCGCTGAGAGTAAGGCTGAAGCTACCGCTGATGGCCATCACCAACTCCCAGCAACTGCGATGAGCATGCTGTCCACGCTCAGCAGCGGTGGGCACATCGTGAATCCAGAACACCCTGCGAGGAATGAAGGGTAGCCGACTCTGTGCCACCTCAGAGTCCACCAAGGTGAGTGTTCCCCGCGGGTCGGTGAAAGACGGAAGGTCGATGACGCGGCAGTCGGTTATCTTGAAGCGTGACATGATGTCTATCGGTTATTTGATTTGCAAAAATAGTTATTTTTCTTTGTTATCGAGTGCTTCGACGGTAGAAATCTTGATATTGCGGCGGATTTTCACATATTTCCAGATGACGGTTCCGATGATAATCAGTAAGAAGATTATCGCAATGAGTGGGTCACCCTCAAATGATGTGCCAATATAAAAGACTAATCCGCAGAATAAGAACGCAATCATGGTGAGAGCCAATTGCCCGGTTGGGATTC
>JAFZXF010000117.1 GCA_017616915.1 Bacteroidaceae bacterium
CAGTCTGTGTTGCCTTCTTCGCTATGGCGGCACATCAGCTGCATGCCGATACATATACCCAGTACAGGCTGACGCAGGTCTGTGATGAGACAGTCTAATCCCCGTTCGCGTAGATAATGCATGGTAGTGGCCGCCTCGCCCTGACCGGGAAAGAGTACGCAGTCAGCGCTACGGATAAGGTCATGGTTGTCGGTGACCTGCGGTTCTATCCCTAATCTTCGCAGCGCGTTAACTACGGAACGAATGTTGCCGGCATTGTATTTGATGACAGCTATGTCCATCTGTTGGTGTGTGCGTGGTGGATGATTAATATGCTCTGGCCACAAGAGCCTTGAACTTGGCCGGCTTACCGCTGACCATATCAATGCCAGGATTGCTCTGGTCTACGTCGAATGGGATGCAACGGATAGTAGCCTGAGTGTCTTCCTTGATTTTTGCTTCAGTCTCTTCTGTGCCATCCCATGGGCAAAGGAAGAAACCTCCGTTAGTTACGCGTTGCTTAAACTCTTCGTAGTCGTTACATTCGTAGGTGTGGGCTTTGCGGTAGTCAAGTGCTTTCTTATAGATGTTATTTTGTATATCGTCAAGAAGAGAGTAAGCATATTCCTCGATGCCTTCTACGCTTACGTTCTCCTTCTCTAGAGTGTCGCGTCGCATCAGCTCAACCTCGCCTTTCTCAAGGTCGCGTGCTCCGAGTACGATTCTTACGGGTACACCTTTGAGTTCATAGTCGGCAAACTTGAATCCCGGGCGCTTACTGTCGTCATTGTCGTATTTTGCACGGACTCCCATAGTCTTGAATTTCTCGAGCATCTCGGCAGCTTTCTGATCGAGAGCCTCCATCTGGGCAGGCTTTCCGATAGGGATAATTATGACCTGAACAGGCGCCAGTTTGGGCGGTAGTACCAGTCCATTGTCATCAGAGTGGGTCATAATCAGGGCTCCCATGAGTCGGGTGCTGACGCCCCATGATGTGGCCCATGCGTAGTCCAGTTGATTGTCTTTGTTAAGGAATTGCACTCCGAAAGCTTTGCCAAAGTTCTGTCCGAGGAAGTGACTGGTACCGCTTTGCAGTGCTTTTCCATCCTGCATCATGGCTTCTATGGTATAGGTGTCGATGGCGCCGGCAAATCGTTCGGTGGCGCTCTTTACTCCCTGTACCACAGGAAGTGCCATAAACTGTTCGGCAAATGTGGCATATACTTTAAGCATCTGCTGGGCTCTTTGCTCGGCTTCTTCGCGGGTGGCATGGGCGGTATGTCCCTCTTGCCAAAGGAATTCCGCTGTACGCAGGAAGAGTCGTGTGCGCATTTCCCATCTCATCACGTTGCACCATTGGTTGCAAAGTACCGGCAGGTCACGATAAGATTTTATCCAATTCTTATAGGTGTTCCAAATAATAGTTTCTGAGGTGGGGCGTATTATAAGTTCTTCTTCGAGGCGTGCCTCTGGGTCAACAACAACTCCGTCATGGGTATCATTGGTCTTTAGGCGGTAGTGGGTTACTACAGCACATTCTTTGGCAAATCCTTCAACGTGCTCTGCCTCTTTCGAAAGGAAGCTTTTGGGAATCAGCAAAGGGAAGTAAGCATTCTGTACGCCGGTCTCCTTGAACATGCCATCGAGCACTTGCTGCATCCTTTCCCAGATAGCATATCCATAGGGCTTTATAACCATACAGCCCCTAACATCGGCTTGTTCAGCGAGGTCAGCTTTGACAACGAGCTCGTTATACCATTTTGAATAATTTTCGCTTCTTTTTGTGAGGTCTTTAAGTTCTATAGCCATAATGTCTTAATTGCAAAATATCTGCAAAAATAATAAAAAGTTGGGAATTGTGGCTCTGGAGTAATGAAATTATGGAGAAAATGTCTAACTTTGCACACCAATTGTAATGAAGACATTTAAGAAGATACTACTTTGGGCAGTAATCTTGTTCTTTGGAACAAGTATACTCATTACTGTTGTGTATCGATGGATGCCCGTATATATCAGTCCGTTGATGGTGATAAGATGTGCGCAACAGTCGCACCGCGGTGAGGCTACCCGTATGTACCATCGATGGGTTCCGCTTGACAGTATATCCCCCCATTTAAGTACTGCTGTTATGGCATCAGAAGATCAGCGATTTTTAGAGCATCATGGTTTTGACACCGAGGCTATTCGACAGGCAGCGCGCGAATACATGGATGGAAAGCGTCGTCGTGGCGGTAGCACGATATCACAACAGACGGCCAAGAATGTATTCCTTTGGCCAAATTCCACTTGGATTCGTAAAGGCTTTGAGACTTATTTCACCTTCCTGATTGAATTGCTATGGAGCAAGGAGCGTATAATGGAAGTGTATCTTAATACGATTGAAATGGGTGACGGCATATATGGAGCAGAGGCTGTGGCGGAACATCATTTCCATACGACTGCCTATAAACTGAGTCGCAGCCAATGTGCGTTGATAGCTGCCTCGTTGCCTAATCCGTTGAAATACAATAGCGCAGAGCCATCATCGTATCTGCAAAAGAGAAAGTCGAAAATCCTGCGTCAGATGAAATATATTGAAACTCAGAAAAAGAAGTACGCCTTTAACGAATGAAAGAACTCCGTTTTTTTTACGCGCCGGATGCGCTTACCAACCCAGTTTTACCAGGAGATGAAGCTATCCATGCTCTCAAGGTATTGCGATTGGGAAAGGGTGACAGTTTGAATATAATTGACGGCCAGGGCCACTTGATTGAAGCAACTATCACAGAGGCCACAAAGAGCGAGTGCCATTTTAAAATTAATAATGTGGTGGAGCGTCTTCCGTTATGGCCACATCAAGTGCATTTGGCTGTGGCTCCGACTAAAAATATAGACCGTATGGAGTGGATGGTGGAGAAGATAACAGAGATAGGGGTTGACCGTATCAGTTTTCTTAATTGCCGTAATTCTGAGCGCCGTGTCGTCAAGGTGGATCGGTTGGAGCGCATCGCTGTCTCGGCAATGAAGCAAAGCCATAAGTTTTACAAGCCCGCAATAGATGAAATAATTGCTTTCGATAAGTTCATTAACCAACCTTTTGACGGCCTCCGTTTTATTGCTCACTGCTATGATGATATCTCCTTTCCAACAGAAGAAAATAGAAAAAAGTTTTTACTTGATGCTATCCGGGAAGGGTCGCAAAATAATGGCCAGATGGCAACGAGCAATATGCAGGTGTTGATTGGACCTGAGGGGGATTTCTCGGTCGAGGAGGTGAGGCAGGCTGTCAATCTTGGCTATATTCCCGTGTCATTGGGTGAAGCGCGTCTTCGTACAGAAACAGCTGCTATGGTTGCGGTTCATCTGATGCAACTATCTCTCTTCCGCTGTCCTTGACCATTTGAAGGATTGTAGCTGTGAGTTCCTTATTACCCATAAGTTGCTCAAGGGTAGGTTGCATACGCCATCTCCAGTAATGTCGCGGTATTTCCGGATGGTTAATTTGCTCTTGTTCTAAGAGGTCACTGCGCATATCCGGACTTATACCTAGCCAATCTTGGAGTGATATGATTGTTAGCAGAGAGTTAGAGTTGAGGTGCCGGTTGACGATCTCTTTGCAGTCCGTCGGGGCTAACAACGGTGGTGCAGGAGTGTTGCGCTGCATTTGATTATGCCAGTAATCGGCAGCGGCTTCGGGGTTTTGCTTCCACCATAGCCTCAGTGGTGGCATATCATGTGTTGAGATAGTATCGACAGAATATAATGGTGTCTGTTTAAGGTCACTGAAGCGTATGTTGGGCTGCTTAGGCATAGTTTGTATCTCCAATGTGAGGATGTTGAGATCTTTCAGTACGGGGTGTACGCATGTGGGAATCATTCCAAGGTCTTCTGCGCATGTGAGCATTGTGGTAGCGCAGGTCAGTCTCGGAAGTCTGCGATATGCTTCTTCGGTCCAGTGGCGATCGTGTCGTTCGTAAAAATAATATTGGTAAATTCGGTCGTATGCCTGTGCATCGGAAGGGCTTAATCGTTTGTATGCACGAGTTTTCTTTCCCCAAATGTTCAGATGGTACAGTTGCGTATTTCGGGTGTCGGGCAGAAAGAGTATATTGGTGTATGCATCGAGGAATGGTTGTCTCTGCTGTCCAGAGAATCCCATTTGTCGTAGGGTGGCGTCAATGGCTCGCTGGGAGTCGGCATATTTGTCGTTGATTGTCCATTTCCCGTCTTCGCCAAATTGGAAGAAATATTCCTTGGCTACAGGTAGTAACTCTCCGAAGAGCCTCTGCATTTCTCCTTCTGTGAACCGTGGCCGACTATATATCTGTGGGTCATCGGTGAATCCCATGATTATGAGTTCCTGCCGAGTGAGCGGCAGTGCAGGATTGAAGTGTCCTAGAGTGCCGTAGATATGGTTTATTGGTATTTCCCATATTCGGAAAAAACCGAGCACGTGGTCTATACGATAGGCATCGAAATAGCGAGCCATGTGTGTAAGCCTTTGTTGCCACCAGTCATTATTGTCATTGAGTATGGCTGTCCAATTGTAGGTGGGGAATCCCCAGTTTTGTCCGTTGGCAGCAAACTGATCAGGCGGTGCTCCTGCCTGAGAATCGAAATTCAGATATTGAGGAAGTTGCCATGCTGTGGCGCTATCACGTGCTACTCCGATGGGGATATCCCCTTTTAGTATGATGTGTCGAGAGCGTGCGTACTGATGTATTTCTGTAAATTGCTTGTCCAGTAGATATTGCACTACTCTGTAGAATTCGATATCGTCGATAATGTTGACTGTAGTGGCCCATCTCTGTAGTTCTACGGGGTCGTAATTGCGGAATTTGGGCCAGCGCCTAAAATTAGCTGTCCCATTGATTTTGAGCAAGTATCTGAAGAAGCTGTAGGGCGTCAGCCAATAGGCATTTTCGTGTTTAAATTCTTTATACTTGTTAGAGCGGAGTATTTCTTGTTTGTTTTCCAGATAAAAGTCGTGCAGATAGCTTTCTTTGAGTTTGAAAGCTTCGTCATAGTCGAGTAATGGCAGGCCGGCGATATTATTTCGCTGCTGTAAATACATTTTATATTTGCTTTTACTCTTTAGCGGCGGTAGAGACTCAAAATCCATGTATATGGGGTGCAACGCGAATGCCGAAATTGGGTTATAGGGATAAGAGTCGTGCCAGTTGCCTTCGCGGGTAGTGTCGTTGACGGGTAACAGTTGTATGATATTGAGTCCTGCATCGGCGGCCCAGTCGATAAGTTTCTTGAGATCGCCGAAGTCTCCGATACCCCATCCGTTCTGAGAACGCAGAGAGAATAGCGGTACGACTATTCCCGCCACTTTCATCTCGTTTTGCGGGAGAATTGGGGTGTGGTTGTCAATGATGGTTTTTCCGTTGTCGGGGCTTATGTGGTTGAGTATTCGGTTAGGTCCTTGTTCCCATGTTACCTGTCCGTTCTTTCGGTTTACGAGCAGAAATTTGTAGTTCAGACCTTCTTTGGGGATGTCATCATATTGTAATGGGAAAGCCCATGTGGCACAGTGTACATTTTGTGCTTGTATTCCTTTGGTGGGTAGCCAGTTGCCGGTTGCCTGATTCTCGCCGCAGAGATAGAGGTCGCAGTCTTTGGGTGGCAAATAGTCGGTTATAGCAATAGCAATGTCTGCCTGGTTAACCCGTTGGCAAGTTTGCTCGTCTATCATAAATGGACTTAGGGTTTCGCTATATGCCGAACTGTACAGGTAGTTTCTGCCCATATCGTTGTGCCATAATGCTCGTACCATTATTTGCGGAGTATTCTGAAAAATGAGGTGATGGGAAAACCGCCCATGTCCTTTTTCTTCATCAACGAGGTTATGCTTTGTGCGTACCGTGAAGCCGTAGTCTATTCCTTCCACTTTACGTGTGGGCATCTCTATGGTTTGCCGCCACGTTTTGCCGTCTTCGCTTTTCATCCTGATGGGCTCATTGAGACCAGCTCGGAGTTTCCTATTGGCTGATAGGGTAAGATATACAGATTGTTCTCTGCTATGTGTTATGTATTCTACCTCTATATTTATGATGGTTATTTCTGCCATGATGAAATAAGCTTATGGTGGAATGTTCCTACGGATACAGTATTTCGAAGATGTCGTGGTTGTTTACAAACATCGAGCGGTCAACGTTGCCCTTTATACCGCTGATGGTTCCCTTGGAGGTATATTGCCACATTATGTATTCCCTGCCGTCACTGAGTCTTGGGGCATGGTCTTGATAGAATGCAATAAAGAGGGGATAATGTTCGAAGCCGCGATGGGCAAGGTATTTGTTGTAAAAATTAACGTAGGTATAGATTATTGGTGGCCGACCATAGTATTCTTCAACTCGTGCAAGGAAGTGACGTAGCCTACTTGCCAGCACCTCTACCGATACGCCGTTAGAGTTCTCTATATCAATTACGGGCACTATATCTTGCTTAGCAGGATCAATAACCGAAATCATGTGTTTCAGTTGTGCTTCTTGGTCCACATGTGCACGGAAGAAATGGTAACTGCCCACATTAATCCCATGTTTGCGGGCTTGGGCAAGATTGTACTTGTAGTAGTCGTCGACAAAGGATACACTTTCAGATGCTTTTATGAAAGCGTAGCCCACTTGACCGCTAGCTGCTACAGCGGCCCAGTCGATTGTGCCTTGATAGTGTGACACATCTATACCTTGTATCACCGTGTTTACAGGACCTCTCTGGGTAGTGTGAGCTATCGGAGAGTTCTTTAACGGCTTATCAAGCCTCATCTGGGGACAAGGGTCCGGTACGGGAGTATATACAGTTGAAGCCTTTTCTTTTTTTTCCTTCTTTTTGTCGCCCTGTGCAGGGGTTGCAGCAAGGGATAGCAGGCTAATTAAGGCTGTCAGAGCAAGGAGTCGAGGCATAGGTGTATTTATAGTTTGCGGCGTTTTACACCTTGTTTTGTCAACTTCACAGGAATGATTTTTCCGTCCTTGGTGAATCTGAGACGATCGATGCATGTTTCGCGGGCATTGCCGTCGTTGTTGTCAAGGGGGTGTCGGTGATACACGATATAGTATTCATTCTTTCCTTTGCCTTTTATTACTGAGTGGTGCCCTGCGCCGGTGCCTACCTCCGGGTCTTGCTGCAGGATGACTGCTTCGCGCTTGAAGGGGCCTATAGGATTATCACTTACCGCATAAGCCACTCTGTAGTCGGGGCCAGTAAAAGCTCCCTCGCTCCACATAAAATAGTATTTGCCATTGCGCTTTAGCATAAATGGACCTTCTACGTAGCCTTCAGGAGTAATCTCCTTAAATGTGGTGCCATCGGAGAACTTGCCTAGCGATGTGAGATCGCTATTGAGCTTGACCACGTTGCAATGCCCCCATCCGCCATAGTACATATAGTATTGCCCGTCATCGTCGCGAAATACATGTTGGTCTATGGGCTGTGCATTGTTTACAATCTTGTCAACCAGCGGATGGCCAATGGCATCCTTGAATGGGCCGGCAGGATTGTCGGCTACGGCAACGCCTATGCCACCCAGCTGCTCATTGTTTTGTATGTTGTTAGCGCCGAAAAAGAGGTAATACTTGCCGTCCTTCTCCGTAATCGATGGTGCCCACAGGGCGCCTTTGAGCCAGCTGATACCATCGGTAGAAAGAACTCGTTCATGCTTTTGCCAGTTGCTTAGGTCCTTTGAGGAGAAGGCATCCATATGGAGTTGCAAATGGAAAGCCACTGAGTAGGTGGGATATATCCAGTATTCCTTGCCGAAGACTGCCCCCTCAGGGTCTGCATACCATCCACTGAAGACGGGATTGCCAGAATACTTGCCCTTTTTCTGGGCAGAGCCGGTAAGTGTGAACATTGATAAGGCTAAGCTTATAATCAAATATTGTATCTTCATATTATGAATTTTTAATTTTCAATTTCCATTTTTTGAAGCAATTGGCTGCAAAATTGCAAAAAAAATATTAGATGGCAAAATATCTGTGATGGAAATCATGCTATGTGGCGAATAATTACTACATTTGCCCGACATTTTATAAGATAAACAGCAAAACACATGTACTACGTAAGCAAAAAGATAGAGATTGCTATGGCTCATCGCCTCAGCCTTAACTATGAAAGTAAATGTACAAATGTGCATGGGCATAACGCGATGATTACAGTATACTGTCGCAGCGAGCAACTCAATGAAAACGGTATGGTTATTGATTTCTCAGAGGTTAAGGATATCATTACCCGGATGTTGGACCACAAATATGTGAATGATGTGGTGCCGTTTAATCCCACCGCAGAGAACCTCGCTCGTTGGATATGTGAAGCTATCCCATGCTGTTATAAGGTTATATTCCAGGAGTCAGAGCGCAACATTGCCGCTTATGCGCTAGACTCTGATAACACTATATGATGTATCCGATAAACGAGATTTTCTATTCGCTCCAAGGTGAGGGACGGTGGGCAGGGCGTCCTGCATGGTTCGTGCGGTTCAGCGGATGCAACCTGCGTTGCCCCTTCTGTGACACCAATCATAGTGCTCGCGAGATGATGGATGCCCAAGCTATAATCGAAGCTATGAAGAAATATCGTGCCGATTTTGTGGTGTTGACGGGTGGTGAGCCTGCTCTGGTGGTTGATGAGGCTCTTGTGAATGCTCTTCATGATGCTGGAAAATATATCGCTATAGAGACCAACGGTACTCGACCGTTGCCTCCAGGGATCGATTGGATAACACTCTCTCCGAAAGACCTTTATGTGACTAATGCAAAGGTGGTGCTTCCGCGGGCTAACGAGGTGAAGGTGATATTTTGCGATACAGATATTCCCTCCTTAGATGACTATGCGCATTATCCTGCCGACTACTACTACCTGCAGCCCTGTGATATGGGCAATGCAGACCGCAATAAGGATATCCTAGCCGCTACGGTTAACTACTGCTTCGCTCATCCTCAGTGGAGTTTGTCGTTGCAACAGCAAAAGATAATTGGTATCCGGTAAAAGAAATAAAAGTTAATTTTCAATTTGCAAATTATATGATAGGAAGATGGTTTGAATGTAAGGTGATGCTGAAACGCACACTTGAAGACGGCTTGCAGAAACAGGTCAAGGAAATCTATATTGTGGATGCTATGACTTTCATGGAGGCTGAAGCCCGTGTTCTCAAAGAGCTTCAAGTCTATGGCGAGGTAACGCTTGACAGCATTAAGCATTGTACTGCTAACGAGATAGTGAACTCACACAATCCCGCCGACGGATACTGGTATAAGGTCAGATTGGCATTGCTTTCTATCGACGAGAGCGCCGGAAGAGAAAAGAAGGTAAATATTTCCTTGTATGTTAGGGCCAAGGATTTCAAGTCGGCTCTTGCCAACACCGAAGCTCACATGAGCGGCTCCGTGATTGACTATACCGTAACCTCTATAGCCGAGACTATGGTGGTGGATGTGTTTGAATAGGAATCTATGACTATTGCTGAGAGACTACAGGCTGTTAAGGACACTTTGCCCGATAATGTGGAACTAGTGGCAGTATCCAAGTATCACCCCGTTGAGGAGCTTATGGAGGCGTACGATTCCGGACAGCGCTTGATGGGTGAGAACATCGTGCAGGAACTTCGCACCAAGCAACCTCTTATGCCTCAAGATGTCAAGTGGCATTTCATTGGTCATCTCCAGACCAATAAGGTTAAGTATATTGCTCCATATGTGACCTTGATTCATAGTGTTGATTCTTATCACTTGCTAGAGGAGATAAATCGGCAGGCTCAGCGCTGCGGTAGGGTGATAGATTGCCTTCTGCAGTTGCATGTGGCTCAAGAGGAAACCAAGTATGGCTTCTCTCCCCGGGAGTGTTTGGATATGCTCCGTAGCCAGCCTTGGAGCACATTGTCGGGAGTGAGACTGTGCGGGGTAATGTGTATGGCATCGAATGTTGATGACACCGAACATGTGCGCAGTGATTTCCGTAATGCCAATGATGTCTTTAATGAAATCAAAGAGGATTTTTTTAACAATTCGCCTCATTTCTGCATCCGCTCTTGGGGCATGAGTCACGACTATCGCATAGCTATTGATGAGGGCAGTAATATGGTGCGGGTAGGAACAGCAATCTTCGGAGAAAGAAACTATGGGCTTTAATCCTCATTGATCAATAAAATAATAAAAAATGTCGTTACCCTTTTTCATAGCGCGCAGGCTCTACTCCACAAACGATAAGTCAGAGCGTATCAGCAAGTTGGGCGTCAATATCGCTACGACAGGCATTGCCGTGGGACTCATCGTGATGATTGTGTCGGTGGCTGTGGTGCTAGGTTTTAAGGGTGAGATTAAGAATAAGGTCATTGGTTTCGGTTCTCATATCCAGATGGTTAATGCTGATGCCATGCAGCAAGCTGACACCTTGCCGCTAATTGCTAGTACTGGTATCGTGGAACGTATGCAGGCCTGTGAGGGAGTGAAGCATGTGCAGCGCATCACTCGGAAAACTGGTATCCTCAAGACCGATACCGACTTTCAGGGTATTACTTTTACCGGTATTGGCAATGACTACGATTCCACGTTCCTCTGTGCTCATCTCGTTGAAGGAACGTTGCCTGATTATACTCAGGACTCTTGCCGCAACGACATCGTGATAAGTCGCTCTATAGCTGAGACTTTGCAACTTAATCGGGGTGATAAGGTATTTGCCTATTTCTTCGGCTCAGATATACGCATGAGACGCTATAAGGTCAGCGCTATCTACGAAACCAATATGATGCAGTTCGACAATGCCACTGTCTTTACCAGCCGGACGGCCCTGAATGCTCTCAATGGATGGGACAGCCTCTCGTGTTCGGCTCTGGAAATAACAGTTAGCGATTTCGACCGCTCTGAGGATGTCGCCGACATGATATCAACGCTCAAGCCCCAGTATCCTGACCGCAACGGATGCTTCTACGCCGTATATACCGTCAGGGAACTGTATGGTGCCATCTTCGATTGGCTCAAGCTCCTTGACCTGAATATCTGGGTAATTATCGGCCTGATGGTGTGTGTATGCTGCTTCACAATGATTAGCGGACTGCTTATCCTTATTCTGGAGCGCACGCAGACCATAGGTATTCTCAAAGCTTTGGGAGCAGGTAATACTACCATGCGCCGTGTGTTCCAGCACTATGGAGTGATGATTATCTGGCGTGGTCTATTGGTAGGCAATCTGGTGGGGCTGTTGCTTTGCTGGGTTCAGAGTCAATGGCATATTGCCAGACTTGATTCTGCCAGTTACTATGTTGACCATGTGCCTATCACTTTCAACTGGCTTGCTATTCTCGCTCTTAATGCGGCCACGCTGATTATCTGTGCGCTTGTGTTGGTGGGGCCGACATTGATTGTTTCTCACATTAAGCCGGTTAAGGCGCTTAAATTCGACTAAAAAATAAGATGTACCTCTATTGAAGTACATCTTTTGTTGGTGGGGTGGCTAGTCGGATTCGAACCGACGACATTCAGAACCACAATCTGACGCTCTAACCAGCTGAACTATAGCCACCATGTTAGGATGCAAATGTCCTTGCTTTCTGAAAGCGGTTGCAAAGGTAGTGAAAATATTGAACATTGAACATTGAACATTGAACATTTTTTTGCCTCTGCCCGTTTTTTTATTTCTCGCTGCCTTGCGAGGTATTGCTCCTCCGCTGTTTTGTAATGTTAGAATCGCAAAGTGGCAGCTTCGAGTGTGTTGCTCATAAGCATGCAGATGGTCATCGGACCAACGCCGCCGGGTACCGGGGTGATAAAGGAACAGAGCGGAGCAACTTCATCGAATTTCACATCGCCGCTGAGCCTGTAGCCACGTTTGCGAGTCGGGTCCGGCACTCGGGTGGTACCTACGTCGATAACTACGGCTCCGGGCTTAATCATATCGGCGGTTACAAACTCCGGCTGACCTATGGCTGCAATTATGATGTCAGCTTGGCGGCATTCCTCCTTCAGCGTGGTGGAGCGGCTATGGCAAACGGTTACGGTGGCATCGCCATACTGCTTCTGCATCATTAGTTGTGCCATGGGTTTGCCAACGATGTTGCTGCGACCCAGTATCACGCACTTCTTGCCAGAAGTGGGTATCTCATAGCGTTTGAGCAGTTCGAGGATTCCCTTTGGAGTAGCGGAGATGAAGCAGGGTAGCCCTATTGCCATTCGTCCTACGTTGATGGGATGGAAGCCGTCCACGTCCTTGCGGTAGTCAATGGCTTCGATTATCTTCTGCTCGTCGATGTGGCGTGGCAGAGGTAGCTGCACTATGAACCCGTCGATATCGGGATCATTGTTGAGTTTGTCAACTTCGTGCAGCAGTTGGTCTTCCGTGATATCGTCCTCAAAGCGGAGCAGGGTAGAGGTGAACCCACACTCTTTGCATGCCAGCACTTTGTTCGCTACGTAAGTCTCGCTGCCTCCGTCGTGTCCTACCAGAATGGCGGCCAGATGCGGTCGCTTGTTTCCACGAGCTACGATATCGGCTACTTGCTGGGCTATTTCTGCCTTGATGGTTGCGGCTGTTTGTTTTCCGTCAATCAGAGTCATATTCCTTATATTATTATTGTAGCATTTGGATTCCTATCTTTTCTTTACTTCATTTTTCCCATCTGTCGGAGGGCGCCGAGTCCCTTCATCTTGCCGGCAAAGCCCGGAGCGTTGACCATTCGCATCATTTTGCGGGTTTGGTCAAACTGTTTGAGTATCTTGTTCACATCCTGGAGGCTGTTGCCTGAACCGCGTGCCAGTCTGGCTCGGCGGCTGGAGTCTATCTTGTCGGGGTTGGCCCGCTCGAATGGTGTCATCGAACCGATGATGGCCTCTATCTGCTTGAAGGCATCGTTATCGATGTCCACGTCTTTGAGGGCTTTGCCCACTCCGGGTATCATCGAGGCAAGGTCCTTGATGTTGCCCATCTTCTTGATTTGGCGTATCTGGCTGAGGAAGTCGTTGAAGTCAAACTTGTTCTGGGCAAGTTTCTTGCTTATTTTTCGGGCTTCCTGCTCGTCATAGACCTGCTGTGCACGCTCCACCAACGACACTACGTCGCCCATGCCGAGGATTCGGTTGGCCATACGGTCAGGATGGAACACATCCAGGGCATCCATCTTCTCGCCGGTACCGATAAACTTGATGGGCTTGCCCACTACACTACGTATCGATACGGCTGCACCGCCTCGGGTGTCGCCATCGAGCTTGGTCATTATGATACCGGTGTAGTCGAGCCGATCGTTAAACTCCTTGGCGGTATTGACGGCATCCTGACCGGTCATTGAGTCAACCACGAAGAGGGTCTCGTCGGGATTGACAGCCTCCTTGATGGCGCTGATCTCATGCATCATCTGCTCGTCGATGGCCAGTCGTCCTGCTGTGTCTATGATAACGAGGTTATATTCCTCCTGCTTAGCGTGGCGGATGGCATTGCGGGCTATCTCCACAGCATTGTTGTTGCCCGGCTCTGTATATACTGGTACTCCTATCTGTTCGCCCACCACCTGCAGCTGGTTGATAGCTGCGGGACGGTAAATGTCGCAGGCCACCAACAGGGGCTTCTTGCCCAGTTTGCTTTTCTGCCAGTTGGCGAGTTTGCCGCTGAAGGTGGTCTTACCCGAACCTTGCAGACCGGCCATCAGTATGATGCTGGGACGGGAGTGGAGTTGCAGTTCGGCAGTCTCGCTACCCATCAGGGTAATCAGCTCGTCGTGAACTATCTTGATGAGCAGTTCACCGGGCTTCACGGCGTTGAGCACGTTTTGACCGAGGGCTTTCTGCTTTACCTCGTCGGTAAATTGCTTCGCTACCTTATAATTAACATCGGCGTCAGAGAGGGCTTTGCGAATCTCCTTGACGGTCTCTGCTACGTTGATTTCTGTTATTCGCCCTTGGCCTTTGAGGACCTTGAATGAGCGTTCCAGTTTTTCGCTTAGATTTTCAAACATTTGGCATTTTTGATTTTGAAGGTGCAAAGGTAACAAAAATATTGAACATTGAATATTGAACATTGAACATTTTTGACTTGACATGTATTTTTTTGAATTTTTCACACCTAAAATGCCGCTTATCTGCTCCGAAAGTTGTAATTTCGCGGCCAATTGGCTGTGCCAAAAACGGCCTGTAATAATATTTTGCGCTTTATCTGTCTGGACCACAGTCATTTTAATGTTTTTTGTGGTTTATAAACAATAAATAACGAAATATTCGGTTATATTAATAATAATATAGATAGAATGGATAGCAAATGAACGTGCTCGGTATGATAGTCCCTGTTCTGGTGAGTGCAGCCCTCACGGCGCTGATGGTTCCACTTATCATTCGCCTGTCTTACCGGAAGCGTCTTTTCGATACTGTTGACGAGCGTACTGTTCACTCTGGCGTTGTTCCTCGCTTGGGTGGTAGTGCGTTTATTTTGTCAGTTGTCGTTGCTGTGGTGATTGCGGTGCTGATGTCGGGTGACCAGCGTGCCGGTCATGTGCTGGCTGTCAAGTGTGGCTGGCCTCAGTATGCAGCCCTCATCGGTTCAGCCCTGATTATCTATCTCACAGGGCTTTGGGACGATATCCGCCGGGTTAACTATAAGAAGAAATTTGTTCTCCAGTTTGTCAGCGCTCTGCTCATAGTGGTGGTTGGTAATTTCTGGATCAACGATTTTTACGGTCTTTTCGGCATCTGGGAGCTTTCTCCCGTGGTGGGCAAGACCCTTAGCGTGCTGCTCATCATGTATGTCATCAATGCCTTTAACCTCATAGATGGCATTGACGGCCTGGCTTCGGCGCTAGGCATCATTGCTTCGGTCGTTACCGGGGCGCTGTTCCTGGTGTTCCAGCAGCAGATTATGGCTGTACTTTCATTCGCATTGGCTGTGTCATTGGCTGTATTCTTCTGCTTCAATAAGTTTGGAAGCACTTGTAATCATACAAAGATATTTATGGGCGATGGTGGCAGTCAGACGATGGGACTCATCATTGCCTTTTTGGTTGTCTATATGTCGATGCGCAAGCCCGGTGAGGCGATGCATGTGTCTGCGCTTCATTCGCCGGTCATCACTTTCTGCCTTATCATAATCCCGTGCTTTGATGCAGTCCGAGTGATGATAGGCCGCATTCGTAGAGGTCGCAACCCCTTCCTACCCGACAAGACCCATATCCACCATAAGTTCTTGCGTATGGGCTACAGCAGCAGCCGCACCCTCGTCTCAATCCTGTTGCTCGACGTCCTTTTCGTCGGACTCAATACTTTGCTTACCTTATCGAACTTCGATATAGATGATTCTGTGAAAATCAACCTCACCCTGGTTCTTGACGTGATTATCTGGTGGAGCCTCCACCGATGGCTTAACTGCCGCATTCACAAAAGGATAACATCGGGGCGTTAAACGTTAACATTAATAACCATCCATTCGTGAAAATCTCCATAATCACATCAACTTTCAATAGCGGCAGTACAGTAGCTGATACGTTTAAGAGCGTGCTGTCGCAGACTTACAAAGATATTGACTATATTGTGGTTGATGGAGCCAGCTCCGACAATACCCTTGACATCATCCGTCAGTATGAGGGAGCCTTCGGAGGACGGATGCGATGGATTAGTGAAAAGGATGGGGGAGTATACGATGCTATGAACAAAGGCATCAGTATGGCTAAGGGCGATGTCATCGGTTTTCTTAACTCCGACGATTTCTTTACCTCCAACGACTGCCTCCAGACCATCGTCGATGCTTTCGCCGCCAGCGATATCGATGCCACCTACGGCAATGTCCACTATGTCAACTCCGACGACCTTAAGCTCATGGTGCGCTTCTATTCGTCCAAACGGTTCCGTCCCAGCTTGATGAGGCTTGGCTTCATGCCCGCCCATCCCAGCTTCTATTGCAAGCGTGAGATCTACGAGAAGTACGGCAAGTTTGACACCAGCTACAAGATAGCTTCCGACTTTGAGCTCATCCTCCGCTTTATCTATGTCAACAAGATTAAGACGCGCTACATCGCCAAGGACTTTGTCACTATGCGTACTGGCGGTCTCTCCAACTCCGGTTTCCGCAGCCACCAGCAGATTATGAGCGACCACCGCAAAGCTCTCAAGGCCAACCACGTCTATTCCAACTTCTTTATCCTCTGCCTCCGCTATTTTTACAAGAGCTATGAGGTTATCAAGGCACACATCACCGGCATTATACGCCGCATCCACCGAGGCCGTACCAAGCCGGCTCCCGTCATTGCCACACAGAATGCCGCATGATGATTAATGTCCCTAATCGACCTTAAATAATTATCAATTTTAATACTAAAACGTATGGCTACTAACAACAATGCTATCTATGATGCCCGCACTCTGGGCACGCCACGCATGGCGCTGCTTGGTTTGCAGCACATGTTCGCCATGTTTGGGGCAACTGTTCTCGTTCCCCTGATCACAGGATTAAGCGTTTCGACAACCTTGCTTTTCGCAGGTGTAGGAACGCTTATTTTTCATTTTATTGCCAAGTGGCAGGTTCCTGCCTTCCTTGGTTCTTCGTTCGCATTTCTTGGCGGCTATGCTGCCGTTAAGCAGATGGGCATGGAGGACTACGGTTTCTCCGAGGCCCTGTCGCTCGACTATGCCGGCATTGGTATCTGCGCCGCTGCAGTCATTTACTTTGTTGTGGCAGGGCTCATCAAGGCTTTTGGACTCAAGAAGGTGATACGCTTCTTCCCGCCCGTAGTGGTCGGCCCGATGATTATCGCCATCGGTCTGTGCCTCTCCGGCTCCGCCATCACCAACTGCCAGACCAACTGGGCCATTGCCTCTACCGCTGTCGTGGTAGTCATCATCATGAGCATCTGGGGGCGCGGTCTGCTCAAGATCATCCCCATCCTGCTTGGTGTCATCGTTTCCTACTTTGTGGCTGCCTGCCTCGGTGAGGTTGACTTCACCCAGCTTGAGAGCGTTCCATGGATAGGCCTGCCCATCTCGCGTGAGAGCACTGTGCTTGCCGTCTTCGATAATCCCGACTGGAGCCTCATCCTCTCTAGCATTGTGGCTATCATGCCGTTGGCCATAGCCACAGTGATGGAGCATATCGGCGATATCAGCGCCATCTCCTCCACTGTGGATAAGGACTTCCTCGCTAAGCCCGGTCTCCATCGCACCCTCACCGGCGACGGTGTGGCCACATTCGTGGCAGCCCTCTTTGGCGCACCTGCCAACACCACCTATGGTGAGAACACTGGTGTGCTTAATATCACCCGCGTCTTTGACCCGCGTGTAATTCGTCTGGCAGCCATCTTCGCCATCATTCTGGCGTTTTGCCCCAAGTTTGCGATGCTCATCCAGTTGATGCCTGCCGCTACCATCGGCGGTATCTCGCTCATCCTCTACGGTATGATTGCCGCTGTCGGTGTGCGCAACATGGTTGAGGCACACGTTGACCTCACCAAGTCCCACAACCTAATCGTGGCAGCCCTCATCCTTGTACTCTCCATCGGCATCACTTACGGTGCAGGCGGTGGCATCCTCATTGGCCCCATCCACCTCTCCGGACTTGCCATCGCAGCTATGGCAGGTGTAATCCTCAATGCCTTTTTCCCGAAAGACAAGTAGAATCTAAGGTCCGTTTCCATTATCGACCTTTAAAGACCCTATAACAGTCATGAAAGTCTTTGACCTCGGGGCACATAACACTGTGCTCAACCAGTACATCTCTGAGCTGCGCGACGTGAAGGTTCAGGGCGACCGTATGCGATTCCGTCGCAATGTGCAGCGCATTGGTCACGTTATGGCTTATGAGATAAGCAAGACCCTTACCTACAAGGCCATCAAGGTGCAGACCCCTCTGGCTAAGGCCGAAGCATCGATTCCTGTTGACGACATCGTGGTTGGCACAGTCTTCCGTGCAGGACTGCCCCTCCATCAGGGTTTCCTCGACATCTTCGACAAGGCCGGCAACGCCTTTGTGTCGGCGTATCGGTATTACACCGATCGCGAGTGCCACAATATCGATGTGCATATAGAATACATCGCAGCTCCGTGTCTTGACGGTTGTACATTTATCCTCGTTGATCCGATGCTGGCCACGGGCGAGAGTATGGAGCTCGCCTATAAGGCGTTCCTCACTAAGGGTATACCCGGTCGCCTTATCATGGCGAGTGTGATTGCTGCCCGCGAGGGTATCGACCACCTGCAGAAGTCGTTCCCCGGCGATGATGTAGAGCTCTACTGTGCCGCCATCGACCCTGAGCTCAATGAGCGCCGCTATATTGTGCCCGGTCTCGGCGATGCTGGTGATCTTATGTACGGTGAAAAGATTTAGTATCATCGCTACCGACAAAGACAAGTAGCGGAACGCACCCCGTTATCCCCGTATCAACGGCTCCCACGTCCATCCCGGATGTAGGGGCCGTTGCTGTTTCGGATGCGGAAATAATGGTTACGAATGTTAGCGGATGTTAATGTTGCTTAAATTGTGGGGGTGGAGCAGCGGATATTTCTTATAGGAAATAGGGAATATGGGAAAAATGTTGTAATTTTGCCAACGATTTTTTTGCACATACGGAAAACTATAAATATAACATACATGAATCACTCGAAAATCTTCAGTACAGTCCGCACGACGGCGATGGCGCTCATCGCTGCGGCTATCACTATGGGTTGTGGCCAGCAGCAAGGCCAGCAGCCCCAATCGAATGAGTTTGCTGTGAGGACAGTAACGACCGACTCGCCGGAGCTGCACTACACTTACCCCGCCACCATCAAGGGTAAGCAGGACATAGAGATAAGGCCCAGAGTGTCGGGAAATATCGTTAGGGTATGTGTTGACGAGGGTGCTGCCGTGAGGGCAGGGCAGACGCTCTTCGTAATCGACGACGTGACCTATCGGGAGGCTGTCAACCAGGCTAACGCCGCCGTTAACCAGGCTAATGCACAGCTCAACCAAGCCAACGCGGCACTAGCCACGGCAAAGCTAACATACACTAACAAAGAGCAACTCAAGCAAAAGAATATCATCGGCGACTACGAGTTCCAGACTGCAGCCAACGCCCTCAAGCAGGCTGAGGCAGCTCTAGCGACAGCAAAGGCCGGCGTAGCATCAGCACAGGCAGCACTCACATCGGCACGCCAGAATCTGTCGTACTGCTACGTGAAGAGCCCCGCCAACGGAGTAGTAGGCTCGATACCATTCCGTGTGGGCGCATTGGTGAGCGCATCAAGCGTGGAGCCCCTGACTACAGTGTCGAACATCGACGAGATGTATGTTTACTTCTCAGTCACCGAGTCTCAGTTGCTCGCGATGACTCGCACTTCGGGCGACAGCAAGACTATCCTCGCCTCATTCCCGGCAGTACAGCTCAAGCTGGTGGACGGCACCATCTATGACCGCCCTGGCAAGGTAAGCACCATCAGCGGAGTGATTGACCAGAAGACGGGCTCGGTATCCGTACGTGCCGATTTCCCCAACCCCAAGCATTTCCTCAAGACGGGAGGTAGCGGCCAGATTATGGTGCCCTACGTGGCTAAGGATGCGATAGTGATTCCGCAGGCTGCGACCGTAGAAGTACAGGATCAGAAGTTTGTCTTCCTTCTGGGCAAGGATAACAAGGTGAGCTACACCAACATCCAGGTGGCTGATGTGAACGATGGCACCAACTACATCGTGACAGCAGGCGTGAAAGCCGGCGACCGCATCGTAGTGGAGGGCGTGACCAAGCTTCAGGACGGTATGCAGATAACTCCGATTACCGAGGAGCAGTCGGCTCAGAAGGTAAAGCAGTCGATACAGATGGGGGCAATGGACCTCACCAAGAAATAGGCCGGCAAGCTTGAAATAATCCTTTTTCAATTCCCAATTTTCAATTAGATAAAGATGAAATTAGACAACTTTATAAAGAGGCCGGTACTCTCGACAGTAATCTCGATACTCTTCGTGGTGCTCGGTGTAATTGGCTTGACGGGAATGCCCGTGGAGCAATACCCGAACATCGCACCGCCAACAATCATGGTGTGGGCCACCTATAGCGGTGCTGATGCCGAGACGGTGCTCAACTCTGTGGTAGCGCCGCTGGAGGAGAGTATCAACGGCGTGGAGGACATGACCTATATGACCTCGTCGGCCACCAACGACGGTTCGGCCTCGATAACGATATACTTCAAGCAGGGAACCGATGCCGATATGGCGGCGGTGAACGTGCAAAACCGAGTGAGTCAAGCCACCAACTTGTTACCTGCTGAAGTGGTGCAGGTGGGTGTGACCACTCGCAAACGCCAGACTTCACAGGTACTCATTTACGCCCTCACCTCGGACAAGGGGCAGTATGACGAGGAGTTCCTGACCAACTATAACGCCATCAATATAGCCCCGGTGCTGCAGCGTATCAATGGTATCGGCTCGGTGGAAGGTTTCGGCGCCAAGACCTATACGATGCGTATATGGCTCGACCCCGCA
>JAFZXF010000118.1 GCA_017616915.1 Bacteroidaceae bacterium
AGAAATTTCTTTTTTTCATATTCTTAGATTTTTAATAGTGAAATGCAAATATATGGTTTTTTCTTAAACAATTATTAAAGTCTAATTCCGAAGAATGCCCGCGCTAACCATTTGCTCTGATAGGTCTGGTCATGGCCTCTTCCAAAGGCGACGGTGTTCATAAGGAACGACATGCCAGCAAATTGCTTGCTTCCCATATTATAAACAACTGCCGCCCGCTCATTGAAAATCATTTCCGGGAAGGGAGCATGCACCTTCTTTTTTTCGTCATTGTAAGTTACGTTATTGAAATCGCCTATTACCACTGTTGGCATCACAGAGAGGTGCATGAGCCACTTGCGGTGGAGCACAAGGTTGTAGCCGTAACCTCCGCCGATTGCAAAATGTCCTACATGAAAGCGCAGTCGTGGCATTTCATCAGGTGCCTTATCGGTGGTCTTTAGCGTACCCCCCTGATAAGAGAAACCTGCAATCCATGAACCTGCGGAACGTTTTTGTATATAGCTCTGTGAGAATGCTGCGGGGAAAGAGAATCGCTTGTAGTTGAAGGTATAGAATCCGGTCACGTTCAAAGTTTTAGTTCTCAAAACTCCGCGGTCGAGATGTAGTCTTATGTCGTCGTTTGACACATTGCCTGACATTGTCTCAGAGATTTGGTAACTTGCATCAATGCAGAAGCGGTTACTATAGTAGTTAAGGTTGAATTCATAATCCTTGTTGCGACCTGTCAACTTGGCAGGGTTGAGGGAAACACTCGCGGCAAGTCCCCTGTAATTTGCCCCAATACTGAAGGTCAGCATGTGGTTTGTCTCAAGATCGGCCTTGATACGTTGTCCGTCCTCTGTCTGCTTGATATGCAGCGTATTACCGGCAATGCTCGCTCTTGTCTTGAGAGTGAGTTTGGAGTTGGGGCGGCCAATGTAGGCGGTATCATAATTCATTTTGTAGTATCTCTTGTCGAGGATACTATCAATCCTAGTGCGCAGTTTCTCTGAGTGTTTCTGCGCTATTGCTACTTCGCCTGTTAGCAGCATTAGGATGATGAGCGCTGAGCGCATAGTTAATTTAGTCATCGAGGTCATATATTCTTTCGCACACGTATTTCTGATTCTTATCATGTCCAATCATGTCACCATCATCTTTGAAACTGGCGGCATCTGCGCCTTTCACAATCTCATCGTGGAACCACACGTGCTTGGCATCTTTTGCATAGTAGCCGCTTTTGAGCACGTCGAAGGTCTTTGCGTCAGCTCCTTTAAGCACCCGTCCGTTATACCAAACGCGCTTTGAGTCCCAACCGTAATCCCACTTGCTTTCAAAACTCTTGGCATCTGCGTCAGGCATAATGCTGTCATGATACCACACCCGGGCCTTGTCTTTCATGTAGCCCATCTCTAATTCTTCGAAAGTCTCCGGGTCAGCCAATGGTAGAACTTTACCAAAGCGGTAGATATGATTTTTGTCTTTGGCGATGAAGGTTCCTGTTGACTTGAATGTCTTGGAGTCGATTCCCTCGATGCGTGTGCTGTCAAAGTAGCCGCATTTGCTATCCTTGGCCCAGAGGCAATAATCGTTGAGGTCAAGCACCTCAAAAGAATTGGGATCTTTCACATGGAGCGGTGCACCTTCATAATAGTAGTCGCGCTTGTCGCGGAAGAGTCTCTTTTGTATGGCTGTCACTGTCTGCGGGTCGCAGCCTTTCACCAGACGTGCTTCGTACCACACGTGGCTCTTGTCCTTGCCCAGCCAGTCCTTGATTTCCTCAAACGTGGCGGCATCTGCGCCAGTCAACTCCTGCTCCTGATTACCGAAGCTCCATGTCCACCAGGTGTAATAGACACTGTCGCCTCTTATCTCATATTTGCCGTCGTTGCAGCTTACTAGCAGCATCACTGCAAGCATTGCCAGCCAAAAGTTGCTTTTCAAAATCCTCATACCATTTCCTTTTTTATAAGTTTCTGCCATCATTAATGGCTTTAAACATGTTCTCTATCTTTTTTGCGCCAGCAATATATTGGTCAAAGTATTCTTTGTAGAGATTCGGAATATCTTTGCCCGAGTACACTTCTTGGAAAATCTCTTCGTTGAAATCGCGTTTTTTGACGATAGTATTTATAACTTTGCCCCCACTGAGATAAAAGCGCAATTCATAGATTTTTCCGAAATCCACATCGGGTGATTGTGCGTAGATAAAGATGAGCTTACCCTTGGTATTGTAAAGATATTCCTCATAGAACTCCCGTGCCGCGAAGTTGTATTTGCTAGACGCAAACGCAAGTCTAAGCGGAGGGTATATTTCTTCTGCATTGCCATCCTCTTCGTAGTACATTCTCACATTTTCCTCATGATAGCCTGTGCCTGGCAGGTTTTGCACAATCTTAACGTGATAATATTCGGGGGGCCATCCGCCCGGACTGTCGGCGTCGATGGCATTATCTTGCCAATTAGGTCCCTCGCCCATTAGCGAAATCATTTGCTTTATCTCGCCATACCGCTTGCGTATGTCGTCCACCGCCTTTTGCGCGTTGCAACTTAGCACTGCGGTCAGAAAGACTAGCAATACCAAAAGAAGCCTGTTTTTCATTGCCTTATGTTTTTCTGTCGTTTCAGTCATCAAATCATTGTTTCCAAGAGGCTAGTCTTCTTCGTCAAAGAGGTCATCCGTCTCGTCGGCAGTGGGTTCCGAGTCGTTTGAGGCATTCCATGTAGCTGCCTTGCAGAGAGTCCAGTTGCCTGTGATATTAGGAATGCGGGCATAACTTTCGCCTTTCGCATGGCCATCCAGGTCGAGCTCTTGCTCGCTGTCAAATGCATCGGCAGTGTTGCCGTTTGGATCAACTAGTTCTATAACAGCTGCCTTTTTGTTGGGAATACGCGCCTTGAGTTCTTCCGCATTCACTGTCATGATAGCGCCAGGGGCGAGCAGTGTATCGGGAAATTTGTAGATTGTCTTGTCGATGCCGTCTTCGTCCATCTTTACAAGCTTGTAGCCCTTCATATTCACTGCGTCTTTCGAAGCAGTGCCCACTTCCACCCATTCCAGACCGTCTTGGTCTTTGCCGCAAATCTCATTGAGCACAACTTCAGCGACCTTCTTCTGCTCGCATGCGTTTGCCAACATCAGTAGTGGCAGTAAAAATAGTAAGTTTCTCATAATTGCGTTATTTTATTTACTTTACACGGTAGTGGCATGTTTTGTTATAACTCTGTTTAATGATCTTGCCTTCTGCAAGGAGTCTTCCAAAGATCTTTTTTGCTTGGTAATCAGTAGTATTTGTGGCATCGCAAAAACTTTTGGGTATAAAGAAGCCGTATTTATCTTGCAACTGTCGCATCACGCGGAGCGCTTCTTCGTCAGTGGGGATAGGACGCTCCATCACAGAATGGTGGTCAGCCAGAACGAATTTCGTGGTTGCTTCTACATTATGCATCTTGCGCGAAGGTCTGAACTTGATTTTCCCTTTCGGTTTTTCTGAGAAGTTCCATGTACCTTTCTCATCCTGCTCAACCTTGCCTTTTACCGTCATTGTGAACGTGCCGAGAGACGGTATCTCCACCGAGTGGCCACTCTGCAAGTTATATTCCAGAACTTTGGATAGCGCCGACAACACTTCCTCTACTTTGTGACTCTGAACTTGGCAGTTCTGCTCAATTTCCTTCAGAACAGCATTTGCATCTTTGCGCGGAGCAACAAGTGCCTCGGGGTAAACTTTGTTTTTGTCCTTGAGCACACCTCTGGACGTCTTTAATATGCATTTTACTTCCATAATTTTAGTTTTGATGTATTAATGATATTTTCGTAGTATCTCGTCGTAAAGTTTCACGTACGGAAATCGATAAAATCCGTACGGAAAGCATTTTTGTGCGACAAAGTTACGAATAAGTAGGAACGCAACCAAATTTTAAGGGCATAAAAATAGAATTGAAAGGGCATTCAACTGGATTTTGATGCCCTTTCAAATGCATTTTGATGGGCAGAAAAAATTTTTCCGCTCGTAGTTTGAAAATTTCTACTCAAACTTATTTGGCGCGAGAACGTTGTCAGCCTCGATGAGAGCGAGTAATTTTTCCACCGCCTGCTGTTCAGGAATGTTCATCTCTACGCACTGTTTGCCGCGGTAAAGACTGATTTTCCCACGCGCGGCTCCTACATAGCCGTAGTCAGCATCGGCCATTTCGCCGGGACCGTTGACGATGCAGCCCATGATGGCAATTTTCATGGGTCGGATGTGAGCGGTGGCTTCCTTAATGCGACGGATGGTTTGCTGCAGGTCATAGAGAGTGCGTCCACAGCCCGGGCATGAAATATACTCCGTCTTGCTGAACTTGACGCGAGCAGCCTGAAGAATGCTGTCGGCAAGAGCCGTCAAATCATTCTTTGAAAATTGCGGGCAGATAATTGACAGCTGCGTGGCACGGCGATCAATTAGAAGTGCGCCGACAGCCATTGCTGCTTTGAGTTGTAATGTTTCCCAGTCCTTGGCCTGTTCGATGGACAGCGTGATAGTGTCATCCTTGATGGAGGCTTCGGCCTCGTGGCGAAGCCGAGTGCATTCGGGAATTAACTCCACAAGTTTGCGGGCGACCGGGATTTCATTTTCGGGTTCCTCGCTTAGCGATACGCGTATAGTATCACCGATGCCCTCAGTGAGCAGAGCGCCGATTCCAACGGCACTTTTGATGCGGCCATCCTCACCTTCACCTGCTTCTGTAACACCGAGGTGGAGCGGATAATGCATGTCCTCGGATTCCATCTGGCGAGTTAATAGGCGCACACTTTGTACCATCACGACAGTGTTGCTGGCCTTGATGCTGATAACAACGTCGTCGAATTTCTCCCGCTTAAATATGCGCAGAAACTCCATGCAACTCTCCACAATGCCCTCAGGAGTGTCACCGTAGCGCGACATGATGCGGTCGGAGAGCGAGCCGTGGTTCACTCCGATGCGTACGGCGGTGTGGTGTTTCTTGCATATATTAATAAAGGTAGCGAGGCGCTGGTCAATTCGCTGCAGTTCAGCCGCGTATTCCGCATCGGTGTAATCGATATGGCGAAACTTGCGGGCAGGATCAACGTAGTTTCCGGGATTGATACGCACCTTTTCGCAATACTGGGCGGCCACATCAGCTACATTAGCATTGAAGTGAATGTCGGCCACAAGCGGCTGTGTGTATCCGTCGGCTTTCAGCTGTTGGGAGATTTGCTGCATGCTTTGTGCCTCGCGAGTGCCTTGTGTGGTAAAGCGCACCATCTCCCCTCCGGCATCGATGATGCGCTTGGCTTGTGCCACGCAACCCTCGATGTCGTTAGTGTCGATGGTTGTCATTGACTGTATGCGTATAGGATTATCGCCGCCAATCAGGAGCGAACCTACGCGGACCGCACTGCTAATTCGTCTTGAACTCATACTTCACCTCGGCCAAATCGCTATTGGCCTTGACGATTTTGTTTTTCAGGCTCTCCTTGTAAGTGGCGAGTTTGTCGGCCAACTGTGGATCAGCGAGTGCTAGCATTTCTGCTGCGAGGATAGCAGCGTTGAGTGCGCCGTTGACTCCTACTGTTGCTACAGGCACAGCGGGAGGCATCTGAACGATGGAGAGCAATGCGTCAAGACCATCGAGCATTCCTTTAATAGGTACTCCGATAACGGGCACCGTGGTGCTGGCAGCTAGCACTCCTGGCAGAGCGGCGGCCATTCCTGCGCCGGCAATGATAACCTTGATGCCGCGTCCTTTAGCTTCGCGGGCAAAAGTCTCCACTTCGGCGGGAGTGCGGTGGGCTGACAATGCATTCATCTCGAAGAAAATACCCATTTCATCGAGAAATTTCGCTGCTTTTTCCATGACGGGCAGGTCTGATGTGCTGCCCATGATAATACTAACGATTGGTTGCATGGTTTTATAAGTTCTATAGTGTTATTTCAAAATAGGAGAATAGTTATCAGTCCGGTGAGGAAGCCAATGGCTAGGCCGGTGTTGACTTCGGCCAGAGTATGGTGGCGGAGAATGAGGCGGCTGGTGCCGACGCATCCCGCTATTATCAAGGTGGTGCAGAGCCACCATATCGGATTAAACTGAAATATGAAAGAGAAGGCTATCAGGGCACCGTTCATAGCTCCGGCTGCAGCGGAATGGGCACTGACTTTATACCATAGGTTAACAAGCACGCATATCAGCTGCACAAATAATGAAGCGACTACCACGCTTACGATGAAATGAGGCACCGCCATCATGCTCATCTGATAGTAGCAAAAGGTGTAGCAAAGGATACTGATGATGTAGGGTGCCGTCCGTAGCTCACGCCGAGTGAGCTGGTGACGATGGAGTCCGCTGAGTTTGCGGTGGAGGAAAATTACTATCAGTGGCACTGCGACAGTGTAGAGATAGACATTTAGTAAAAGAAAAATCTTGTAATTTAGCGGGAACACACGCATATAGCTGAACCCCATCAACACCAGCATACACAGGAGAGGGAAATAGTGGGGAGCAAATAGCAGGCTAAATACCTTTGCTATTATTATCAGCTGTTTATTGTTCATTTTTTCTATGCGGGAGGTGGGGGAATCACCGACGTAGTCTGGCTACGGGAATTCTCATCTGTTTGCGGTACTTGGTTACAGTGCGACGGGCGATGCCCAGCTTTGCAGCCAGTTCATCGTCAGTGAGCGGGTGCAGGGGATTTTCGTTTTTGATAAGGTTACGCATTTTGATTTGCACTGCTTCGCGCGATACTTCTTCGCCTTGCTGATTAACAAACGATTGGGTAAACAGGCTTGCCAACGGGATGATGCCAAACGGGGTGTCGGCATATTTGTTTGAAACTACGCCCGACACGGTGCTTGGGTCGCGGTGTATGATGTCAGCGATATCCTTTTGTGTCATTGGACGAAGCAGAGTGCGGTCGCCATCACGGAAATAGTCGGGTTGCATTCTGACGATGGCGTTCATCGTGTCAAGCATGGTGCGCTGTCGTTGGCGAATGGCAGCAACGTATAGCTTGGCCTCGCTTACTTGGCGGCGAGCCGATTCCTGTTCTGCGGGCGAAGCACCGGATGAGACGGAGATAAATTCGGAGTATGCCGAACTGACTTTTACATGAGGAATATGTCCGCGGCAAAGCGTGATATTGAATCCATCGTCGGTCTCTTCTATCAGGAAATCGGGTGACACTGGAATAGCCGTATTGTCGGATGTTGCTGCAGAACTGCCCGGTCTGGGATTAAGGTGGCGCACGAGATTATAGATTTCGTCCATCGTGGTGCGATCCATTCTGAAGCGTGGGCAAAGCCGCTGATAGCGCTTGTTCTTATAGTCATCAAAATTGTTTGTAAGGATTTGAATGGCCTTGTCGCGCAGCGGATTGTTTCTGTCAAGGTGGTGTAGTTGGATTATGAGGCTTTCCTGCAGGTCTTTAGCTCCGATGCCTATCGGTTCGAACGACTGCAGGATGGAGAGAACTCGTTTTACCTCGTCCTCAGTGGCTTGGATATTCTCATAAATCTCCATTTCATCGCAGAGAACGCGAATTGATTTCCTCAGAAAACCATCTTCGTCGAGCGAGCCTATCAGATAGTCCATGATGCGCTGCTCTTTCTCTGAGAGGTCAAAACCTGCAGCCTGTTCCTTCAGTAAATCATAGAATGAACTTTGGTCGGCAATGAGACGTTCGTGTGTGCGGTCAGGATCGTAGTATGAAGGTATATCATCAGGCAAGTAGTCGTTGATGCGGTCATTGTCATAGTCCTCACGAGAGTATTCGGTCTTTTCGTCCGCATCGGTGTCCTGGTTGAGGTCGCCGGAATCTGATTCTGAACTATCAGGTCCGCCGATGTCAGCATCGTCGTCATACTCCTCTAGTGCAGGGTTGGCTTCCAGCTGATTACGCACGTCTTGCTCCAACTCCTGCTGAGTCATGCGAAGTATGCGCACCTCGGCTTGCAGTAGTGGCTTGAGCACTTGAGTCTGCTCTTCCACCTGCGCCATTGTTTGCTTGTCTCTAATTACCTGATTTTGCATAATACTACAAATTACACCGCGAAAATAACGTAAAAAGCCGAAATTTAAGCAAAAAAACACATAAAATCTTCAGAAAACTTGTTATTAGGCGGAAAATAGCTATTTTTGCAGTCGAAAAAGAGCCATGAAGGTTCAATAAAGAGATAAGTTCGGAGAATTAAATTAATGAAATTTTAATATTATAAGGTTATGAAAAAGACAATTCTTGTAGTGCTTGTTGCTCTGATTGGCTTCGGCACACAGCAAAGTAAAGCCCAATTAGAATTTGGCGTAGTGGCTGGTATGAATGTCAGCAAGGCTGATTTCAAAAAAATTGACTACAATTTGAAGTCTGAGAACCGCTGTGGTTGGTTCATAGGTCCGAAGGTTGAATTCGCAGTACCTCTCGTGGGTCTCGGTTTTGATGCATCGTTGCAGTATTCGCAGCGTACCCTCAATGTGGACGATCCTCTTAACGGAACTCAGAATGAAAAGCTCAACACTATCGAGGTGCCCATTAACTTGCGTTATCAGTTTGGGTTCTCATCTGTTGCTGCAGCCTATCTTGCCACTGGCCCGCAGTTCGGGTTCAATGTTGGTGATGGAAAATTTAAAGATATCACTGGTGTAGACTACAAAGTGAGCAACTCTGTGCTCACTTGGAATATCGGTGCGGGAGTTAAATTGCTGAAGCATTTGGAGGTAGGTGTTGGTTACAACATTGCTCTTTCAAAGTTTGCGAAATACACAGGCACTCAGGAGTCATCTTTAAAAGGCAACACTTTCCAGGTTCACGTAGGCTACTTCTTCTAAACAGAAGAAAAAACATACAATAATCCCCGGGAATCGTAGCAATGCTATTCTCGGGGATTATTAGTATGCTTGTTCTATTCTTTATGCGGTTATCGGCTTGACGGGCAGGTAAAGATCAAACTTTGCTCCGCCGGTGTAACTCTTGTCATAGCTCACCGTTCCTCCAAGCTTCTGTGATATTGTGTAACAGATGTTGAGGCCGAGGCCGGTACCTTGTACGGTATTGAGCTTCATGAAGCGCTGGAACAAATCATCGGCCATCGACGGGTCAATGCCTTCACCGGTATCGATAACGGAGAAGTGAATCTGCTTCGGATTCTCCTTAGTATTGCAGACCAGTTTTATCTCGCCTTCGGTTGTGTGTTTGCATGCATTCGTAAGATAATTAATAAGTATCTGCTGCACGCGACGTCCGTCAGTGGTGAAAGATGCGTCGTTGTCAACATCGGTAGTATAGTATAGTTTGACGTTTCCGGGCACGCGGTATTCTACACTCTTGAGGGTATTGGCACAAAGCTCGTTGATGTTAACAGGGCGCAAAGTGACCTTATAGTTACCGTTTTCTACGTCAGAAATGTTGAGAATATCATCCACCAACATTATGAGCATGTTAGAGTTGTTGGCGATATGGTTGGAATATTCTTCTTTCTCTTCTTCGGTGAGAGTGCCATCGGGCAGTCCGAGTAGCTGTGAGAATCCTACTATAGCGTTAAGCGGGTTGCGGATGTCATGACTCATATTCTGGAGGAAGCGCGATTTCATCTCGCTCTTTTCCAAAGCTCTCTCCCGTTGACGTTTAAGACCGTCTTCGTACTGCTTCTTTTTGGTGAGGTCGGTCATATAGAAGAAGTGTCCCTTCAAAATGCCGTCGGAATCGTATAGCCTTATTCCTTCCACTCGTAGGTAAAGATAGTCAACACCAATGAAAGGATAGACATTAGAGGTAAAGTCGTATTCGTTCTCATACATCCAATAGTCGGCGTTAGGATCTACCACACTTTCGCCAGTAGGTTTCTTAGGCTGCTGCGGCATGGGAAAGCCTACGGCATATTCGCGGTTTTTAATTTGGAATAGACGGAGAAAACTTTCATTACACCTTATTATTCGCTTATTGGCATCAGTGATAACGGCAGCAATAGGTGACTTCTCAAAAAATTCTTGAAAGACGGGATCTGTGCCGCCATGTTGATATTGCGTGCCGTAGAGCCCTTTCAACTCTTCGTCCGAGCGCTTGTCCTCCATATTAATCAACATATACCCTTCAATCTCTCCGTGTTCATCGCGGAATTTCTTGAGGTATGAGAAGAGTCTCATTTTGCCGGATTTTGAGTAACGGCCGGTTTCCTTGATTTTGTCAAAGTCGAATAAATGATTAATTCTGATTTCGTCCTCGTCATTTGTAGCAATAACTTCCTGCAATTCTGGCGCAACAGCAATGTCGTAAAAGAGGTTTACTCCCATGGTGCCAGCTTTGGACTTGATGCCAAACATCTCTATGTCGGCTTTGTTGGTAGCAACAAGAAGACCTTTGGAATCGAAAATCGCCATACCCATAGGCAAAAGGTCAAACAGTATTTGTGTAGGACAGTTGGCCTTTCCTTTTACCAATTCAGAGAAAAGAGGTCTTAGATTTTGCATTTTTCTAAAAAGATTAAATGAAAGAAGATGTGTTAATTGTGTGCAAAAATAGTGTTTTATTTTTTTTTAAAGAAGGAAAAGGTAACATTTTTTGACTTTCAGGGCTGTTTTTTTCAGAGGAATAGGCAAAAAAGAGAGTCTTTTGCCTAAATAACGCAAAAAAAACGTACAATCTGCCGCGCAAGTAGGAAAAAAGTCTTACCTTTGCACCGCAAAGGAAATGTTTGCACACAGGATTGTTCTATGGTGTAATGGTAGCACTAGAGTTTTTGGTTCTCTCAGTGGTGGTTCGAATCCGCCTGGAACAACATCTATGCAGAAACCGATAATATTGACGATAGCAGGTAGCGACCCGAGTGGGGGCGCTGGCTTGCAGGCGGATCTCAGAGTGATTCAGGCTTTGGGATGTTATGGTATGGGAGCCGTGACTGCACTTACAGCGCAGACAACACGCGGTGTAAGTGAAGTGTGGCCTTTGAGCCGTGAGCAGGTGGCTAACCAATTGATTCCGCTTATAGCCGACGTGCGTCCCGATGCCATAAAGGTGGGAATGCTAGGCGATGAGTCTGCAGCCCTTGGAGTGTTGGATGCTCTCCAGTGTTATGGAAAGGGCAACATCGTGGTGGATACTGTGCTGCTATCCTCTTCCGGTGCGGAACTTTTAGATCCTGCTGCCATTGATGTGTTGAAAGAGGTAATGAGGCAGGCAAGGGTGGTAACGCCTAATTTGCCTGAAGCAGAGGCGCTGCTTGGGCGGAAGTTGGAGCCTGCGGTTATGGCAAGGGAAATAAGTCTTTTGTGTAACGGGGCTTCTGTGTATCTGAAAGGCGGGCACTCTGATGCAGACCAATTGACAGATTTCTTATATGATGCGGAACAAGATCGGTTGCAGGAGATGTCGCATTTACGAGTAAGTACCTGCAATACTCATGGTACAGGTTGTGTCTTGTCATCGGCATTGGCTAGCTATCTCGCAAAAGGATTCTCTCTACCAGAGGCTGCCCAGCAAGCACACGTATTTATCGCCGAAGCTTTGGCTGCGGGGCGAGATGTCTGCTTAGGTCATGGTCATGGGCCATCGTTCTATTAGCAGACTAAAGAGGATCTACGTCAAAGAATATCATTGTTGAATGTAAGCCCGGCACAGATGTCACTTGCTCCGCAATTGTGCGGAGCTTTTTTCTTACTTCTGTAGGAGAAACGCGCGGACTTGCTGCAACTTTAAGGGCAATTTTCCTGATGTGCAACATATTAATTCGGGCTACAGCAGGTCTGTCGGGACCAAGTACGCCACCGCCAAAGGCTTGTTGCATAAGGCGAGTCATCATGAGAGCCGATTTGTTGACCACAACCTCGTTACGATGCTTTAGCCACACGTAAATAAGTCGATAGAAAGGCGGATAATAGAATTGTTGGCGTTGTAGCATCTGCTCTTGAAACATGCTGATATAATCGCCGTTGACCACTTGTGAAATCAGTGGGTTGTCTGCGCGGCGAGTCTGCAGGATTACATGTCCCCGCCGGTTGCGGCGTCCGGCGCGTCCGGCTACTTGTGCCATCATCTGGTAGGCTCTCTCGTGGCAACGAAAATCGGGGCGGTTGAGCATAGTGTCAGCATCCAAAATACCCACGGTACGCACGTTACCGAAATCAAGACCTTTGCTTACCATCTGTGTGCCGATAAGGATGTCGGTTTTGCCTTGCGCGAAATCATCGATTATTTTGCTGTAGGAGCCGCGTGAGCGCGTAGTGTCGAGATCCAGTCGGGCTGTGCGCGCTTTAGGAAATCGCTTGTGTACCTCCACTTCAATCTTCTCGGTGCCAAAACCATAGGAGCGCAGGTCATGCCCTCCGCAGTTGGGACATTTAGCTGGAATAGGAAACGAATTGCCGCAGTAATGACAGTGAAGTTTTTGGTCTTCGTGATGGTAGGTGAGACTAACGTCGCAGTATTCGCAGGTAGGTATCCAACCACACTGAACGCACTCCACAACCGGAGCATATCCACGTCGGTTCTGGAAGAGAATTACTTGTTCTCCATGTTCCAATGCCTGCTGCATCTCTTGCTCCAGCATGGGAGAAAAAGGTTGATTCATAATTTTGCGACGCACCAAGTCTTGCACATCCACCACGTCTATCTGTGGGAGCATAATTCCACCGTAGCGTTGGTCAAGTTTTACGTAGCCGTACTTGCCCAAAGTAGTATTGTGGTAGGTCTCAATACTGGGAGTAGCAGAGCCGAGCAATACTCGAGCGTTGTGGATATGGGCAAGCATAATGGCCGTGTCGCGGGCATTGTAGCGCGGAGCCGGCTCCTGCTGTTTGTAACTGGTTTCATGTTCCTCATCTACAATGACGAGGCCGAGATTCTTCTGTGGCAAAAAGATAGAGGAACGCACTCCTACAATCAACTGAAAAGGCTTGTCGCTACGCTGCTTTTGCCATATTTCCAGTCTCTCTGCATCAGTGCATCGGGAGTGATAAACGCCCATTTCATCGCCAAAAACGCGACGTAATCTTTGGGTAATCTGAGTGGTTAGAGCTATTTCTGGCAGTAAGTAAAGCACTTGTTTGCCTTGGGCCGCCATTTGAAGAATGAGACGGATGTATATCTCGGTCTTACCACTTGACGTCACGCCGTGAAGTAGACAGACGCTTTTGTGGCTATGTATGTTAACAATCTCGTCCAGTGCTTTCTGCTGTGAGTCTGATAGAGGAAGCATGTCTACAATGCTACCCGTGCTGTTTTGTTGCGGGAGCACTTCGTATTCATAGATTTCAATAATGCCTTTAGCTTTAAGGCCAAGCAGAACGGCGGCGGAAGTATTCGATTCATGTAGTAGCTGAGCGCGGCTTACCTGGCGAATGAGATTTCGATTGTTGAGTTTTATGGCAGTGTCGAATGAAGTCATTTCTACCAGCTTTCGTAGCAAAGCATAACGGCGCGGAGTTTTTTGCAGCGATTCGAAAGTTTCATTTAGCGCGGTTTTATCGAACAATCTGTCTGCCAGTTTAACATGAAGTTCTTTTTTTACTTTTACGTTGCCAGTTTGTTTAACTGCACTTGGCAGTGCAGCCTTCATTACGTCGCCGAGAGCACACATGTAGTAGTCTGCAATCCATTCCCACAATCTAAGATCTTTCTCTCCCACCACTGGCTCGGAGCCCAAAAGCTCACGTATTTCTTTTATCTCAAAAGCATTGGAGCAGGGGTTCTCATGCAAGGAGAGTACTATACCTGTGTGAAGTTTGTTGCGCCCGAAAGGTACGCTCACTTTACAACCAACCTTTATGATATCGGCGCAGACAGCCGGTATGGCATAGGTAAAACTTCTGCCCACAGGAACGGGCAATATTACTTCGGCATACATGAGAGAGAACGAGAGTTAGAAAGTTTAATCCTCTTCTCGCGGATTTATGAGAGTTTCCGGATTTTCGTCGGTGAACCACTTTGAGTACATCAAGTAGTGGCCAGCAATGCCCACATTGAGTTCTTTGGCTTGCTCGGGGTCAACGCGCTTGATAAACTTGGCTGGAACTCCTCCCCACAATTCTCCGTCGCCCACTTGAGTGTTCTTTAACACTAGTGCACCTGCGGCTATGATGGCACCATCGCCTATATGGCAGTCATCGAGCAGCGTTGCTCCCATCCCAATAAGAGCTCCGTTGCCGATTTTAGCTCCGTGTACAGTAACATTATGTCCGATAGTAACATCGTCGCCAATTTCAATAGCGGCTTTTTTGTAAAGAGTATGGAGGCACGATCCGTCCTGAATGTTTACTCTGTTACCAATTTTGATATAGTTTACGTCGCCTCTCACGATAGCGTTGAACCACACACTGCAGTCATCGCCCATCTCTACTTCACCGATAACGCAAGCGTTTTCCGAGAGGTAGCAGTTTTTTCCAAACACCGGTGTTTTTCCTTGAATAGTTTTTATAAGTGCCATAGTATTTGTGTTCTAAGAGCAAAAAGGTTAAAGTTTTTTAGTCGCATTTTGCAGCCATTGGCGGTCGCCCTCGTTGTCCAGAAGGGGAAGGAGCAGCTCTGCTACCATGTGGTGATAGTTATTAAGCCATTCTATCTCTACGGGTGTCATCATAGTGAGGTCAATAAGCCGAGTGTCTATGGGGCAGAGTGTCAGAGGTTCAAAGCCGACAAAAGAGCCAAACTCCGTTTCTTTATAAGGCACGCAAAGCAAAACATTTTCGATTCTAACTCCAAAACGCCCCTCTAAATAGATACCTGGCTCATCGGTTACTGTCATACCTTCGCAGATAGGAGCACTTACGTAGTTCATCCTGATTTGGTGAGGTCCCTCATGCACACATAGATGAGAGCCAACTCCGTGACCTGTGCCGTGACCGAAATTATACCCTTCTTGCCACATAGCATAGCGGGCAGCAAGGTCGAGCTGGGTGCCACTAGCATTGCGTGGGAATTTTAGGCGACTCAAAGCAATGTGTCCTTTTAGTACTAGAGAATAGACTCTCTTCTGTTCATCGGTAGGATTACCGCCCAGTAGCAATGTACGAGTAATGTCGGTGGTGCCGCAGGTATATTGTGCACCGGTGTCAACCAGTAGCACTCCCTCACGTTGTAATTTGACGTTCGACTCCTCTGTGGCTTCATAATGTACGATAGCGCCATGCTCGCGATATGCTGCAATAGTATCGAAACTCAGTCCCTCAAAGTCAGGCCATTGACTACGCAGCTCTGTGAGTTTGGCATCTATAGATAGTTCGGAGATATCTTCTGCTTGCTCCAACCAGTGAAGCCATTTCACCAAGGCTACACCGTCTTGTAGCATAGCTTGCCGCATTCCGCGTATTTCCGCTTCATTCTTGCGGGCTTTCATAGCGGCAATCGGACTTACTGCAATCAATCGATTAACGGCAGCATCAGCAACAGCCAAATTGGTGAGAGGTGAAAGTAGGATTTTTCCCTCAGTGCGCTTGATTGCATCTTTTACCTGATTGTAGTTCTCAGTTTTTATTCCGCAGCTATTAAGATACGCCGCTACTTCACTTGTAATTTTGGATGGGTCGCAGAAGAGAGTTGTCGTCTCGCGGCTCACCATACAGTAGCTCACAAACACGGGATTGCAGTGTACATCATTGCCACGAAGATTTAGCAACCATGCTATCTCGTCAAGTTGACTCACTAGCATCTGTGAGCAGCCTAGTCGATCCACCTCATCCATAAGGCGGTTAATCTTACTGCTTGCAGATTCGCCTGCCCATTCTATGGGTTGCACCTTGATAGGGTCGTCAGGCAAAGGCGGACGATTACTCCAAAGCTCATCGGGAGCACTATAACGAGCCTCCAACGTTATACCATATTTATATAAGGTATCCTGCAGTTCTTCTGCTTCGTTTATTCCAACCACACCGCCGTCAATACCCACGATGCTACTGGCGGCTAGTTTATCAATTAGCCATTCTGCGATGGAGGGAGTTCCTTCTACCCGTTCCTTCATTAAGCGGAAGGGAGTATCTCTCAGCGCCTCGTTAGCGGCGATGAAATAACGTGAGTCAGTCCATAGTGCAGCATCTTCAAGGGTAATCACCGCAGTGCCAGCGCTACCTCGAAATCCGCTTATCCACTGGCGGCATTCCCAATGGACAGGAGTGTATTCGCTAGCGTGAGGGTCTGCGCTGCCGATAATATAAGCACTTAAGTTGCGGTCTTTCATCCATTGCCGCAGTAGCATTACTCGCTCATTGATAATATTCATAATCTAATAGAGCCAGAGTTATCAGATGTCGGAAGGTTAAGTTTTATCCTTTTTTGCTGTTGTAGAGCACGGGATTGGTGTCGGTGTCGTTGTACATTTTCATCTGCTTATAGACCTTCATGTACTTGCGTCCGGCGGCAATGTCGTTGATGAGTTGATTGATGGCAGAGGATAAATCCTGTTGCTGTTGGAGAAGAACGTTAAGTTTGTCGCTGCACTTCTGGCGATGTTCGGGAGAGGCATCTTGACGTGTTGCTTCCTGTCGCATGTGATATATCTTCAGTGCGAGGATGCTGAGCCGGTCGATTGCCCATGCGGGCGACTCTGTGTTGATGGTAGCGTCGGATGCCGGTTCTACGTTGCGGTAGAGGGTGAGGAAGTAGCTGTCGATTCGTTCTACAAGGTCGGTACGGTCTTGGTTAGACTTATCAATACGCCGTTTAATCTGCAGAGCTTCTACTGGGTCGATAGCTGGATCGCGTATGATGTCCTCAAGATGCCATTGTACGGTATCTATCCAACACTTGTGGTAGAGGTCATATTCGATGTTTCCCTGTGTATAAGGGTTGTTGATGGGTGTATCAACATTGTCGGTGGTGTGATAGTCGCGGATGGCTGCCTCAAAGATAGGCTGACAGAGTTTAGTAAACATAGTGTTTGAATTTAATAAATAGTTTTCTGCTGCAAAAATAATAAAAAGTTGCAAATACCGACAATTAACTGACAGTTTTTTTATACTTTTGCGGCATGAAAGTGGTGATTGACGATAAAATACCCTATATAAGGGCCGCTGCAGAGCTGCTTTTTGATAAGGTAGTGTATCTTGATGGCATTAGTTTTAAGAACAACGCAGATGTGGCTGATGCTGATGCTCTGATAATTCGTACTCGCACTCGTTGCGATGAAAGTCTGTTGTCGGGTAGCAATGTGCGCTTTGTAACAACTGCCACCATTGGATTCGATCACATTGATACAGCATTCATGCGTAGGGCAGGCATTGAGTGGACTAACTGCCCGGGATGTAATGCAACGTCTGTGGCACAATATGTGAGGAATGTTGTTCTTTGTTTGCGAGAAAGGAGCAAGGGAGAGAGTTATAAGGTTGGCATCGTTGGCTATGGACATGTGGGCCGTGCAGTAAGACGAGAGCTTGAGGCTATAGGTTGTGAGGTATTACTCAACGATCCTCCTTTGCAGAGACAAATGGGAACGAGAGAGAGTCCCTTCGTTAGTTTGCAAACGGTTGCGGAGCAGTGTGACGTAATTACTTTTCACACACCTTTGACAAAGGATGGCCTTTTTCCTACCTTTCATTTGGCCAACAGAGATTTCTTTGAGCAATTGAAGCAGAAGCCAATTATAATCAACTCTGCCCGTGGAGGGGTGGTCGATGAAAAGGCGCTGCTGCAAGCTTATGGTGAAGAAAAAGTAAGCGCTATGGTTATCGACACTTGGGAGAAAGAGCCGAACATTAATCTACAACTGCTCCAAAAGGCTGCCATTGCGACTCCCCATATTGCGGGCTATTCTGCTGACGGAAAGAGTAATGCTACACGTATGGCTCTGAAGGCAGTGTGTAAATTCTTCGGCATTGTCATTCCTGACGAGCAGCAGTTCCTTAAACTTACAGCAGCCCCGCCGCTTCCTTCACATTTATTCCCTAGTGGCGATATGGTGACCGATGCACTTCTCCTTTACAATCCGATGGAAGATAGCCGCAGGCTTAAAAACTGTCCTGAAGATTTTGAGCGTTTACGCGGCAATTATCCTCTTAGGCGTGAGCATTGGGAATAGAGAAAGGCAGAGCCCTTTCGGGTCACAATCCGAAAGGGCTCTTTTCTGCTTGATGCAAATCCTGACGATTAGCCGAGGATAGCCTTAGAAGCCTTGAACTTAACCACCTTCTTAGCAGCAATCTTAATCTTCTGCTTGGTAGCGGGGTTAACACCGGTGCGAGCAGCACGCTTGGTGGTGCTGAAAGTACCGAAACCAACGAGAGCAACCTTGTCACCCTTCTTTACGGCAGCAGCGATGCTGGCGGTGGTGGTGTCAAGAGCCTTCTTTGCAGCAGCCTTAGAAATGCCTGCGCCTGCAGCAATTGCTGCAATCAATTCTGTCTTTGTCATAATAGTAATAATTTTGTTAATGTGACGAAAAAATAGTTTGTTTCTGTTCTTTTAGTGATTAAAACGATGCAAATATCGTAATATCAAAGTTTTCCGCCAAATTTTTTACCCAGAAAAATGATTTTTTTTGATGTTTTTTTTAAAAAAAGTGTGATTTTGCTTAAAAAAGGCGTTTTTTGCGTGCTTTTACGCTTCTAAAAAAGTGCGCAAACACCGCGGAGCGCTGAGAATTGAAATTTTAAATTTAGGGATGAGGAAAAAGGAAAAAAATCGGTTAGTGTTCCAAAATTAGGCTATGTGGATTCTTTTTACTAATTTTGCGCTCTGAAATAACCTTATAAACAAGAAACAACGAAGAGTTATGTTTAAGATGCCTCCGATAACAAAGAACCTGTTGGTGGTTAACGTGCTGCTCTTTCTTGCGATGAGACTGTTGCTCAATAACGGCATCGACCTCAACGATATCTTGGGTCTGCACTTTTTCAAGTCCGACAGCTTCATGCCATATCAGCTGATAACTTATATGTTCATGCATGCTAACTTTGAACATATATTTTTCAATATGCTTGCCTTCTGGATGTTCGGGCGAGTGCTCGAGCAGGTTTGGGGACCGCGTAAGTATCTGCTGTTCTATCTGGTCTGCGGCGTGGGTGCCGGTCTTTGCCAGGAGTTGGTGCAGTATATCGAATACACCAGTCAGCACCTCGATACCTTTAAGACCGTGACCGATGGAACATCGAGTATGCCTATGAGTGAATATCTCAATTTGTGGACGACAGTAGGTGCGTCGGGAGCTGTGTATGGTATCCTTTTGGGCTTCGGTATGACATTCCCCAATGAGCGCATACTGCTACTCATTCCTCCTATGCCCCTTAAGGCAAAATATCTGGTGATAGGTTATGCTGTAATCGAATTGCTGTCGGGTCTCGGTTCAAGCGGTAGCAATGTGGCTCATTTCGCGCACTTGGGTGGAATGTTGTTTGGTCTTGGCCTCATTTTGTACTGGCGTCATAAAGCGGGAGTAGGGCGCAATGGTTTCAGCACCTGGCAGGAATACAAACCCAAGCAAAATATGTGGACACGAATGAAGGTAAAGTCAACACAGGGTTTTTCTTCGAAATCGGCAAGTTCGAAAAGCAAATCGTCCGGTTCTTCCAATAAGATAGACGATCCCTATGCCGACGAACTTAGTCGTCGTCGCGCACGACAGGCTGAGGTTGACCGCATTTTGGATAAGGTGAAGAAGTCGGGCTACGGCTGCCTTACCGATGAGGAAAAGAAGACCATTTTTGATTTCCGAAACAAATAGCCCTATACCTTATTTATATATAGGGAGAGCGAGAATGAAGAAACGCGCCATATACATTTTGTCGAAAATAGTGCTGATTGCCAACCTGGTGGCAGTAGTGCTGCTGTTGTTGTCAGCCTTCGGCGGTTATGTCAATCCCCATCGTTGCGGATGGATGGTATCTCTGGTTCTGCTTTTTCCCTTCCTGCTGGCAGCCAATGTGATGTTTATGGTTATATGGCTTGTCGCGTTGTCGCGCAAATGGTTGTGGAGTTTTGGCGTGCTGTTGGTATGTGCCTTTCAGATACGCACTTACTGTCCCATAAATATGCCGCAGCCTATCCCTAAGGGTAGCATCAAGGTGATGAGTTATAACACCTACGGTCTCGGTTTCGGGACACGCGACTCGTTTGACCACCGAGATATGATGAAGTTCTTGAGTAATAGTGACGCTGACATCTTTTGCGCTCAGGAGAGCAACTATAATATGGGGCGCAAGCGCGATGTGGAGGCTGCTACAGCCCATTGGCGCTATTGCGATTCTGTGCAGATTTCATCAGCGAGCAATGCGCTCACCCTTTTCTCTAACTTCCCTATACTTGACCGCCATATTATCCGTTCCAGCTCGGCGGGCCACGTCTGCGTGGTATATAAGGTAAAGACTGACCGCGATACAGTGTTGGTGGTCAACTGCCATTTTATCTCGAATGCCATAAGCGTGGAGGATAAAGCTGCCTACCAGCAGATTATGAGTATCTCGCACCGTGACAGCACGAGGGAAGACATTATGCGACTTGGACGCAAGGTAAACGATGCTGGCAAGCGTCGCGCCGATCAGGCTGACTCGCTGGCTCTCTACCTGAAGAGGCAGGGCGACCGGCCCGTGATTGTGTGTGGCGACTTCAACGAGAGCCCTCTCTCCTATGTACATACTCGACTTTGCCGTCTACTCAGCGATGCCTATACGGCTTCTGGCAACGGCCCCGGAATATCTTACCATCTTAATAGGATGTATTTCCGCCTTGACAACATACTGTGCAGTCATCATTTCCGATCCTTTGGAGCTAGGGTTGACAGCCGTCAGAAGATGTCGGATCACTATCCTGTGGAGGCATGGCTGAAACGCGTCGGAGAATAGCAAAATGTTATCATTTCGTGTCAAATATGTGGTAAAAAGCCGTAAATAAGTGAAATAAAAACTCCGAATTATGATGGGATAGAAAAAAAATGCTATATTTGCACGCCCATTTATGCGAAAGACTATAATAAACAAATAAATAACCATCAAAATGCAAAACAAAGGATTTGTAAAAGTATTCGCAGTGTTACTAACACTCGTGTGCATCTACTATCTATCGTTCTCCTTCGTGACCTCTCATTATGAGAGCAAGGCTGCCAAGATGGCTCCCGCCGTTGGCCAGCGCTATCTCGACTCTATGAAGAACGAGCGAGTATGGATGTTCAAAACCCTGCAGGAGTGCCAGGAGTACCAACTTGGTCTTGGCCTCGATCTGAAGGGCGATATGAATGTGACTCTTGAAGTCTCAGTGCCTGACATCGTTAAGATTCTGGCCGCCGACAACGCCACCGATGCCAATTTCCAAAAGGCATACGCTCAGGCAGTGAAGGAGGCTAACGAAAGCCAGGATGACTTTATCACTCTGTTTATCAAAGCTTATCAGGGAATTGCCGGCAAGGACCGCCTCTCAGCTATCTTCGCTACTCAGCAGTTGGGCGACAGGCTCAATGCTCAGTCTTCCGATAATGACATCGAAAAGGTGATTCGTGCTGAGGTGAAGGACGCTATCGACAATTCTTACAACGTGCTTCGCTCGCGTATCGACCGCTTCGGTGTGGCTCAGCCCAACATTCAGAAGCTGGAAGGCAGCCTCGGACGTATCATGGTGGAGATGCCGGGCGTAAAGGAGCCGGAACGTGTACGTAAGTTGCTCCAGACCAGTGCAAACCTTGAGTTCTGGGAGACCTATACATTCACTGATATCTGGCCGGAGCTCCAGGCTCTCGACTCTAAGTTGGTAGGTGGTAGCGCAGATGCTGACACCACTCAGGCAGAGCAGCCTGAGAAGGAGTTGGCAGCCAACAAAGCTGATACTGCCAAAGCTAAGATTCAGCTCAAGCCCGAGGCTAAGAAGACCGATACAGCTGCACAGCAGGCAGCCAATAAGAAGGCTCACCCGCTGCTCTCAATGATGATTCCCGCACAGAACGGTCGCGCCGGTAGTGCAGTTGTTGCCTTCGTAATGTCTTACGACACCGCTGAGGTCAACAAGCTTCTCAACTCTCCCGAGGCTAAAGCCACTCTGCGTAGCGACCTCTCGCTGAAGTGGGGCGTAAAGGCCAGCGACCAGTTCCCCAACGCCGACGTATTTGAGCTCTATGCCATCCGCTCGACTGCCGACGGCAAGGCTCCGCTGGAGGGCAATGTGATTACGGACGCAAAGGCCGACTTCGACCAGTATGGCAAGCCCGATGTTAGCATGTCGATGAACAACGATGGTGCACGTATCTGGGCAAACATCACCAAGAACAATATCGGTAAGGCTGTGGCTATCGTTCTCGACGGCGTAGTCTACAGTGCTCCTAATGTGATGGGCGAAATCAACGGAGGTAGCTCTCAGATTACCGGTAACTTCACCACCGAGGACACTAAGGACCTTGCTAACGTGCTGAAGGGCGGTAAGATGGATGCTCCCGTCAAGATTGTTCAGGACGACACCGTAGGTCCGTCGCTCGGTCAGGAGTCTATCAACAAGGGTATCATGTCGTGTATCGTAGCCTTTGTGCTGCTGATGATTTACATGTGCCTCCTCTACGGCTTCCGTCCGGGTATGGTTGCTAACAGCGCACTGATTATCAACTTCTTCTTCATCCTCGGTGTGCTAGCTTCGTTCCAGGCCGCTCTGACTATGTCGGGTATCGCGGGTATGGTGCTCACGCTCGGTATGGCTGTGGATGCTAACGTGCTTATCTATGAGCGCACCAAGGAGGAGTTGCGTGCAGGTAAGAAGATTAAGTCGGCTCTTGCTGACGGTTATGGCAACGCATTCTCCGCCATCATTGACTCCAACGTAACTTCTATCATCACCGGTATAATCCTCTTTAACTTCGGTACTGGTCCTATCCGCGGTTTCGCCACCACTCTTATCATCGGTTTGTTGGCATCCGTATTTACCGCTGTATGGCTTACCCGCATCGTGTTTGAGCACTTCCACAAGAAGGATAAGTGGCTCAACCTCACCTTCACAACTGCATTCTCTAAGAATATGATGCAGAACACGAAGTATAAGTTCATGTCGGCCTACAAGGTGAGCTTCGTTGTTTGGGCTGTAGCACTAATCGTTTGCTTCGGTTCCTACTTCACCCGCGGCCTGAGCGCAGGTATCGACTTCACCGGAGGTCGCAACTACACCGTGAAGTTTGAGAAGGAAGTAGTGCCCGAGACAGTAAAGAACCTCGTGGCTGCTAATGCCGGAGAGGCCAATGTGGCTGTGCTTGCTCTCGGTACCGATGGCAAGACGGTGCGCATCTCCACCAACTATAAGATTGACAGCAACGATCCCTCTGTGGACAATGAGATAGAGACCATCCTCTACAAGTCGCTGAAAGAAGGCAAGCTGCTTTCTGCCGGAGTGCCCTTCGATCAGTTCAAGGACCGCGACAATCAGAGCGGTGGTTCCATTATCTCCTCGCAGAAGGTTGGTCCTTCAGTGGCTAAGGATGTAACTTATGGTGCTATCAAGGCCGTTATCTTCGCCCTTATCGCCATCTTTATCTACATCTTTATCCGCTTCCGCAACATCGCGTTCTCGGTGGGTAGCACCGTAGGTCTTATCTGCGACTCCCTGCTAATCATCGGAACCTATTCGCTGCTCTGGGGCGTGATGCCGTTCAGCCTTGAGGTTGACCAGACATTCATAGCGGCGGTGCTCACGTGTATCGGTTACTCCATCAACGATAAGGTGGTTATCTTCGACCGTATCCGCGAGTTCCTCAAGCTCTATCCCAAGCGCGACAAGCAGCTGCTCTTCAACCAGTCGCTCAACACCACTTTGGCACGTACCATCAACACCTCCACCACTACGTTGCTCGTGTTGCTGTGTATCTTCTTCCTCGGTGGCGACAGCATCCGCAGCTTCTCCTTCGCAATGATTCTCGGTGTAATCTACGGCACCCTCTCATCCCTCTTTATCGCTGCTCCGTTGGCATACCTTATTCTTGGTGGCCGCATCAAGCAGGGCGCAGAGACTGAGGAGGCGTAGTCATCCGCAGCATAACCCATACTCTTCGGGAGGTGCAGTCCCTACTGTGCCTCCCGAAATCTTAACAAAGAAAATTAACTCACAACGATGAAGAGATACAACATCCTCAACAATGCTTTTGGTTGGCTCATGTTTTTGGTGGCAGCTGTTGTCTATTGCTCTACCATCGAGCCTACGGCCAGTTTTTGGGACTGTCCCGAGTTCATAACCACCGGCTATCGCCTTGAGATAGGTCATCCGCCTGGAGCACCTTTCTTCATGCTCGTGGCCAACCTTTTCAGCCAGTTTGCCGGCGAAGCCGCGAATGTGGCGAAGATGGTCAACACTATGTCGGCTCTGCTCAGTGCGGGCTGCATTCTGTTCCTCTTCTGGACTATCACCCATCTTTTGCGCCGCCTCATCTGTCGGCAGGGTAAGGTGGAGACTTTCACCCAGGCAGTGGCCATCCTTGGCTCCGGCGTGGTGGGAGCTCTGGTTTATACCTTCAGCGACACATTCTGGTTCAGCGCCGTTGAGGGCGAGGTGTATGCTTTCTCTTCCTTCTTTACTGCGCTGGTGTTCTGGCTCATTCTCAAGTGGGAGGACAATGCCCACCGTCCGGGAGCTGACCGCTGGCTGGTACTGATAGCCTATCTGATGGGACTCTCTGTGGGAGTGCACTTGCTCAACCTACTCTGTATTCCCGCTATGGTACTTATCTTCTACTACCGCCGCTACCCACAGGCAGGAGTCAAGGGTTCGCTCTGGGCGCTGGTGATCAGCTTTGTGCTTATCGCAGTAATACTCTATGGTGTAGTGCCCGGCATTGTGAAGGTTGGCGGATGGTTTGAGCTTCTCTTCGTCAACGTATTCGGTATGCCGTTCAATACTGGCCTTATCGTGTACCTTATTATATTAGTATCCGTTGTGGTTTGCGCAATCTGGCAAACCGCTAAGGCTCAACCGTCTTCTAAGAAGGGCGGCCTGTCTAAGGCTAAGTGGCTCTTCATCCTCTCGGTTGTGTTGCTAGGTATTCCTTTCTTCGGCAACGGAGTGACGAGCATCCTGCTGGGTATAGCCCTCACGGCTGTGCTCTTCTATGTACTCTTCATCCTTAAGAAGGTGGCGGAGAAAGCCGACCTGAGGCGTATGCTCAACACTACGCTCCTGTGCTTCCTGATGCTGATGATAGGCTACTCCACTTACGCCTTGATAATGATTCGCTCTGCAGCCAATCCGCCTATGGATCAGAATTCTCCCGAGGACATATTCACCATCGGCGACTACCTTGCTCGCGACCAGTATGGTTCGGCACCCCTGCTCTATGGCCCCACCTTCAACTCACAGGTGGAGTGGATGCAGGATCCCGACGATATGAGCCGACTCATTCCCAAGCGCAGCGAAGGCAAGGACATATATCAGCGCAAGGAAAAGACCTCACCCGATGAGCCCGACAGCTACGAGAAGGTGGGCAGCAAGTCTGACTATATCTATGCGCAGAATATGCTCTTCCCCCGAATTTGGGACAGCGGTCATGCCGGAGGCTATCAGTCGTGGCTCGGCGAGCTGCACTATAGCACCGTTGACTACGATCCGGGCAACGGCCAGATACAGCAGGTGGAAATTCCTTCGCAAATCGACAATATCAGTTTCTTCGCCTCCTATCAGCTCGGCTTCATGTATTGGCGCTACTTCATGTGGAACTTCTGCGGACGCCAGAACGACAAGCAGGGAGTGGGCGAGACAGAATATGGAAACTGGATTACCGGCATCCCGTTTATCGACAATATGCGTCTGGGCGACCAGAGCCAGCTGCCTGATGAACTTAAGGAGAACAAGGGCCACAATGTTTACTACGCTCTGCCGCTGTTGCTCGGTCTGTTCGGCCTCTTCTGGCAAGCATTCCGCGGTCGCAAGGGTGGTCAGCAGTTCTGGGTGGTGTTCTTCCTGTTCTTTATGACTGGTATCGCTATTGTTATCTATCTTAACCAGACTCCTGCACAGCCCCGTGAGCGCGACTACGCTTATGCCGGCTCCTTCTATGCCTTCGCTATCTGGGTAGGTATGGGTGTGGCTGCTATCATCGACTGGCTCCGCCGCATCAAGATTACCCATCCTGCTGTAGCTGTGGCTGTCAGTCTGGCGTGTGTGCTGGTGCCCGTGCAGATGGCTTCGCAGAACTGGGACGACCACGACCGCTCAGGCCGCTATGCCTGCCGCGACTTTGGTCAGAACTACCTCAACACCCTGCAGGAGGGTTCCTATCCCATCATCTTCACAAATGGCGATAATGACACCTTCCCTCTCTGGTACAATCAGGACACCGAAGGTGTGCGCCAGGATGCTCGTGTCTGCAATCTGAGCTATCTGCAGACCGACTGGTATATCGACCAGATGTGCCGTCCGGCCTACAGCTCACCCGCTGTTCCCATCAGCTGGGATCGTGCTGAGTATGTCACCGGTCAAAACGACTATGTGCGCATTCAGGACCTCAAGGAAGATATCAAGAAACTATATGCCGAGCAGCCCGAGGAGGCAGCCCGTGCCTACGGCGACAACCCATTTGAGCTGAAAAACATCCTCAAATATTGGGTGCGCAATCCCGAGGCCAACATCATACCTACCGACAGTATAGTCATCACCATCGACAAGGATGCTGTGCGTCGCTCCAAGATGCTCATCGCCGACAGTACCGGACAGATTCCCGACCACATGGTCATCTCGCTCAAGGGTCGTAGCGTGCTCTACAAGCCGTCGCTGATGATGCTCGAGATGCTCGCCAACTGTAATTGGGAGCGCCCGCTCTACATCGCTATCACCGTGGGCCGCGACAACTTCCTCGGCCTCGACGCCAACCTCATCCAGGAGGGTCTTGCCTACCGCATCAGTCCGTTCCCCGCCTACTACAACAATATGAGCGTGGATGTGGATAAGATGTACGATAATGTGATGAACAAGTACAAGTTTGGCAATGTGTCCGACCCGTCCCTCTATATCGACGAGACTATGGGCCACATGTGCCTCACCAACCGTCGCATGTTTGCTATCCTTGCTGACCAGCTTGTGAAGCAGGGTGACCTCAAGCGTGCTAAGCTGGTGCTCGAGAGGGCCGACAAGGAGATTCCGCAGTCTACGGTTTCATACTCTGACCGCATGGGCGGCACGCGCGAGCTTGCTTTCGCTTGGAGCGCAGTAGGCAACAAGGCTAAGGCCGACGAGTTGCTCACCATCTATGCACGCACTGCTGAGCAGTACCTCAATTGGTATGTCAACTACTCCGCAAAGCCTGTGCAGATGAGCGCCTTCGGTTGCAATGTCAATCTGTCCAACCTTTATGCAGCCATCCTCGGCTTCGAAGAGACAGGCAATAAGACCCTTGCTGAGCGCTACACCAAGGTCTTCGAGCGTTATTATAATGCCGTCAGCAACGCAGGCATAGACATACAGCTCGAACCCTGATAACCATTCTCCCGCTTAGCAATGATTATCGAGCAACCGTCTGCTTGGCTCCGTTTGTTGTACCCTAAAGCCTTGTGGCGCATCAAGGGCAATGACCAACGGTCAAAGTGCAATGGTAAATATCCTCGTACCGTTTACCTCACTTTCGACGACGGCCCCATTCCCGAGGTCACGCCGTGGGTGCTTGATGTGCTCGACCGCTATGGCATTAAGGCCACCTTCTTTATGGTGGGCGACAATATCCGGAAGCATCCCGAGGAGTTTCGTATGGTTGTGGAGCGCGGCCATCGCATCGGCAACCATACGTTCAACCACCTTGGGGGCTTCACCACTCACACTGTCGCTTATGTCCGCAACATACATAAGGCGCAGGCGATAATGAAAGCGGAACTTTCCAAACTCAATTCTCAATTCTCAATTTTCAATTCTCAATCCCCTAAGCCTCTCTTCCGTCCCCCTCACGGCTGGCTGCGACATCGGCAGTATCATTTCGTTAAGCGCCACTATCGCCTCGTGATGTGGGACCTCGTGACCCGCGATTACAGCCGGCGGCTCAATGCCGAGCAAGTCTTCGCCAATGTGTGCCGCTATGCTCGTCCGGGGAGCATCATCACTTTTCATGACTCCCTTCGCAGTCGCGACAAACTCGTCACCGCGCTCCCGCGCAGCATTGAGTGGTTACTCCAGCAGGGCTACACTTTCGCAACAATAGACTAAGGGGATTCCAGATTTCGTATAGAAGCAAAAATAATTTTGTCCGTGCGTACATTTTTTCATGATGTACGCACGGATTTTTTTCGCCTACAGAAACGAGAAAACTGCGCTCTCAAACGGTCGCAGTACGTTCTCCTTTCAGCTTATCACGTTCTCAATAAATTTTTATGCCCTTTCAACTGCATTTGAAAGCGCTTTCAACTCTATTTGGATGCCCTTTCAATTCCATTTCTAAGGGCACAGAAAATTTTTCCGCACGTGCTTTCTCGCCGCGAGATCGAAGTTAACTCAAATAAGAACGGACTTTTTAAATTTTTAAGTGTTCTTACTAATAATCTTTAAAAAGAAAGTTTAGATAAAATAACGACCGCAGTTGTGCGTTTTATAATTGTCTTTGTGGCAATTTCTTTCTCTTTCAGCGTTAAAAAAGCAAAAAAAGACTCTATTTCCAATAGTCAAGCTATTCCTTACAAATAGTTTCTTGTATTTTTGCAATGAAAATCATAAAAAAGGAAGAACTATGTTTAATGGACTGAAATTTTGGTTTTTAAGAAAACTCAAACCAAACGATGAAAAAGTAAAGGAGAAGTTCTCTCTGTACATCAAGAAAAAATGCAAAAAGATAATGGGGCTCTTGCGACTCAGTTTTCAGAGAAGGAAGTATTGGTATATAAGGCATCATTTATTACGCCTTATGAGAAAAGTAGGTTCGCCTTTCTCCTTTAAAAAAACAAGTCAATTCTTTGACACCTTTCGGTTTACTGACACCGAGTTACGTACTATTACGGGCGATATCGATGGAAAGGTTGCAAGAGAAAGAATCGGAAAGTTTGTCAACCATTTGTTGATTACGAAGAAATTCAGAAACACATATTGGGATGGGCTTATTAGTTGGATTCTGATTTTTGCACCGATTTAATCTGTAGTTAAGGTTTTGTACAAAAACGCAACCGCCGGCACTCTTTTGGGAGTACCGGCGGTCTCAGTTTTGGGGCTTAAAAGAAGACTTAGAAAGAAGCCTCTAGTAAGTCGTTACATATTCGGGTCGTAAACGGGTCGGATGCCCCAACCGCGGTTTCGTTCGCCTTTGTATTGCATGTTTTCAGAGTCGGGACCAGTGTAAGTGTTGTACCATCCGTAGGCTTCCTTGCCGCTGCTTAGAGTGCTGCTCCATAGGCGGTAGCTGTTGGAACTGGTATAGGATGAGCCGTTGAAGTGGCCGTTACCCGGGATAAAGAGGGTGTTACCGGTAGTAATGCTGGTGAAGAGCACTCCTCTGACTCCCTTGACTGTGGTGGGCTGCAGGGTGCAGGCTTCGTAGAGTTCTATAACCTCCTCGGTAGTGGGCATACGCCAATTGCCACCGAGCACTGCGTGAGCGGCATCGTCCTTGAGGTCGAGCACCTGCCCGGACTTGGTGTAGGTATTAAACGAGGAGCCACCATTGGTGGTGTCGAAATAGTTGGCCCATGCGTAGCCTGACTTGAAGCCGTCCTTCCATGTGATAGCGGTCATAGCGGGACTGCTGCCGGTCTCGGTCAGAGTGATGGAGGAATAGTAGGGTATAGTCTCGCCCCATGCGTAGTAGTCACCGAAATTCTCCTGAGAGGCTGCGCCGAGGTTGCAGCGAGCCCAGAGTACCTTGGTGCCCATATCCACGAAATCTTCGGCGATGTCGCCTTCGCTGGCATCGAGGGTGTAGGAACGTGCGTGTCCGGCCTGTTGCTGTTTACCGGCGAAGGTGCCTGAGTAAGTGTCGATGCCGTTGCTAACGCTCACGTTGATATCGGTGCCGGTGAGGTCGGTGGCTCCGATGAGGAACCACACGATGATGGCGTTGCTGGAGGGCTTGAAGCCGTTGCCGCTGAGACCGAGCTTAACGGAGAGCGAGGAAGTGAGGGTGACGGGAGTCTCTACCGGCTCTACCTCGGTGGGGTTAAAGGTCACTTGTAGGGGGAACACTCGCTTTCCGCCCTTTGCCTTGAGGGTGACAGTCTTAAATGCAGTAGAGGATGCCTTTGACGGCATGTTGATAACGATGCGCATGATGCTGCCCATGTGGTGGAACTGGAAGTGAGCATCGTTGCCCTCGTCGGGAGTGGTGGCGGAAGCGTACATAAAGTCGTTGGCGGCAATGTGGAGGCTCATGTTGTTGAACATCTGATTGAGGCCTGACTGATATGTATTGGTAACCTTGTTGGACATCGCGGAAGAGTTGTAGGGGTAGTAGGCATAGTAGGTGCGATTGTGGAGCAATCCCCATCCGCTACCGGTGAAAGAGGCAGAGGCGGTGCCTGCGCCTTCCTTAACGGTAAACAGCACCTGCGAGCCGGTGGGTTCTTCCTCTTCCTCGAGGGTGGGCCAAACGCCTACTTGGTCGCCGCGAGCCCAAAGGAACTTTCCTTCAGAAGTGATATTGGTCTTTAGACCATTGACCATTGGGGACTCATTGTCATCGTCCTTAAACTCGGCAACGGTCATGATGGCGGTGGTGATGTTTGTTTCGCGCTGCGGCTGATAGTCGCTGATAAAGTCGTCGCTGCTGCAGGAAGGGGTAAGAACTGCACACAGAAGTGCTAGCGCAATCACATTGACCGATAATTTAGATAGTATGTTTTTCATATCAGTGAGCTTTATAGGTTTTACCGTTTTGAATGTAGATGCCCTTGGCCTTTGATGTCTTGCGCCCCTGAAGGTCGTAGCATTGACCTTTGAGGATTGAGGATTTATCCTTTATATCCTTGACTGCAGTAGGCTTGCCTTCGCCGATTTCAGCGAGATAGAAATTATCAAGACAGGTGTAGGTGCCGTTCTTGCCGAGGTGAGAGAACCACACTTGGCAGTGGGTGTAGTTGTCGGTATTGGTAAAGACATAGTGGATGTCTGCCCAGTCGCGCCCATAGGTGGGGAAGGGGAAGACAAAGGGTTCTTCGGCAGCAACAATCGGTTGACCATTAACCATTGTCGTTTGCCCGTTAAAAGATGGCGAGGGAGCATCGTCGGCATCCCAGATGAAGTCATCGCCGTCACCATTGAATGCTGAGGAGCCTGTATTGATGAGCCCTACACGCATATTGGCATTGTTGCTGATAGTCTTGCCGTCGGCGGTCTTGACGCGATAGCCGATAACATAGCTCTTGCCTGCCTCGATGGGCCAGATAGTACGGATGGAGCGGGTGGACTCGTCGTCACCGTCATAGATACACTGCAGGTAGCGGTCGCCCCATGGGCTGTCTTCCTTAACCTGGAAACCGTTCTCGGCTAAGGGGAAACCAAGACCGCTGGTCCAGTCGGAGAGAGAGTGGGCGTATTCAAAAGAGCCGTTAGAGATGAGGTTAGGACCGATGATATCGTAGTCCATACCTTCAACGGTGACGAACTGTGGAATCTCAGACTCTACGTGGGGAACAACTACCACGAGCTTCTTGGAGATGACATTCGACTTGGCGGTGATGACGGTGGTATCGCCGCGTACTGCGGTGAGGAATCCAGCATTGGTGACGGTAGCCACCAGTGGATCGTCGCTAGAGTAGACGATGGTCTTCTTGTCGGCAGCCTCGGGGGTGACAGTGGGATCGAGCTGAAGGGTCTCGCCTGCGGTGATGGTGAGGGTGTCGGTGCCAAAGTCGATGGTGGAAACGAAGTCATACTGGAGCATGATGCTCTTAAACTCCATGATGGCGGCAGGGTCGAGCTTGAGCCCCTGGGTGCAGTAGCTGAAGAACTGCTCGTCGAGGGTTGCACCGTCAAAGGTCTTGATGTAGTCCATCATGTCCTCGATATTGCTCTTGTAGCGGTGGGTGTCGAGGCCGGAAAATGTGGTGAGCTCATACTCTTTGTAGATGTCGCTCTCACTTACTCCGAGGAGTCCCTCGATAAGGAAGCCGAGACATCCGGTGCGGTCGGCGCCGATGTGGCAGTGGAAGTAAACGGGTTTACCTTCCTTGACATTAGCGAAAATATATTCAAGCTGCTGGGTGAAGCGAGGATTGTTGGCCTTGATGCCGTCGATATAATAATTCTCGGTAGGTATTCGCTTGTAGTCAACGTCAGGACCAAGGCGGGAAACGGTTACGTAGTCAGCCTCGCTGTTACCGCGAAGGTCGAGCTCTGCACGGATGCCTGCATCGTGGAGGGCGGCAGAGTCGGCGGAGTTGAGAGCGTATTCGCCGTCAAGCTCAGCTCCGCGGTAGATATATTCGTAGCGAATCTTCTGACCGGTGCGGGTTTTCCATCCTCCGATATCGCGAACGTTGTAGCCTCCCTTGAGCATACGTACCTGACCGGTGGTTGCGAAGCTGGCGGAGACGAGGGTGGAGTCCTTGCCGTCGGCGGAGGTGGCCTCTACCTTATAATAATATGTACGGCCGGGCACCAGGTTATAGATGTCGTAGGTGCTGTCGGTAGCGCCGAGATTGTACTCGGTAAAGGTGGTAAAGCGGCCGGAGTTGGAAAGGATGAGTTTCTGACTGGCAGCATCTTTCCAGTTTTTCCACTCGAGGGGTACGGGTGCGGGCTGGTCGCGGCGTTTTGGAGGACTGACGTTGTAAGATTTTATCTTTGTTTCGTCCTTTGATTTGTAGGTGACTTCCTTGATGAAGGCGGCCACTCGGGCGTTCTCTAGACTGTAGGAAGGTATGGTCACTCCTGCGTGGGATGTGGAGCAGATGCAGGATGTGGCCACCGCCAACAGAAAAGTTTTTAAATGAAACAGTGTTAATCTCATAGTTTTTGGCTATAATTGGTTATTTATTATGAAACGAAATCTTTGGCGAGACTATCAGCCAGAGCCTGTAACTTGGGCCGATCGTCGGAGTGGAGGCGTCCGCGGATGGTAATGAGCGGCTCGACAAGGTTGATGTCTTTCATGTCGGCAAACATCTCGCGCATCACCCTTCCTGCGCTGGGAGCCCACGAGCCATTCTCGATCAGTGCTACTGTGCGCCGCTGGTAAGCCTTGATGCGGAGGTGGTGGATGAAGTCATGCATCGGTGGGAAGAGACCTGCATCGTAGCTGGCGGAGCAACATACGAGGTGGCTCATGCGAAAAGCGTCTTCGATAGCTTCAGCCTGATCATCGATGGTGAGGTCGCTAACGCTTACCTTGGGCACTCCTCTTTCCCTAAGCATCTCGGAGAGAAGCACTGCAGCCTCGCGAGTGCCGCCATGAATAGAGGCATAGGCTACGAATACGCCCGGTGTCTCCACATCGTAACGAGACCAGATGCCATAAAGGCGCAGCGCTTCGGTAAGAGCTTCGCCCTGAAGCATAGGACCGTGGAGAGGGAAGATGTGCTCAATGTCGAGAGGCTCGACCTTGTGCAGCAGTTGGGCAACGGAGGTTCCATACTTGCCGCAGATGTTGAAGTAGTAACGGCGTGCTTCGCAGGCCCAGTCATCGGGGTCGGCATCGCGGACTCCAAACTTGCCGAAAGCATCGGCAGAGAAGAGTACACGGTTGGCCGGGTCGTAGGTAACGATTACTTCGGGCCAGTGAACCATAGGTGCAGTCAGGAACTGCAGGGAACGGGAGCCAAGATTGAGGGTGTCACCGTCCTTCACGGTGATAGTCTTATCCTCCAGGTCGAGGCCTTCGAAATAAAGGCTCATCATCTGGATGGCTTTTGCGGAGCCCACAATTTGGAGATTGGGATACTTTTCCAGAGCCTGAGCGATGCCTGCGCTGTGGTCGGGTTCCATATGCTGCACCACGAGGTAGTCGGGATGGCGGTCTTCGAGGGCGTTTTCGAGGTTGTCGAGCCACTCGCTGACTTTGCGATTGTCCACACTGTCGATAATGGCGACCTTGTCATCAAGCACCAGGTATGAGTTGTAGCACATGCCATCGGGCAGGTCATACTGACTTTCAAAGAGTTTGAGGTCGGCGTCATCTGCGCCGATGTATTTAATATTCATATTGTTGAAAATTATTCTTTAACTAGTTTTTGGATGTCGTTGAGCATATTGAGAGCCTCGATGGGGGTGAGGTTGTTGATGTCGAGATTGAGGAACCTGTCACGAATCTGTCGGAGTACAGGATCGTCTATTTGGAAGAAGGTAAGTTGTGCCCCTTCCTTTGTGGAGTTGAGGGCGTTGACGTTGGGGCGAGTTACCTCGCGGTCGCTGTTGGCTTCCAATTCCTTAAGCACTTGGTCGGCTCGCTTCACGATAGTGGGTGGCATGCCTGCCATTCGGGCTACGTGGATACCGAAACTGTGCTCGCTGCCGCCGGCTACGAGTTTGCGGAGGAACACCACTTGGTTGCCCACCTCCTTGACAGATACATTGTAATTATGAACGCGCGCGAGCGACTTGGCCATTTCGTTGAGTTCGTGATAGTGTGTGGCGAAGAGGGTGCGCGGGTGCCCTTTGGAATTGTCGTGAAGGTGTTCCACTATGGCCCAAGCTATCGAGATACCGTCATAGGTGGAGGTGCCTCTTCCCAGTTCGTCAAAGAGTACGAGGCTACGCTCAGAAAAGGAGTTGATGATGCTGGCGGCCTCAATCATCTCAACCATAAAGGTAGATTCGCCCATCGAGATATTGTCGCTGGCCCCCACTCTAGTGAAGATCTTGTCGACCATTCCGATCCGGGCTTTGTCGGCGGGAACATAGCTACCCACCTGTGCCATGAGTGTGATGAGGGCGGTCTGACGCAGCAGTGCAGATTTACCGGCCATATTGGGACCAGTGATGATAATGATTTGCTGCTTGTCAGTATCGAGGTGCACATCATTGGGGATGTAGCTCTCACCGGCCGGCAGTTCGGTTTCTATCACAGGGTGGCGTCCCTGCACTATATCGAGACTGGTGGTGTCATCGACCACAGGTCGAACATAACGCTGCTCCTGAGCAGAGAGAGCGAAACTGAGCAGGCAGTCAAGGCGTGCCAGCAGGGTGGCATCGGTCTGCAATGCGGTGATATATTGTTGTGCATCGCTGATGAGGCGGGCGTATATCTGAGATTCGATGGTAAGAATACGCTCTTCAGCACCGGTGATTTCCTCCTCGTATTTCTTTAGCTCTTCCGTGATGTATCGCTCAGCTTGGGTAAGTGTTTGCTTGCGAATCCAGTCGTTGGGAACGAGGTGCTTATAGGTGTTGCGCACCTCCAGGTAGTAGCCAAACACATTGTTGTAGCCGATTTTGAGACTCTGTATACCAGTCTGCTCAGCTTGCCTCTGCTGCATCTCCATTAGATAGGTTTTGCCGCTGTGGGCGAGCTTACGCAACCGGTCGAGTTCCTGATCAACTCCGTTGCCGATATATCCGCCTTTGGCTGTGAGAGCAGGCGGGTCGGGGCGAAGGGTGTGAGCTATGAGGTCGTGTAGCGGGGTACACGTGTCGAGTTTGTCGGCCACCTCGCGCAGCGAGGGAAGGGAAGCCGTAGCCAATACGGTTTTGATGGGTTCGATAGCTTCTAGGTCGTAGCGCAACTGTTCCATCTCGCGTGGCCCTATTCGCTGTGCGGCCAGTTTGGCGACCAGTCGCTCTACATCACCGATGCGCTTTAGGTTCTCACTTACGGTGAAGCGTGTGTCGGGCTCGCGGAAGAAATGCTCCACGCAGTTTTGACGGCGCTCAATTTGCTGCAGGTCTTGCAGCGGGAAGGCGAGCCAGCGGCGCATCATTCGGGAACCCATAGGGGTGACGGTGCGGTCCATCACCTGTAGCAGGCTCTTGCCTTCAGCGTTCATGGGTTGCAGCACCTCGAGATTGCGCATGGTGAAGTTATCAAGCCTCACGTAACGGTCTTCTTCAATGCGCTGTATGGTGGTAATATGACGGGTCTGGGTGTGCTTGGTGTCGTCGAGGTAGTAAAGCACGGCGCCTGCTGCGGTTAGTGCGGTAGTCATGTGAGCGAGCCCGAAGCCTTTCATATTTCGCACGTGGAAGTGTTTGTGCAACCGGTCAAGACAGTTGCGCTCGTTGAATTTCCAGTCATCGAGCTCGTAGTTGCACCATCCCGTACCGAAGGCTTTCTGGAATTTATCCTTTGTGCCTCGCTCAATCAGCACTTCCTTGGGCTGCAGGCTACCCATCAGTTTGGCGATATAGTCGGTAGTTCCCTCTGCTACAGCAAATTCGCCGGTGGTGATGTCGAGCAGGGCCAGCCCCTGTACTCCGCGGGCTGTACACAGAGCGGCGAGGAAGTTGTTCTCCTTTGCCGTCATAACGTTGTCGGTCAGAGCAACACCGGGAGTTACCAGTTCAGTTACTCCGCGCTTGACCAGTTTCTTGGCGAGTTTGGGATCTTCGAGTTGGTCGCAGATGGCCACTCGGTAGCCCGCCCTTATGAGGCGTGGGAGATATGTATCAAGAGCGTGGTAAGGAAATCCTGCCATCTCTACAGTGGCCACACTGCCCTTGTTGTTGCGGTGTGTGAGGGTAATACCGAGCACCTGCGCAGCGGTGACAGCGTCTTCGGAGTAGGTCTCATAGAAGTCGCCACATCTGAAGAGCATCACCGTGTCGGGATATTTGTTCTTCAGGTCGCGGAATTGCGCCATCATGGGCGTGAGTTGCTCGGCCATTTTATTTTTAGGAGATTTGACTGCAAAATTAGTAAATTTCTTTGATTTAGGGTAATTTTCATTTTTCATTTTTCATTA
>JAFZXF010000119.1 GCA_017616915.1 Bacteroidaceae bacterium
CAGGTCTCTCACCATATTAAACATGCGATGCATACGCTCGGCAAATGACTCAATCTCTTTCTGTGCCTCCAGTACTGACAACTCGGGGGTTTTCATCAATCCGGCAGTGATGAAGTGTAGGCGGAATTCATCCTCTTCGTCCACACTCTTCGGTTTGATTACCCAACACACCAAACGCTCTATCTGAGGGATAAACCATATAAGAAGCATCGTATTTGCCAGGTTGAAACAAGTGTGGAAGGCAGCGAGCACAAAGCTCAGCTTGCCTGCGTTGGCCAAGAAGGTGGCTGAGTCAACGGATTCTTTGGTGAGACTGACATCATAGCCTACCCATCCGCATACCATATCTATGAACGGACGGAACACAAAGAGTATCCATACCACTCCAAACACATTAAACAACATGTGGGACAATGCAGCTCTGCGCGCTTGGGTGTTGGCCGACAGGGCTGCAAGGTTAGAAGTAATGGTTGTGCCGATGTTCTCACCCATCACCAACGCGATACCTTGATAGATGGGCAGCGCACCGCTCGAACAGAGAATCATCGTGATGGCCATCACCGCAGCTGACGACTGAACACAAAATGTGAGCACACCGCCCAACAGCAGGAAAATCAGCGTGGTTAAGAATGAGTCGGGGGCAAAGGAGGCAAAGAAGTCTAGCACCGCTTGGTTCTCTCCCAGCCGCATGTCCTGTCCTGTTTGCCTCAGTATAGCCAAGGCAAAGATCAAGAACGCAAGGCCAAAGAGAAAGTCGCCAAGGTATCGCAGTCTCTTTTGGTATATCAGGATGATACCCACGAAGAAGGCTACAAACGACAGGTTGCTCACATTGAACGACATACCTGCCGACATGATCCACGCTGTGAGCGTTGTGCCTATGTTGGCACCCATAATCACCGAGATAGCCTGCGCCAGAGTAAGGAGTCCTGCATTAACAAACGACACAGTCATGACTGTAGTAGCCGTTGATGACTGTACAGCAGCCGTAACGGACATACCCGTCAAGGCGCCGGTGAATCGGTTGGTAGTCATGGCGCCAAGCACGTGGCGCAACTGGGGTCCTGCCATCTTCTGCAGGGCTTCGCTCATCGACTTCATACCGAACATCAGTAGAGCCAGCGAGCCGAGTAGCTTAAAGGTAACGGTTAGCATAGGGTTCAATCTATTTGATGAGGTTTCCGAGGATGTCGCGTGTCAGTTCACGAGTAACGGTGCGGGTGGCTGCCGAGGTGGCGTTCTTTGCCACGCGGCCAGTGGCCGAAGTGCGCGACTTGGTCTTCTTGCCAGTCACGGCATCGCTTACGAAGGTGCCGACTATGGTAGCGAAGGTGGCGGTGACAGCGGTGATGATGGCTTTGAGCACCTTGGAGAAGATATTCTTTTTCTTCTTGCCGGTTTTCTCCTTGTCGGCTTTCTCGTCGGTCTGGGCTTTTTCCTGAACTTCCTGGGCCTCAGCTTCGGATTGTTGGATGAGTACTTCAAAGGCGCTCTCTCGGTCAACGGGAGTGTCGTATTTGCCGTACACTCGGCTCTGCTTGATGATATCCAGTCGCTGACCGTCGCTGATGGCACCTATCTGGCTGAGTGGGAAGAGCACCTTGGCTCGCTCCACGATGGTGGGTGCTCCTTTCTCGTCGAGGAAGCTTACGAGTGCTTCGCCGGTCTCGAGGTTCATGATAGCCTCGTCGGTCTTGAAAGCGGGATTAGGCCTGAAGGTGTCGGCGGCTGTCTTGACGGCTCGCTGGTCCTTCGGAGTGTAGGCACGAAGGGCGTGCTGCACACGGTTGCCGAGCTGGCCGAGGATGTTCTCGGGAATGTCGGAAGGACTCTGGGTGACGAAGTAGATGCCTACGCCCTTGGAGCGGATGAGGCGGATGACCTGCTCAATCTTGTCGGTCATAGCCTTAGTGGTGTCCTCGAAGAGCATGTGAGCCTCGTCGAAGAAGAATATGAGCTTGGGCAGCTCGAGGTCGCCCACTTCGGGCAGACGGCTGTAGAGGTCGCTGAGCAGCCACAGCAGGAAGCTGCTGTAGAGCTTGGGCTGCATCATCAGCTTGTCGGCTGCAAGTACGCTCATCACTCCCTTGCCGCCTTCAACCTGCATGAGGTCGTAGATGTCGAAGGCCGGTTCGCCGAAAAACTGGTTGCCGCCCTGATTCTCCAAGGTGAGTAGGGCACGCTGTATGGCTCCTACTGAGGGGGCGGAGATGTTGCCGTAGAGGGTGGTGTATTGCTTGGCGTTCTTAGAGACGTAGTCGAGCATGGCTCGCAGGTCCTTGATATCGAGCAGTAGCAGACCCTTCTCGTCGGCTATGCGGAATACGATGTTGAGCACGCCCTCCTGTGTCTCGTTGAGGCTGAGCATGCGGCTGAGCAGTTGCGGTCCCATCTGGCTGACGGTAGCACGCATCGGATGCCCCTGCTCTCCAAATACATCGTAGAAGTGCACCGGGCATCCGGCAAACTGCGGATCCTCGATTCCAAACTCGGGCATCCTCTTCTCAATAAAGCCTGAAAGGCGTCCCGCCTGGCTAATGCCGGAGAGGTCGCCTTTCATGTCAGCCATAAAGCAGGGCACTCCTGCCTGGCAGAAACTCTCTGCTATCACTTGCAGTGATACTGTCTTGCCGGTACCCGTAGCACCGGCTATGAGTCCGTGGCGGTTGGCCATCTTGCCGTTGATGCACAGCTTGCCACTGTCGGCGTGAGCAATGTAGAGGCCGTATTCTTTGTCGTACATATATTAATAAGGTTTCAAGTTTCAAGTTTCAGGTTTCAAACTGGACTTAGATATAGATCCCGGCATCATGCCGGAGCGTCGGCAAAGTTACAAAAAAAATCCTAAATGCTGTAGTGCCTGTACGGAATTTTTTACAAAAAAAAAGAAGGCCGCCTTTTCAGGCGGTCTTCTCGTGATGAAATGAAGATTAGTCTTTGTCTGTGTCGGGAGCCTTGTCGATGAGTTCCATAAACTGGTCGAGCTTCGGCGTGATGATAATCTGTGTGCGGCGGTTGCGCTGTCGTCCCACCTCGGTGTCGTTGGTGGCGATAGGATTGTATTCGCCGCGGCCTGCTGCGCTGAGTCGCTTGGGATCAACTCCATACTTGTTTTGCAGAGCCTGCACCACTGAGGATGCCCGTAGTGCGCTGAGGTCCCAGTTGTTGCGGATATTCTGGCGGCTGATAGGCACGTTGTCGGTGTTGCCCTCGATGAGCACCTCGTAGTCCTTGTAGTCGGTGATGATCTTGGCAATTTTGCTCAGGGTCTCTCCGGCGCGTTCGTTGATTTCATAACTGCCTGACTTGTAGAGCATATTGTCGGCCAGCGAGATATATACCACGCCCTTGAGCACCTTGATGTCCACCTCGCTCAGTTCGTCGCGGCTCAGCGACCGGGTGAGCTTGTTGGTGAGTGCCAGGTTGAGTGAGTCGCTCTTGCTCTTCACCTCCACCAGGTGCTTGATGTAAGCGTTCGAGGCGTTGATTTCGTCCACGAGCTTTGAGATGTTGACGCTACTCTGGGTGTTCTGGTCGAGGCTGCTGGCCAGCGACTTGTTGAGTTTGTTGTATAGCTCTTTGAGTTCGGCATTAGCTTTCTTGGCGTCAGCCAGTCGCTCTTCGAGGCTCTTCACTTCTGTCTGGCTCTTAGCGAGGTCGAGCTGTGAAGTCTGATACTTGTCTTGCAGCGATGCGAACTCTTTCTGCAGTGAGGAGTAGTCGCTTTGTAGCCCCACGAATTGCTTTTTGCTTACGCAGCTGGTAAACACGATAGCCACCACCAGCAACTTGGCTGCCAGTGCGGCACTGAAAAATGTGATTGATTTCTTCATGATTGTAATCGTTTGTGAGTTTTCGTGTGCAATATTAGCAACTATTCGTGTTGTGGCCAAGAATCTTTGTTTTTTTTAAGTCCTTTTCCCTCGTTATTCCGTTTTTTTAAGATTATCGGTGTCGGCGTTTAATATATTTTGACTTCCCCAGCTGTGGTTTGGGCTTGGATGTCCGTTTGGGTGCAGGCTCTTCTACAGTTTGCGGAGTGCGAGTCTTGTCGATGATGCTCTCTACGGTTACTGGCAGGGCGACGCCAAACGCCATTACTATTGAGCCGCCACTGGTCAGCAGTGTGCCTTCGCCGGCTGCAAAATATGCCCTCTGCTCATCGCCCTTGAAGAAGGCTACCGACTCGCTGGTACCGCCGCAGAGCGGTGGTTCGTTGCTTGGAGGCGTCTTGCGGAGGTTCAGTTTTGCCAGCGCCTGTTTTGCTTTGTCGAGCGTTTCCTGGGATGAGGGGAACACTTCGCGCCTCAGTAGGTCGCCGTAGCATGTGACACAAACTCGGATGCTGTCCTTGTCGATGCCGATGTAGAAACTGCGGTGGTACTCGGGCGGCGTACTGCTGTCGGTGAAATCATAGCGCAGGAAGGTTGTTTCTGCCCAGTCCTCATCCGAGATGGTCTGCACTGAGTCTTTCTGGTCGCCTTGTGGATTGTCGGTCTGCACTCGGCTCTGGCATGATGGCATAATGGCGAGCATCATGATGGCTGAAAGTAGTAAACTCTTTTTCATAGTTGTAATGGTTTCAGGTTTCAGGTTTCAAGTTTCAAACTGGACTTAGAACTAGATCCCGGCATCATGCCGGCTGGACTTAGATCTAAAGCCGGTCCGTGACCGGTTAGAATTTTTTCTCTTTCCACAGTTCGTTCATCCTGTCGCGCAGTTTCTGCTCGGCGGCGTTTGGCTGTCCGTGCCATAGGCGCTCGTCTTTGAGTTCGTCGGGCAGGTACTGTTGCACCACGAAGTGTCCCTCGTAGTCGTGTGCATACTTATAGTCGGCGCCGTAGCCCAGCTGTTTCATCAGTTTGGTGGGAGCGTTCCTTAGGTGCAGCGGCACCGGCAGGTTGCCCCGTTCCTCCGCCAGCTGCAGCGCTTTGCCGATGCCCATGTATGCTGAGTTGCTCTTTGGCGAGCATGCCAGATACACCGTTGCCTCTGCGAGTGGGATGCGCCCCTCCGGCCAGCCGATCTTCTCCACTGCGTCGAAGGCTGCGTTGGCGAGCAGCAGTGCGTTGGGATTAGCCAGCCCGATGTCCTCCGCTGCCGAGATAATCAGTCGGCGGGCGATGAACTTCGGGTCTTCTCCTCCGCTCACCATGCGTCCCAGCCAGTAGAGGGCTGCGTCGGGGTCGCTGCCTCGTATGCTCTTGATAAATGCCGATATGATGTCGTAGTGCATCTCGCCGTCCTTGTCGTAGGCGGCGGGGTTGAGCTGTAGCTGTGTCTTGACGGTGCGGTTGTTGATGACGGCGGTCTCGTTGTCGGCGTATGAGCTCACCACGAGGTCGATGATGTTAAGCAGTTTGCGCCCGTCGCCGCCGCTATACTGGAACAGGGCGGTGGTCTCTTCCACCTTGATGTCGCGCTCCTTGAGTAGCAGGTCCTGCGTCAGGGCTTTGTCCATCAGTGTGTGGAGGTCGTCATCGCTGAGGGGCTTGAGCACATACACCTGGCATCTTGACAGCAGCGGTGTGATGACTTCAAACGAGGGGTTCTCCGTCGTGGCCCCAATCAGGGTCACTATGCCGCGCTCCACGGCGGCGAGCAGCGAGTCTTGCTGTGACTTGCTGAACCGGTGAATCTCATCGATAAACAGTATTGGGGTGGGCGAGTCGAAGAAAGAGCTTTTCTGGGCCTTCTCTATGACCTCTCTCACCTCCTTTACTCCGCTGCTCACGGCGCTGAGGGTGAAGAATGCGGTGCCCATGGCTTGCGCTATGATCTGTGCGAGGGTAGTCTTTCCCACTCCCGGTGGTCCCCACATGATGAAGGAGCTTACGTGCTTATTGTCGATCATGCGACGCAGCGCGCAGCCTTCGCCCACCAGGTGCTGTTGCCCCACGTAGTCGTGTAGGGTGAGGGGCCTCATCCGTTCTGCCAATGGTCTTGCCACGATGATGTTTGAGCTATTGCCGTCAGGGTGCGTTATTGGTACGCCCATAGGGAATCGAACCCTAATCTGAAGAACCGGAATCTTCTATTCTAATCCATTGAACTATGGGCGCATGGTCATAGTCGTCAAGGCGCGATGTAGCGTTTTGCGAGTGCAAAGTTACGAAAAAGCCTTGAGATGCGGGCCATATTCCTTATTATTTTATTATAATATGAATACATTCGAAAAAAATCATTATCTTTGCACACCAAATTCTGAATAATCCGGCAAATAAATTAAAATCTTTACTAATATGCGAAAAAATATTCTAATCTTCCTCATCGTGCTCGGCGGACTTACCGCCGCAGCCCAGACAGCCAAGATCGACTACGTAAATCCCTTTATCGGCACCGAGGGCATGGGCCATACCTTCCCCGGCGCCTGTGCTCCCTTCGGCCTTGTGCAGCTCTCACCCGACACCGACACTATTCCCCACAATGTCAACGGTCACTATCAGGGCAAGGTCTATGAGTATTGCGCGGGCTATCAGCACACCGACAATACCATCGTGGGCTTCAGCCACACCCATCTCAGCGGCACCGGCCACTCTGACCTCGGCGACCTTCTCGTGATGCCCCAGACGGGCGCCCTGCAGCTCAATCCCGGCACCAAGGACAACCCCGACGGCGGCTATCGCCAGCGCTTCTCCCACGCCACTGAGAAGGCCCGTCCGGGCTACTATGAGGTTACCCTTGCCGACAACGGAGTGAAGGCGCAGCTCACGGCCACTCCGCGTGTGGGCGTACATCATTATACTTATCCCAAGGGGGCCGATACCCAGCGTATCATCCTCGACCTCACCCACGGCATTTACAACTACGACGGCAAGGTGCTCTGGTCATCCCTGCGAGTGGAGAACGACACCCTCGTCACGGGCTATCGCATCACCGACGGCTGGGCTCGCTGCAACTACACCTATTTCGCCATAACCTTCAGCAAGCCGATTAAGAACTACGGTTATCGCGACCGCAAGCCTGAGCAGTACACCGGCTTCTGGGGCAAGTTTGACACCCACCACAACTTCCCCGACATTGCCGGCCGCACCGTGGTGAGCTATTTTGAGTTCGACCCCCAGGCGTCTGACGACCTCACGATGAAGGTGGCCCTCTCCGCTGTGTCGGCAGAGGGTGCCAAGCGCAACCTGCGTGCCGAGGTTGGTGGCAAGTCGTTTGATGAGATTGCCCAGTCGGCCGCCGCCAGCTGGGAGCGTGAGCTGAGCTGCATAGAGTGCCGTGGCACCGACGACCAGAAGGCGATGCTCTACACCTCGCTCTACCACACCATGATAAACCCCTCCATCTATATGGACGTCGACCATTTCTATCGCGGCGTTGACGGCGCTGTCCACTTCGCGAAGAACTTCGACAACTACACCGTCTTCTCCATCTGGGACACTTATCGTGCCGAGCATCCCCTGCTGGGCCTCCTCAAGCCCTCGCGCAACACCAATATGGTGCGCTCCATGATCAAGCATCAGCAGCAGAACGTGGTGGGCATGCTCCCCGTATGGAGCCTCATGGGCAACGAGGGTTGGTGCATGACGGGCTACCATGCTGTCAGCGTGCTTGCCGATGCCCTCGTCAAGGGTGCCGACCTCGACCCTGCTGAGGCCTTTAGCGCTATGGTTGCCACTGCCAATAATAAATACCTCACCAGCATTGGCGACTACTGCCGCTATGGCTATGTGCCTTACGACAGCGACGGCTGCGCGGCGAGCAACACCCTTGAGTATTCCTATGACGACTGGACCATTTACAATGCAGCCCGCCGGCTGGGCATCACTGATATCATGGAGGATTTCAAGCCTCGTGCCGCCTTCTATCGCAACACCTTCGACCCCTCTCGTGGCTTTGCCTCTCCTCGGCGCGTTGATGGCCGTTTTAAGGCCGATCTCGACCCCTATCAGACCTATGGCGAGGGCTTCATCGAGGGCAACTCGTGGAATTTCTCTTTCCATGTGCCCCACGACGTGAGTGGCCTCTTCGAGTGCATGGGTGGAGAGTCATCCTTCCGCACCAAGCTCGACGAGCTCTTCGAGATGGACCTGCCCGGGAAGTATTACGAGGACAATGAGGATATCACCGCAGAATGCCTTGTGGGCGGCTATGTTCATGGCAACGAGCCCAGTCACCACGTCCCCTATCTCTATGCTTGGACGTCCACACCATGGAAGACCCAGGAGTGGCTTCGCACCATCATGAACCGCATGTACCGCAATGACATCCGTGGTTTGGGCGGCAACGATGACTGCGGTCAGATGTCGGCTTGGTACATCTTCTCCGCTATGGGCTTCTATCCTGTTTGCCCGGGCTCCGACCAGTATGTACTCGGCGCCCCCTATCTGCCCTTTATGCAGGTAACCCTCGAGAATGGCAACACCATCGAATGCATCGCCCGCAATGTTAGCGACAAGAATCGCTATGTGAATAGCGTTCGTATCAATGGAAAGCCATACACCAAGCTTTACATCACTCACGACGACCTCGTCAATGGATGCAGCATCGAGTTTGAGATGACCTCTAAGCCCAACAAGCGTCGTGGCCTCGCTCCCGACGACAAGCCATATTCTCTTACGAATGAGCGTCCAGAGGAGGACCAATCGTCAATAAACAACAACTCTCAATCATCTGGCACTTCCGCCACCATCGCTCGCCGCATGAGTACAGAACTCACTCCCGAGGATATAGAGTGGAATAACCACTTGAAGACCATTAAATTCCACGACTACGCACCCCGCACCAAGGGCTCTGCTATCTACCACTCGCTCATTCCCAACCCCGACCCCTATATCCGCAGTGTGGCTCGCGAGGTGATGCGCTGCTTATATTTTACCCCCTCCGATACTGCAATGCCTACTATCGATGTACTCGACTATGAGCTGCGCAACGCCGATGGTATCTCTTGGATGGACAATGAGACGGACAATCCCTCCATCACCTATACTACCGGCCACATAGAGAAGTCGTTTGCCAATAACGATACTGCCCGCGTCGATTTCGAGACTCGCGGCGTACTGCTCCATGAGCTGACCCATGTCCTGCAGCATAGTCCTAAGGGACGCGGCTACGAAGGGATAGGCTGGGAGATTATCGAAGGCGTTGCCGATGCCGTTCGTGTAGCCTGCGATGGCTTCCACGGTGAAGAGGACCGTCCTAAGGGTGGCAGCTACCATGGCGGTTACCGCTATATAGGTTATTTCTTTAACTGGTTGCGCCAGACCAAGGATCCCGACTTCATTCGCAAGATCAATCGCTCTTGTATAGAGGTATCGCCTTGGACATGGAATGGCGGTCTCGCCTATGCACTGGGTGAGGGCGCCGACATTGACACTCTTTGGGACGAGTATCTCCGCGCCATGGGCGACAAGTAGTTAATATTAAATATAGATTAACGGCTCCTGCATCCGGGATGGGTGCGGGAGCCGTTTCTTATTTGGTTAATGGGAGACAGTTTTGAAATCCGATAAAACGCTATTTTTCTTTATCTGCTCCTTCGACCTTGAGCTTGGGTAGGGAGAGATGGTATTTCACGGCGAGGAGACGCATGACGATGACAGTGATGCCTGCGATGACGGCTGTGGTGTTGTGGTCCAGACCCACCTTGTGGCAGATGGCAAAGACGATGCCGCCCATGACACACGCCAGGGCATATATCTCGCGACGGAAGATAAGAGGAACTTCATTTATGAGCACGTCACGCAGGATGCCGCCCGCTGCACCGGTCATGGCACCCATGATGACGGCGCACCACATGGGCAAACCAAAAGCGAGGGTCTTCTCTACACCGACAACGGTAAAGAGTGCTAGGCCTATGGTATCGAAAAGGAACCACGTATTGTCTTGTCTCACCAAGTGGCGCCGAAACACCACCACCCAAACAACAGCGATTGCAGAGCAGATAAGGTAGAATGGATTGGTCATCCAGAATGGCTGTGTGCCTAGTAGTACATCGCGCATAGTGCCGCCGCCAATAGCTGTGGTGACACCCACTACATAGGCTCCAAACAAATCGAAGTGCTTAGCCGCAGCCAATCGTGTGCCGGAAATGGCGAAGGCAAGTGTACCGATAAAATCAAGAATCTGGTAGAAAGTGGGAAGTTCTATGGTCATGGAGAGTGGAAAATTGAGCATTAAACATTGACCATTAAGATCTTGTCAGGTGTCTTAGGGTCGCTTAGGGTTTACAATGTTGATGGGGGAGCCGGCAATGAACGCCTTGACGTTGTCAATGGTAATCTGCATGAGGCGCTGCCTGGCTTCGAGAGTGGCCCATGCGATGTGGGGCGTGATGAAGGCATGTGGGGCGCTGAGCAGCGGATTGTCGGGAGCGGGGGGCTCTGTGGAGAGCACATCGGCACCGAAGGCACCGAGCTGTCCGGAGCGCAGGGCATCTGCTACGGCGGCCTCATCGACTAGAGGGCCGCGTGCGGTATTGATGAGGATGGCACCGCGCTGCATGGAGGCGAGCGTCGTTGCATTGATGAGGTAGCGGGTGTCGGGGGTGAGTGGACAATGGAGGGTGACGATATCGGAGTTGGCGAGCAGCGCAGGCAGGTCGGCACGCTCAATGCCATTGGGCAGCGACGCCTTGCTGGTCAGCGCGAGCACCTTGAGGCCCATGGCTAGAGCGATAGCGGCTACTGCTGAACCGATGTTGCCGAGTCCGACGATGCCGATAGTCTTACCTGCCAACTCAATGGTGGGGTGGTCGATATAGCAGAAGTCGGGGCTCTGACTCCAGTGCCCGTTGCTATTGAGTCGGGCGTAGTCGCTAATATGTGTGGCGATATGTAGCAACAACGCGAAGACATGCTGAGCTACCGAACGAGTGGAATAGGCGGGGGCATTGCAGACGGTGATGCCTCGCTCAGTGGCGGCCTGCAGGTCCACGATATTGTAGCCAGTGGCGGTAACCACTATGCAGCGCAGCAGCGGCAATTGCTCAAGGGTGGGACGGTCGAAGACGACCTTGTTGGTGATGACGATGTCGGCATCTTTGGCACGGGCAACGGTATCAGAGGGCGTGGTGCGTGGCCAAATGCTAACGGTGGCGAATTGTTCGAGCGGTTTCCAGCTGAGGTCGCCGGGATTAAGAGGATGTGCGTCGAGTATGGAAATGTGCATTGAGAATTATTTCTTGCGTAGTTGCAGTTGTATTTTTTTGCAGGCAGCGAGGCGCATAGCTTTTTCAGCCATTTGGTCGGGGGTGAGTGTGTCACTGGCTATGAGATGGCTGAGCTCAATAATCTCGTCGGTAAGGACTGCGAGCATAAGGTCGTTGAGCAGGTTGTCTGCGTTCTCGTAGAGGTTGTCGGTGATAGCTTTGTCATCTACGGCGATGGTCTGCTCTCGATCGGTAGCCAGGGAGAGGGCACAGGAGCGGATGGCGTCGTTGGGGTGGGAGAGGAGATAGCTGATAGTGGTGAATGAAGGTGTGTTGAGGTTTGCCAGAATCTCGCTGAGGATGTCGGCGTAGATGGGAGTGGTCAGGGTGTAGTCCTCAGCCTGAAGTCGGCTGTTGATGTACTCGGCAAAGCTGACAGAGCGGTACTGCCCATCGTCGGTCTCAATGTCGCCAATGCTTCGCTCACCGTAACGAACGAGGAACTTCATGAGCTTGGTCTCGGCCTTGGCTGTTGAGGATTGAGCATTGACCATTGACGAAGCCCCCTCCGTCTCCCCCAAGGGGGAGTGAATCTTCCCCCTTTGGGGGGATAAGAGGGGGGCTTGGGGTGTCTGCATTTTCTCGAGATAGAGGCGGTTGCGCATTTTGTCAACAGTTTCGCGGACATCGTCCTCTCGGATGTCGGTGAGCTGAGCGCAGTCCTTGATGTAGAGTGAGCGGGCTATGCTGTCATCGACTCGTGCGATGCTCTCGGCAATATTGTTGATAACATCGGCTCTTGCCCTGATATCGTTACCTGTATCGGCGAGGAGGAGGTTGGTCTTGAAACGGATGAAGTCAACTTGGTTCTGTTCGATGAAGTTGACGTATTCCTCGGCGCTGTGCTTGCGGGCAAAAGAGTCGGGGTCGTCGCCGTCGGGCAGTAGGAGCACTTTGATGTTCAGGCCATGCTCGAGGAGCATGTCGATTCCTCGCATAGAGGCCTTGATACCGGCAGCGTCACCGTCGTAGAGCACAGTGAGGTTGGAGGTGAACTTCTTAATGAGGCGTATTTGGTCGTGTGTGAGGGCGGTGCCCGAGGAAGCCACCACATTGGCTATGCCACACTGGTGCATGGAGATAACGTCGGTGTAGCCCTCCACGAGGTAGCAGCAGTCGTGGCGCTGTATGGCTTGCTTGGCTAAGTAGAGTCCGTAAAGCTCGCTGCTTTTGTGATAGACTGTTGACTCTGGCGAGTTGAGGTATTTGCCCACATTATCCTTTTTTTCAAGTATGCGCCCGCCAAAGGCTACGACCTTGCCCATATAGTTGTGGACCGGGAAGATTACCCTGCCGAAGAAGCGATCGCGCAGCTTGCCCCGCTCGGTCTTGATGCAGAGGCCGGTTTCCACGAGGTTGTCGATGCTCATGCTGTCGCGGCGGGCAGCATCGCCCAGCCCGTAGCCCGAGGCGGGGCAGTAGCCGAGCTGGAACTTGCGGATGATATCGTCGCGTATGCCTCGCTGCCGCAGGTAGCTGAGTCCGATGCCCTGTCCCTCCGAAGTGTCGTGTAGGGAGTGCTGGAACCAATCATTTGCCCACTGGTTGAGAGTGAGCAGTTGTTCGCGGTGCTTTCGCTCGGCATTGGCCTTATCATCGATTCCAGTCTCCACCACCTCGATATTATATTTGCGCGCCAACCATCTGATGGCTTCGGGGTAGGTCATATTGTTGAGCTCCATGAGGAAGTTGATGGCGCTGCCTCCTTTGCCGCATCCGAAGCAGTGGCATGTGCCGCGTGCGGGGCTGACCACGAAGCTGGGTGTCTTCTCTTCATGAAATGGGCATAGGCCCTTGTAGTTGACCCCTGCTTTGCGCAGGGTGACGAAGTCGCTCACCACGTCCACTATGTCGGTGGCTTGAAATACTTGGTCTATAGTCTTGCGGTCAATCACTTATAAAATTGAGAATTGAGAATTGAGCATTGAGAATTAGTCCTATCTTTAGTCATTAAAATATATGCGCTTTACGCGGTCGCTGACCGAGGTGAGTATCTCGTAGGGTATGGTGTCGAGCATATCGCTGAGCACCGTGACGGGCAGCTGCTGTCCGAAGATCTCCACGCTGTCGCCTTCGTGGCATGGTATGTCGGTAACATCTATCATGCATACGTCCATACAGATATTGCCCACGTAGGGAGCTCGTTGCCCTTTGACGATGCAGTAGCCTCTACCCCTTCCCAGATGGCGGTCCAGACCATCGGCGTAGCCTATGGGGATGGCTGCTATGCGGCTGGGGCGCGTCAGCTCGCCGCGGCGGCTGTAGCCCACCGTGTCCTCGGCGCTCACATCACGTATCTGGAGAATGGTGGTCTTGAGAGTCGAGATGGTGTTGATGGTGGAGTTGTCGTAGGGATTGATGCCGTAGAGGCCTATGCCGAGGCGTACCATGTCGAGGTGGTACGCAGGGAAGCGCTCGATGCCCGCCGAGTTGCAGATATGCCGTAGCAGGGGGCCAGGCAGTGCCTGCTGCAGGGCACGACTGGCGGTGTCGAAGAGCTGGAACTGCTGCCGGGTGAAGTCGTCGAATTGGTTGCCATCGCTGCCCACAAAGTGGGAGAATACGCTTACGGGCCTCACTGCGCTCTGGCGTTGGAGGATGCTGATAAGAGTGGGTATGTCATCAGTGGGATTGAATCCGAGTCGGTGCATGCCAGTGTCGAGTTTGATGTGAATAGGCAGTCCGGTAACTCCCTCGCGGTTAGCGGCATTGATGAGCGCTTTGAGTAGTTTGAAGCTGTACACCTCGGGTTCCAGCCGGTGGATGAAGAGGTCTCGCAGGGCGCTCATCTCGGGGTTCATCACCATGATATGGCTACGTATGCCTGCCTGACGGAGTGCTGCTCCCTCGTCGGCGACGGCTACGGCGAGGTAATCCACCTTGTGCTCCTGCAGTGTCTTGCTAACCTCTATGCTTCCAGCTCCGTAGGCATTGGCTTTAACCATACACACTATCTTGGTGTCGGGTTTCATCATCGCACGGTAGTGATTGAGGTTGTCGACTATGGCATTGAGATTGACCTCAAGGATTGTTTCATGCACCCTTCGCTCTAAGAGAGAGGTGATGCGGTCGAAACGGAACGCCCGTGCTCCCTTGATAAGCACCAGGGCATCGTGGAGGGTGTCGAGCAGGCGGCTCTCGATGAGGCTGTCGGTGGTGGCGAAGTGCTTGCATGGCACGGTGAACAGGTCTAGGTAGGGCTGAATATCTGTGCCGACGGCTATCAGTAGGTCGATATGCTGTGCTACTGCCATCTCAGCCACCTTGGAGTAGAGAAGTTGCTTGTCTTCGCCGGTTTGAAGTATGTCGCTCAAGATGAGAATTCTAGCGCATTGTTCCCTGCGGCTCATAAAGTCGAGGGCAATGCTTAGCGAGTTGACATCCGAGTTGTAGGAGTCGTTGATAATGGTGAGATTGCGCTGTCCCTCTTTGACTTCCAGTCGCATGGCAACAGGTTCCAGAGTCGCCATGCCGGCAGCTATATCGGCATGATTATAACCCAGCGAGATTGCGGTAGCGAGGCAGATAATGCTGTTCTGCACCGAGGCGCTGTCAATAAAGGGGATGGTATAGGAACCTTGTAAATCATCGGTCAGGGTGTAGTTGACGGTGGTGGAGCGGTTGTCGGTGCGGATATCGGTAATGAAAAGGTTGGCATCATTGACCATTGACCGTTGACCATTGACCATTGAGCCCTTGGAGAATAGATTCGGATTTGCTGCGCAAGCAGCATTGACCGTTGACCAATAGAAGATTCGTGAGCGGTCTATGCCGCATTGGTTGATAGCCTGGCAGATGGTTTCATCATCGGCGGAGCATACTAGGCGCTGTGCCCCTTTTGCGAGTATCAGTTTCTCCGTAGTTTTCTGTAATAGCGAACTGAAATTCTCCTGATGGGCACTGCCGATATTTGTTAGGACCACTGTTTGGGGCTGAATGATGGCTTGGAGGCGTTCCATCTCATGGGGTTGGGAGATACCTGCCTCTATTAGTGCAAGTTGAGTGCTGGGCTCAATGAGCATCAGCGACAATGGCACTCCTATCTGTGAGTTGTAGCTGCGAGGGGAGCGCACGGTCTGTGTGCTGGGGCTTAGCAGTTGGTAGAGCCACTCCTTTACCACGGTCTTGCCGTTGCTGCCGGTGATTGCCACCGTTTGGAGGTGGGCGGCATGGGTCTGTAGGTGATGAGCAGCGATGCTCTGCAGAGCACGGATTGGGTCACCGATAAGGAATACTGCATCGGGCATATCGGCAGTTGGGATGGAGTCAATGCTGTCAACGGCAAAGGTCTTGACTCCCTTCTCGTAGAGTTCGGCGATGTAGCGCAGTCCGCTGCCATGGGGAGTGGTGAGTGCGAAGAAGAGGGTGTTTTCCGGCATCGTCAGAGAACGGCTGTCGGTCAGTGGAACGATGGTGCGCTGTATGTCCCATTGTGGCGAGGGTGAACCTATAGGTTGGCACCCTGTGATGCGGACTATGTCATTAAGTGAATATTGCATTGCGTGAAAATTTAAACATTGAACATTGACCATTGAATATTGACCATTGACCATTGACCATTCAGGATTCAGGACGTATTAATGGTCGGTGGCGCAGAGCTCGGAGTTCGCGTTCTCGCTCCTTCATAGTCTGTTGCATACTGTCGCTCATATAGTGGCTGCAGAACAGCTGCCAGATGTAGTCCTCTGCAACCTCGGAGGGGTGCACCATGTCGGGAGCGAAGTAGCGGTAGTCGCGGAGTTCGTCAAGGAGTATCTCGTATGCGGGAAAATAACTTACCTCACTGAAGGTCTGCGCTATACGCTCGGTGGCGAGCAGCAGATTGGCCTTGCTGAGCTGATTGCCATGAAGTCCGTACTTAAGGTACCGGTAGGGACTGACACTGACGATGACACGCAACTGGGGACGCAACTCCAGCAGCTGGCGCAGCTGGTGGTCGAAGAGAGTGACTATTTCGGTTGTGTCCATTATATGTTCCCGAAACATGCGGGCAGGCATCTTATGACAGTTGGCAACGGCAACCATTGAGCCCTTGGAGAATAGATTCGGATTTGCTGCGCAAGCAGCATCAAGGGCGTAGTAATGGTCGGTGCCAAAGGTAAGCATGAGGATATCCATCTGGCTCAGCCTGAGTGCCGTCTGCTGCAGTGCATCGGCGAGACGGTCAACACACTCCTCACAGGTGGCGCCACTGATGAGAGAGGATGCCAACCAGCTGTACCACCTGCCATCTGGCGCCTGAAAGACAGTGGGAGCGGCCAGGCTGAGAGCGTCGGCATCGCCACGAGCCACAGCGCCGGCGATATCGAGAAGGTTGAAAAGGCTACGAGGGTTATAGAGGACGCCGGTGGGGTTGAGCAGGATGTCGAGACGGCGGTCGCCCATGCGACGGCCTACCACCTCAGCAAAGCAGGAGCCTAGCGCCAACAACTTAGCATCGGCACCGATGGGGAACGTGCGCCCAAAATCTTGTATGGGAGTGGTGAACTGCATGGGAGAGAGGGATTAATACCAGTCGATATTGGTGCTGTAGGAGGAGCGCTTCTCCCACTTGAGCACGTCGGCAAGTGTGGACATCTTGGCACGGAAAGTGAAATTGAACGAAGTATAGGGCATCAGCACTATGGAGCACGACATCGAGAAGCAGTGAAGGTCGCGCAACAACGACGCCGTGGTGGTGGAGAGCTTCTTGAAGTTGAAGTCGTAGCCCGACGAGTAGTTGATGTTCCAGCCCTCAGAGAGCCGCACATTGCCCGAGAAGTTGAGGGTGTGCGTCAGCTTGTAGGGATAGCGCATATTCTTCACACGGATACGCGCGGAGGTGTTCTCACGCATCGACACGCCGTAAGAGATGGTGAAGGTCCAGGGGATGTTGAAGCGCAGGTAGCCAAACTCATCGACCTCGGGCTTCTTGGTACTCTGACGGGGGGTGTAGTTCATATTCTCGGCGAGCTCGGGGTCCACATTGCTGTCCTCGTAGTCGTCGGCGTCATCGTAGTCGGCCTCCGCGGTGGGCTTGTCGTCAGCATGGCGCTTGCGCGAGAAAGTGGAGTTGGAGAAGGTGTAGGAGAAGTTCTGCGACATGCCCTGGAAACGGCCGAAGCGACCGTAGCTCCACTCGGTGCGGTCGCCGACGACCACGTTGCCACGCTGGTCGAACACATAGGCGTAGGTTGCCCAGATGGCGGTCAGGCTGAACGTATAGGTCTTGGAGAGCTTGAGGCGAAGGCGCGTGGTGAGGTCGCTCCATCGATTGTTGGCCATATTGTAGCTAAGGGCGCCATAGAGCTCATCGATGATGGAGATCTTACGCTCGCCGGTGGAGTCGCGGTCGCTGCGCAGCTTCATCTCCACGTTGTTGCTCAGCTGCATGGCGATGTTGCCCATGCGCCCTTTCGACGGATAGCCGTAGAGGCTGTTGGCAAAGGGTGAGTAGGCCACGGTGGTCACGGTGCCGTCGGCGTCGGTGCGGACATAGGTCTCGTGATAGCCGTAGGTGGAGGCTCCGAAGTCGGGAGCGTAGGTGAACGAGAGGGTGGGCTTGAGCACATGGCGAATGGCTATTATCTTGTTGCCAAAGATGGAGGGCGAGGGCTTATATGTGCCGTAGAGGGTGGTGTTGGCGGAGAGCGACGCATTCCAGTCATAGACGTTGTAGAAGCCGTAGAGGGTGTCGCGCTGCACTGCCTGCCGAGCGGGGTCCCAGCTCTGCATCACCTTGTTGGTGTACATGCGGTCGGTAAAGCTGACGCTGGGAGTGACGTTGATATACTTCAGCAGCGAGAAGGTGGCGTTGACGGGTATCTTATGCTGCATGCCGTTGCGCCACTCCTTGACGAGGTCGGAGTGGAGCAGGTGGTCCTCCTTGGTGTTGATACTGTTGCTGAGCTTGCCGGTGTAGGACATGCTGATTTTCTCATACCACCGCTCCTTGCCCCTGAGCTTGGCTCGCTTGAAGGGATAGAAGCGTGCCAGGGTGATGTTGAGGTCGGGCAGCGTCATGGCTATGGTGCTGTCACGCATGTTCTGGCTAAGGTTGACGGCACTGGCGAGGGTGAGTCCCAGCGAGGGCCAGGTGTAGGTGTAGCTCACCGAACTGGTGCGGGTGCTCTGGGAATAGGTGAGCGGGTCGTAGAGCGAGCTGAGGTTTTTCTTTTCAAAAGACTCGGAGGCAAAGTTCACACTGGCTGAGAACGAGGAATGCACCGATGCCTTGGGGTCCTGGCGGTGGGTCCACTGCAGTTTGAGACTCTTGGTCACCATGTAGTCGGGCATGTTTTTCTCGCCCTCCACGGTGTTGAGGTAGTTGATGTAGAAATTGCCGGAGTAGCGGTAGCGCTTCTTATAGGTAGAGGAGGCGTTGAGTCCCCACGAGCCCTTGGTGTAGATTTCGCCCAGCAGGGTAAGGTCCACCCTGTCGCTAAGGGCAAAGTAGTAGCCGCCGTCTCGGAGGTAGAATCCCCGCTCGGTCTCGCTACCGAAGGAAGGCATGATGAATCCGCTGGAGTACTTGTCGCTAAACGGAAAGAATCCGAAGGGGATGGCGAGCGGCAGCGGCACGTCGGCTACCACGAGGTAGGATGGGCCTGCGACAACCTCCTTGCCGGGGAACACTTTAGCTCTCGACATGGAGATGTAGAAATGCGGCGGGTCGGCATCGCATGTTGTGTAAGTGCCATGCATCAGGTTGATTACTCCGGTGGAGTCGCGCTTGCTACTCTCACTTTTAATGAACCCGTCGCCCTGCTCGGTGTATGCATTGAGGATATATCCTTTTTTCGATTTGAAGTTATAGGATATCTTGTCCATCTCATAGTTGTCGTTGCCCTGCGAGAACAGCGGTTTGCCCTGCTTGTTGCCCAGCGAGTCGGTGGAATAGGTGGCGTGCACCATACTCGAGTCGGTGTTCATGCTGATGATATCCGCCTTAAGGTCCATGTCTTGATAGCTCACCTCGCTGTTGCCATGCAGAGTGATATGATGGGTGAGGGCGTTATAGGTCATGGAGTCGGTGGCCGAGTACTTCACGGGCTGATCCAGGGCATTACTTCTTCGGTGGGTGGTATCGTTTTTGAGGGTGTCGTTGGCTGTAGCTACACGTAGCGAGTCCACCGGCTTCAGATATACGGAGTCGGGAGTAATGGCAAAGATGTCAGTCGTATCGGTGCGTACAGAGTCGCGCCTTACAGTGGCCGAAGCACTATCGGGCACTGAGAGCATCATCGATGCCAGTAGTAATATGGTAGGTAGCCAACGCTTCATTATTTACCGGAGCAGATTCATAAAAAACAGTACTGCGGCAATGCGCGGTTCTACCCCCTTGGCACTGCCAATCTGGGAGTTGTACCGGTCGCGGACTGTGC
>JAFZXF010000120.1 GCA_017616915.1 Bacteroidaceae bacterium
GAAAATTGAAAAATGAAAATTATTGAAATTCGATGGCGAAAATTGGCAATGTCGTTGTTTTTTCGTATTTTTGCACCCAAATCACTACCAATATGGAAAGAATCTATACCAAAACAGGCGATACAGGTCAGACAGACCTGCGCATGGGAGCAAGGGTAAGCAAATGCGACCCGCGCATCGAGGCAAACGGACAACTTGACCATCTCAACTCACTTATCGGAGTAGTACGAGCCCATTCCAACCAAGACGAACCGCTGCTGCTTGCTGTGCAACAGGAGATGTTCAGCATTATGGGCCACATTGCCACACCCAACGACGAAGACAAGAAAGGCGAACAGTATGACCGACTGTCGCAGAAATGCCAGCAACTCACTGCCCAGATGGAGCAAACCATCGACCAGGCAAGAGGTCCCGGTTGTTTTGTCATACCGGGTAGCGGCACACAATTCTCTGCATTTTGCCATGTGGCACGCACCCAGGCTCGCAATGCAGAGCGTGTCCTGTGGTCGCTCAACAGCGTACATCCGCTCAATCCGGATATCCTGAAATTTATCAATCGCCTGTCAGACTACCTCTTCTCACTGGCATGCACCAGGTAGGAGCATTGAACATTGAACATTGAACATTGAGCATTGCCGCTGCGCTCTCACCTTCGCTAATCAGCACCCACGCCTAAAAAGCATCCTTGCTTTTTCAAGACAGCGTGACCGAGCTTGCTTCGGTTCGCAATGCGCAAGGCATTGAGCATTGAGCATTGAACATTGTTCTCAATGCCCTGTTGTATCGGCCTGCACCGGTTCAACGACCTCGTTTACGCCTGATTTCTCTACGACGTTAGCAGCTGGCATTTCGGTCGGCTGCTCTTTCTTTTTCTCTATAACGGGAGGAGGCGGCTGGATAGCGCCACTCTGTGTAAGGAACCGCTCATACCTGTCGTAAGCACGCAGAGAATAGGCATTGTAGATGTTGCAGGCAAAGAGGATGTCGGTGATGTGATTGGTGTTCACATAATCCACCATATTCTTCGCGAAATAGCGGAAATCTATCACGTGGATTTCCTCAAACGAATAGAACATATATCCGGGCAGAGCATTGCCGAAGCTGTCCTTTATTATCATTAGGCGACGGTGGTTCTTCACCGCGGTGCGCACTACGGTTATCTTGCTGTCACCGCCCATGAATGTGCAGTATGCATTGCTGCTACCGTCCTTGAACTTATGGAAATACTGCCCCGTCGTGGGACCGCTCTCGGACACGATGCGGAAATCCTTATCCAGCTTATAAGTGATATAGCTGGTGGTGTAGTCGATGCCACGAGGAGTGTAGTACACAAAGTCTTCCGGGGCATTCTTCACGGCGATATCATTGGAGTAGCCATACATGCTGCCCACATATCCGCGGATGACGTGTCGGTCATAACTGGCGAGATCCCTGAACGTCACCCCCGCCACGCGGGCAAATTCCTTGGCAGCATAGTATGCTCCCAGCGGAGCCCAGTGGTGATCGGTGCGCAGATAGATATCCTCGTCGGCATGCTGTCCCATGACGTTATAGATATCTACCGGTTTCACGCCTCCGGTCAGATGCGCATATATATTCTCGATGGTGGGATGCTGTGGTTGTGAACGCTTTTTTACCTTGTCGGGGATATAATAATCGGTGGCGATGGGTATCACCATGCAATAGACGCGGGCAGCAGGGAACCGCTCTTTGTAGAGGTTCACCGCCCGAGCAAAGCTCAATCCACCTTGTGCACCGCCACCGTATGCCATCAGTGCCCTCACGTTCTCGCCGCTGCCCACGATGATAATGCCCGCATTGGCAATCTTGGCATTCTCGTCGGCAGTGAGGTGGTTCTCGTAGTCCTCAGGCAACGACACCTCGCCGGTTTGCTCGGCCACAGCATCAACCTCGGGCTCCTTAGAGGCATGGAACGTCACATTAGCTTCACCCACATTGAGCCTTATAATGTCCTTGACATACATGCTAACCATCATCAACTGATCGCGATAGGGCTCGGTGTCACTATACCATGCCGACACATCGCTAGTGAAACTACCATTGGCAAGCCGCTGAGGTGAGTAGGCGGGAAACTCGGTCAGGTCGCGCTTCTCCAACTCTGACACCTTACTGCGGGGCAGCAGGTTAAACACTGCGCACATTGCCACCATCACCAGCACCATGAGTCCTATGTATATCCTATTCAGCATATCTTGTCAGAACCTTGTATAGATAAACGCATTATTGGTAGCGCCTACCAGCAGCGCTACGCTCAGTATCAGTATCGCCAACGACAAGACGGTGCGCCCCATCATTACCAATCCGTTGGCAAAAGCCGGATGGCGCCGGCAACAACGCTCCACCAAAGAGCGGACACCGCTTCTGATCGGCATACAGAGCATGGCTGCCACTATCCACAACCAGAAGTTATCGAGTAGCGCACTTTCGGTTACAAAGTCATGGAGCAGAGCGGCATCACCCCAGAGTACCTGGAAAAACATTGTCATCCGGTCGAAATCATCGAAATAGAAAATGCCCCACCCTATCACTATCAGAAACAGGCTATAGACATGTAGTATTACCGTAGGCACATGCTTAAGCTTGAGCAACGTATATTTCTCAATCATCACGATCAATCCGAAATACAAACCCCATAAGATAAAGTTCCACGATGCACCGTGCCACATTCCGGTCAGGAACCACACCACCAAGATGTTGATTGCTTGATGACTGCGATTACCGCCAAGCGGTATATAGACATAATCGCGGAAGAAGCTACCGAGCGAAATATGCCACCGTCGCCAGAAGTCGGTTATAGAATTGCAGCAATAGGGATGGCGGAAGTTTTCGTTGAAATGGAATCCCATGCAACGCCCCAGACCAATAGCCATATCTGAGTAGCCCGAGAAGTCAAAGTATATCTGCAGAGTGAACGCCACTATTCCCACCCATGCCCCGGTGGTGGTAAGGTCGCTGAGGCTCCCGGAGAGGAATTGGTCGGAAATCTCCGACAGCTGGTTTGCAAGTATTACCTTTTTGCCCAGACCAAGAATGAAGCGATATACTCCCTCAGCCATATCCTCGGCTGTCACACGCCGGCTGCCAATCTCGGCGGCCACCGTACCATAGCGCACTATAGGGCCGGCTATCAGTTGCGGGAACATGCTGATATACAACAGCAAGTTTAGAAAACGTTTCTGCACCGGGGCTTCTCCACGATATACATCTACCAGATACGACAGCGACTGGAAAGTATAGAAGCTGATACCTATCGGCAGCGCTATCTGAGGCACCGGCAACTGAATGTCAAACATCTCCAACTGTGCCACAAGGAAGCCGAGATACTTGAAAGTACCCAGCATTAGCAAGTTGACTGCCACTCCTACCGCCAGTGCCAACTTGCGCGCCCCGCCATTTGCATAATGAATCGCCAAGCCCGAAAGGTAGTTGAGCACTACGCACAACAACATTAGGAATACGTACACCGGCTCACCCCACGCATAGAAAATCAGCGAGAAGATGATAAGTACTAAGTTACGTGTTCCTGTAATGTTAGAATGCCTGGATTCTGATACTTTGAGACTCCATAACTTATCTATCCATCCGCCCAACAGATAGCTTACTGCAAAGGCGGGTAGAAATACAAACAGGAAAAAAAGATCAGAGAATACCATTCATTATAACTATGAATGGAGGCAGCCTTTGAGCACACCTCCTTATATATTGGCGCAAAGTTCCGATTTTCTTCTCACATAGCCAAACAACTCACAAGCTTTGTGTATATGACGGCAATAAAATATTATTTTTTGTGAAACAAACATTAGAAATTTCTTTTATTACTCTTTGCGAAAACACATTTACCAACTATTGGGTATTGTGAGAGATGTTTTTTTTCTGTAACTTTGCACCTGAAACAAAAAGTAACAATGCGACTTTCTGAACTGAAAACGGGCGAAAAGGGCATTATCGTCAGAGTGATGGGCCATGGCGGTTTCCGCAAACGTATTGTGGAGATGGGCTTCATCCGTGGCAAGAGCGTGGAGGTTCTTCTCAACGCTCCGCTCCATGACCCCGTAAAATATAAGATTATGGATTATGAGGTCAGCCTGCGTCGAGCAGAGGCTGAGCTCGTTGAAGTCGTGAGCGAAAAGGAAGCTCGCAATTGGGAAGCGCCTCAGTCGGCACTTTCAGGCATGCCTGTTGACGGATGCGATGACCTTATGCAACGTATGGCTCTCGCCAAAGGCCACGAACTGCAGGTGGTGCTAGTAGGTAATCCTAACTGCGGCAAGACAAGTCTCTTCAACATAGCCGGCAAAGCCCATGAGCGTGTCGGCAACTATTCTGGTGTAACTGTTGATGCCAAGACCGGACAACTTGAGTTCGAAGGCTACCATTTCAATATCGTTGATTTGCCAGGCACCTATTCACTCTCCGCTTACACCCCGGAAGAACTGTATGTGCGCAAATACATCATCGAGCAACATCCCGACCTGATTATCAACGTAGTCGATGCCAGCAATCTCGAGCGCAACTTATACCTCACAACGCAGTTGATTGATATGGACGTGCCCATGATTATGGCACTCAACATGTATGATGAACTACGCCAAAGCGGTAACCGCCTTGACATCGACCAACTGGGCACTCTGCTGGGTGTGCCCGTAGTGCCTACTGTAGGGAAAACCGGCGAGGGCGTCAGCGAACTCTTCCACCAAATAATTGAGATTGTTGAAGGCCGGCAGAAGACCGCACGCCATATTCATATAAACCATGGCACTCTTCTGGAAGACAAAATCAGCCGAGTAGAAGAACTCATCCGTGTTAATCCAGAACCGCACCAAAACTACTCCGCGCGTTTCCTTGCCATAAAACTGCTGGAGAACGACCACCAGGTGGAAAGCATTGTACACCAACTCGACAATGCCGCAGCCATCTTAGATATGAGGGACCAATGCCAGCGCGAAATCAAGGACGAAATTAACGAAGACAGCGAGTCGGCCATCACCGATGCCAAATACGGCTTCGTTCAGGGTGCCGTCAAGGAAACTTTCAAGAAAGTCCATATTTTCAAGCGTCAGATGACGGAGCACATTGATGCGGTAGTAACTCACCGCATCTGGGGCTATCCTATCTTCCTCGCACTGATGTACCTAATGTTTTTCTGCACATTCAACATCGGCCAATACCCCATGGATTGGATAGATGCCGCAGTGAAGTGGCTCGGCGAGGCTGTGGGCCGCTGGATGACTGACGGACCACTCAAGGACCTCATCATCGACGGCATAATCAGCGGTGTAGGTGGTGTCATCGTCTTCTTGCCCAACATTATGATCCTCTACGCTTTCATCTCTTGGATGGAGGACAGCGGCTACATGGCTCGTGCAGCCTTCATTATGGATAAGATTATGCACCGCATGGGGCTGCACGGCAAGTCGTTCATACCGATGATTATGGGCTTCGGCTGCAACATACCAGCCATCATGGCCACTCGTACCATTGAAGACCGTAAGTCGCGTCTCATCACCATGTTGATAATCCCATTGATGTCATGCTCTGCACGACTCCCCGTCTATATAATTATAATAGGTGCATTCTTTCCCCATAACGCTGCTCTGGTGCTCTTTGCCCTCTATCTCATCGGCATACTTATGAGCATTCTCATGGCCAACCTGTTCAGCCGCTTTGTGGTCAAAGGCGAAAGCACACCTTTCGTTATGGAGCTACCACCCTACCGCACCCCATCAGCCTTCAGCGTCACCCGACATACGTGGGAAAAAGGCAAACAATACCTCAAGAAGATGGGCACCACCATCCTACTTGCCAGTATCGTCGTTTGGGCACTGAGCTATTTCCCGCATAACGACCAACTCCCCCAGGAGCAACAGCTCGAGCAGAGCTATATCGGCAAGATGGGCAAGCTCGTGGAGCCCGTACTTGCTCCCTGCGGACTTCAGTGGAAAGAAGGCGTTGCTCTCATCACCGGCGTAGGAGCAAAGGAAATAGTCGCCAGCACCATGGCTGTGCTTTATCATGGACAACTCTCCCCTCTGAGCTCTGAGGTTTCCCCATCAGAAGTCAACAGTCAATCGTCAATGGTCAACGGTCAATCGTCAATGGTCAACGGTCAATTCTCCTCCCTAGGCGCTTTCTCCTTCCTTATATTCGTGTTGCTCTACATGCCCTGCATCCCTTCATGCATCGCCATCCGGCACGAATCCGGTCGTTGGCGTTGGGCTTTTTTCACTGCAGCCTATACCACATGCCTTGCGTGGGTAAGCTCCATGCTCGTCTTCCAGATTGGCAGCCTCTTTTAATTCTCAATGGTTAGTGTTCAATATATAATCGTTTACATCATTGTGGCCTGCGCTGCTGCTATCATAATAAGATATATATGGCAGCGTTTTCGCGGCAACAGCAAGGGATGCAATTGCAGCAAATGCAAAGAATGTCCGTACCACAAGGAAAAATGCCATTTTTCCGCCCATTCCTAAAAAACTTTCAATTTTCAACTTTCAATTTTCAACTTTTTGCTAACTTTGCACCCCGAATGACACACCAGACCATAAATATAGAAGAAACGGGCGTCAAGATACAGCTCTCCAGCTTCACAGCCGGCACAATCAGCGAGCATCACGCCATTCTTTGCCTAGAACCGCGCAACGACACCTTTGAGCAGCAGTTCGCCCGTATCTGCGATGCCGAGACTCATCTCATGGACTCTCCCGACATGAGCGGTGCGCAGCCCTTGTTTAAGCGTTACTTCCTCAGCGACGCCACCAATCAGGTCCCGGTCATGAAAGATGCTCAATGCTCCATGGTCAATGGTCAACGGTCAATGGTCAATGGTCAATGCACCATCTCCTATATCCAGCAGCCACCCCTCAACGGTTCCAAGCTCGCCCTATGGATTTATCTGGTGAAAGACCTCTCTCAGTCAGACGGCAATGTTCAATGTTCAATGCTCAATGCTCAATGTAACAGTTCCGTCTTCACCCACAACGGCTACAGCCACATCTGGACGATGGGCCTCTATAACACCACGGCCGACACCTCCTATATGCAGACTTGGGAAACCCTGTTCCGCTATATCGCCATACTCAAGGATTTCAACGCCACCCTCGAGGCCAACTGTCTGCGCACATGGTTCTTTGTGCGTGACGTTGACACCCAGTACAACGGTCTTGTAAAAGCCCGCCGCGAGTGCTTCGCCGAGCAGGGACTCACCACCAACACCCATTATATCGCCTCCACTGGCATTGGCGGCACACCCGCCGATCCGAAGGCCATCATCCAGCTCGGCGCCTACGCCCTCACCGGTTTCCGCCCTGAGCAGCAGCGCTATCTCTACGCTCCCACCCACCTCAACCGCACCTCCGACTACGGCGTCACCTTTGAGCGCGGCACCCTCATGCAGTATGGCGACCGCGACCATGTATATATCTCCGGAACCGCCTCCATCGATAATCACGGCGAGGTAATCCACGTGGGCGATATCCGCAAGCAGACCATCCGCATGTGGGAGAACGTGGAGAAGCTCCTCGAAGAGGGCGGCATGACTTATGGCGACGTCATGCAAATCATCGTCTACCTGCGCGACTGCGCCGACTACAATGTCGTTAAGGACATGTTCATCGAGCGATTCCCCGACATTCCTTTCGTTATCACTCTCGCTCCCGTGTGCCGTCCCACCTGGCTCGTAGAGATGGAGTGCATTGCCGTCAAGGCCGCCCGCAACGAGCAGTTCCCCGATTTCTAAGAACCGCTCTCCCTATTCCTTATTATCTTTATTATTAATAACGTACGCGCGGAGTTTTTTATCTCCCCGTTTTCATCAATGGTCAAATCGTTCAATTGTCAAATCAAAATGAGGTTCAATGCTCAATGCCTTGCGCATTACGAACCGAGCATACTTACAGCAACCCGTGGTTAATGCAGAATTCCAGAGCTTCGGCAGTGCTTTTTACCTCTAATTTCTTGAAAAGCTGCCGCTTAGATGCTTTGACGGAGTGATTAGTCCTGAGTATTTTCTTTGAGATCTCGCGCTCTGTAAGGCCTTGTGCAGAATTTTCTAGGATTATCCGTTCCCTCTCTGTGAGCGGCTCAATATGGCGTTCTAGCCATCGATGCTCTGCAAAGTTGTAGATGTATAACTGTCCGCTGTCAAGTTTGTGAATCACGGCATTGCCGGTATCCTTGCGGGAAGCCGGCGAAAAGGTACAGCTTATCATTAGGAGCTTGCCGTCGCTGGTTCTCACAAAAGGAATGGCGCACATGTTATACAGTTTCTTTTCTCCACGCACTATCAGATTGATGTCACAATGGAACGAATACACCGTTTTCTCACCGGCCCTTTTGTCTTTGAAAGCCACATAGGCATTTTCTTTCAACTCCTCAACCAAAGAGATATCTTCTGGAGGGAAGATCTTATGAAAGAGTTCGTACATTTGGGGACAGCCTTGTATGCGGAGGTCACAAAGAAGCCTCAGCCTGTCAGAAATAAATGCGATACTCCTATTGAAATAGTCAACCACATATGTAAGGTTGCACTTCGCCTGACTATATATTGCTATCGCCTGCAGTAGATATTCGGCTTTCTTCCTGTCTTCGTCAGATATTTCTTTAATTAAGTTTTCTTGAAGTAACCTTTTGTATTGTTCGTTCATAAACGGGTATTTATAATTATTCGCTGCAAAAATAGCTAAAAACACACAAAAGAGGATTAAACCGCGGTATAAAAATGACATTCGAAAATCACTTTTATACCATGGTGTCATACCCCTTTCGATTTTAATACTCTAATTTTGCACGCAGAAAGGTTTAAACTACTATAAATTATTAATAACAATTAATACAATAAAATTATGGAAGAAATTAAGAAAATCGTGCTCAACGATGAGCCGCAGGAGAATGGTAACGACGTGAAGGA
>JAFZXF010000121.1 GCA_017616915.1 Bacteroidaceae bacterium
AGTACGTGGAAAAGGAAGATACTGATGACGCAATAACCATAAATACGCGCCATCCTGATGGTCTGCCGCTCCGCGACATGTATGAGCCGCAGGATGAGCGCCAGGAAGAGCAGCAACACCACGGTGCTCCCCACAAATCCATGCTCTTCACCTACGGTGCAGAAGATAAAGTCGGTGTCTTGCTCAGGCACATATTTGAGCTTGGTCTGGGTGCCATTGAGGAACCCCTTGCCGGCAAAGCCTCCCGAGCCGATGGCTATCTCGCTCTGGTGCACATTATAACCGGCTCCGGTGAGGTCTTCCTCGAGTCCGAGCAACACCTTGACGCGCTGCTGCTGATGGGGCGCAAGCACATGGTTGAGGGTGTAGTCGGCTGTGAAGAAGACGGCCAGCGACCCAACGGCGAAGATGCCGATGAGCAGCAGCTTGGTGCTGCGCTGCCGCATGCTGCGGACGAAGAGGTACACGGCGGTGCCGACGCACAGGGCAATGAGCAAGAAGGTTAGAAATTGAAAATTGAAAATTGACCATTGACCATTGACCATTGAGCGTTCAGCATTGACCATCGTTTGGGTTATGTAGCCGATGATGATGACGGCCAGTCCGATGATGAGGAGGCCGTTGAGGCTGGAGATATGGAACCTGAAATTGAGGATCTGGAATTTGAGGCTCGAGCGGCGGAGGGACTTGTCGTAGAGGCGGAGCAGCAGGAGGGTGAAAGCCCAGATGAGCACAAGGACGAAGAAGGTGCCGACGGGTGTGGCGGTGCCGGGCATATTGGTGACGCTGAATTTAAGGCCAACGACGAAATAGACTATCGCCGCAAGGACGACAAAGAGGATGGTGCCGCTCATGCCTTCGCGGTAGAAGACGAGGGCGAGGGCAAGATAGACGAGGGCTGAGCCGGTTTCGTGCTGCATGAAGATGAGGAGCACGGGGAGAGCCACAATGCCGACGGCGGTGAGGAAGTCGCGCCGGTTCTGGAGGTTGAAACTATAGGAGCCCATGTAGCGGGCGAGCATGAGAGCTGTGGCGCATTTCGCAAACTCGGCGGGCTGCAGGCTGACGGGGCCCAGAGATATCCACGAATAGGAGCCCTTAATATTGGTGGCGACGAAGGGGGTTGCCAGCAGCAGGAGCATGAAGGCTACGTAGAGCAGGGGAGTGAGCGAATCAAAGATGCGCTCGTCGGTGAGCAGCAGCACGAGGGCGAGAACAAAGGAGCATCCTATCCAGGTGAGCTGCTTGCCGGATCGGGCGGCAAAGTCGAGGATGTCGGGCTGGTCGTAGCTGTAGCTCGCGCCGACCACACTGACCCAGCCGGCCGCGAGGAGCAGCAGGTAGATGGCGATGGTCCACCAGTCGATGGAACGGAATACGCTGACGGAGTTATCTGACACTGGTGCCATAGTTGATGGATCTTGCTGCAAAGCTGGCGGCCCGTGCCTCTGAGGCGGGCGAGAGCTTGCCGTTGATATACTGCTCTATGATGAGCGAACCGATGGGTACACCGAAGGTGGCACCGAAGCCGCCGTTCTCCACATACACCGAGACGGCTATCTTGGGGTTGTGCATCGGGGCAAATCCCATGAAGACGGAGTGGTCGCGACCGCGATTCTGGGCGGTGCCGGTCTTTCCGCAGAGTTCGATGCCGGGGATGGCTCCTGAGCGGCAGGTACCGCCGAGCACGGCAGCGCGCATGCCTTCGGCAATGAGGTCATAGTATTTGGGCTCCACCATAGTGTAGTGGCGGGTGGTGTAGATGGAGTCGAGCTTGCGCCCTTCCACACTGCGCACTACGTGGGGAGTGTAGTAGTAGCCTCGGTTGGCGATGGTGGCGCCAAGGTTGGCAATCTGGAGCGGGGTGAGTAGCACCTCGCCCTGTCCGATGGCATTGCTGATGATGGTCTGGCCGGTCCAGCCGTCCTTGCCGTACCACTTGTTGTAGTACTCCACATTGGGGATGAAGCCTCGGTTTTCGCCCGGAAGGTCTATGCCCAGCGGATAGCCAAAGCCCATGGAGACCATGTAGTCCTTCCATCGGGTGAAGGCTTTCTCATAGGAGCCGTAGCGGCGCTTGGAAATCATGTGGAAGTATCCCCAGCAGAAGTAGGCGTTGCAGGAGGTCTGGATGGCGAAGCGGAGCTGCGCGGGTGAACCGTGTCCGTGGCATCCCACCTTGAGGCCGGCATTGATGTAGCCGCGATGGCAGGGATATGCCGTCTGGGGCGTGATGACGCCTTCTTGCAGAAAGGTGAGTCCCTGCGAGGTCTTGAAGGTGGAGCCGGGCGGATAGCGTCCCATGATGGCTCGGTTTATGAGCGGCTTGTAGGGGTCGGCGGCGAGCTTGAGGTAGTTCTTGCCTCGATCGGGCCCGATGAGGAGATGGGGATCGTAGGATGGTGAGGAAACGAGGCACAGCACCTCACCGGTGGAGGGCTCGATAGCTACGATGGTGCCAATCTTGCCTCGTAGGAGTCGTTCACCGAGAGCCTGCAGGTCTTGGTCGATGCCGAGATAGAGGTTGCTGCCGGGCTGTGCGGGCCGGTCGTGGCGCCCGTTGAGGTATGCACCCTTGATGCGTCCCTTGACATCGCGGAGCAGTATTTGCACGCCTTTCTGACCTCGGAGGTCGCGTTCATAGGATTTCTCGATGCCGAGCTTGCCGATGAAGTCGCCCTGACGGTAGTAAGCGTCGGAGTCGATGTCGGCGGGACTCACTTCGCCCACATCGCCGAGCACATGGGCTCCTACGGTGGTGGAGTAGCGGCGCACGGTGCGCAGTTCGGGATAGAATCCGCGGAACTTGTAGAGTTTCTCCTGGAAGACGGCGAATTTCTCCGGCGTGATCTGGGCATAGAAAATCTGGGGCGTATAGCGTGAGTAGCCAGGATTGAGCGCGGGGTCCTTGATCTTGTTCATCCGGCGGATGTATTCGTCGCGGGTGATGCCGATGGTGCGACAGAAGTCGAGTGTGTCGACGCCCTGCTGCTCGTCCATGATGACCATGATATTGTAGGCTGACTCATTATAGACCATGAGGGTGCTGTCGCGGTCGTAGATGAGGCCGCGGGCGGGATACTGCACTTTGCGGAAAAAGGCGTTGGAGTCGGCGCTGGTCTTGTAGTCGTCGCTGAAAATCTGGAGGCTGAGCAGGCGTGCAATATACACAAGGATGATGACTACTGCCATTATCCCGATGGTGTATTTGCGTTTTTCCAAGTCAAAATTTCGCACCGGAATCAGTTTTTCAGATGACGGCTGCGCAAACTCTCGATGGCCAGGATGATGAGCAGGGAGAGGACTGTGCTGCCCAGAATGTTAATGAGTGTGTCGGTGAAGCTGAAGAACGAGAAAATCTCCAAGAGGTAGAACACTGTGCATTGCAGCAGCGTTCCTGTCAGGGCGTAACGGATGAAGGGGAGTGCCCCCAGCTGGGCTATAGACGGCACTATGTCATCATCGTTCTCACTGTCGATGCCGCCAAACATGTTGAGCAGCCAAGGCTGCAGGAATGCCATCAGCGTGAGGGTGGCTGACATCATGCCCGGAGTGTTGGCAAACATATCTTGAATCAGTCCTAGAGCAAAGCCCCATAACAGCTTTGACCAGTGGGGCATATCCTGCGGCAAAACGAGGACGAAATACACACCGATCAGGGGCGTAGCATAGCCGCAGATATGCACGTGGTTGAGCACCATCACCTGCAGCGCAAGTAGCAGGATGAATAGCCCGGCGAGTCGGATGTGTGTCTGAATCATAGCTTATAGTCCTTGGTTTGCAGCCGTAGAGTCTGCTTCTTCAAACAGTTGCTGAATCTCTTGCTTGTGTTTGTTCTCAAAGATGGTCACGTCCCTCAGGTTGCCGAAATTGGTGCCGAGGTTGACTATGAGCTGTTTTGAGAGTCCGTCGGGAGCGTCCTTGATGTCGCGCACCTTACCCACGAAGAGTCCTGGGGGAAACATAGTGGAGTAGCCGCTGGTCTCGATGGCGTCGCCCCGCTTGACCTTTGCGTACTGAGGCACTCCGACAAGGTTGGCGTAGTAGGGACTGCCGCCCTCCCAGGTGAGCGAGCCGTAGTAGCCCGTGCGGCGTATGCGGCAGCTGATGCGGGAGTTGCGGTTGATGATGGGGAGCACCAAAGAGTGGTGTTTGTTGACGCTCTGCACTATGCCAACGACTCCGCCGCCGCCAACTACTCCCATCTCCTCCTTGACGCCTTCAGCGGCGCCCTTGTCGATGACGATGTAGTTAGTCTGCTTGAGGAGCGATGCCGACACCACCCGAGCACTTATCATTCGGTAGCCGCTGAGAGTGTCGAGTATGTGGCGGTCGTTGATGCTCGGCTGATGGGTGGCGTCCTTAAGTTGCTCGCGCAGCTGGTTGACCTGCAGTTGCAGCATGGAGTTCTGGAGCGTGAGCTTGCGGTTGACCTCGTCGAGGTGGATATATGCCTCGAGGTCGGTATATACCTTATTGATTTTTGCCACAGCGCTGTTGGTCTGTGTGAACCACAGGCTGCCGTGATAGCTGTTGAACCTCACGAGCATAACAAAACTGGCTACCTCCAGAAGTATGAAGATAAACCAGTAATTGTATCGCTTGATAAATTCAATCAGCGCTGCCATTTCACCTCATCAGGAAGGAGAAGTGGTCGATATTCTTCAGGGCGATGCCAGTGCCTCGAGCCACGCAGTGGAGCGGGTCTTCGGCAACATGGAACTTTATGTTCAGGCGGTCGGAGAGTCGCTTGTCGAGGCCACGGAGCAGTGCGCCACCTCCGGTAAGCCAGATGCCGTTAGTAACGATGTCGGCATACAGCTCGGGCGGTGTCTGCTCGAGAGCCTGAAGGATGGCGGTCTCTATGCGTGCTATCGATTTATCGAGGCAGTGGGCAATCTCCTGATAGCATACGGTTACCTCCATGGGCAGCGCGGTGATCTTGTTAGGACCGTGCACCACGTATTCTTCGGGAGCATCCTCTGCCAGATCGGTGAGGGCTGCGCCGACATGTATCTTGATGCGCTCTGCCATACGTTCGCTGACCTTCACGTTGTGCTGACGGCTCATGTATTCCTGGATGTCGGCGGTCAGTTCGTCGCCGGCCATACGTATAGAGTTGTTGACCACGATGCCGCCGAGTGATATCACGGCTATCTCGGTGGTACCACCACCGATGTCAACTACCATGTTGCCTTCGGGAGCCTCTACGTCGATGCCCACACCCAGTGCCGAAGCCATGGGTTCAAAGATGAGGTATATGTCGCGGCCTCCGGCGTGCTCAGCTGAGTCACGGACAGCGCGTAGCTCCACCTCGGTGGCACCCGAGGGAACACCGATGACCATTCTCATCGAGGGCGAGAACATCTTGCCGCCCTTGCGCACCATGCGGATGAGGCCTCTCATCATCTGCTCGCATGCATAGAAGTCGGCAATCACGCCGTCGCGTAGCGGTCGGATGACACGTATTTTGTCGTTGTGTTTCTCATACATGAGCTTCGCCTTGTTTCCCACGGCGAGCGTTTTGTTTGACAGTCTGTCGAGCGCTACCACCGACGGTTCGTCCACCACAATCTTGCTGTCGTGCAGGATGATGGTGTTCGCTGTACCGAGGTCCATTGCGAGTTCTTGAGTGAAAGAAAAGAATCCCATATCAGTATTATTTGACGATTTTACGATTTAACAATTTGACAAATTTCGATTTGACTATTTGGCAAACCATCCGTGGATGGCGGTGTCGTAGTGGCTGCTGACTCCGAAGGCACGCTCGGCAAATGTCTTGCGCTGCTCCAAGGAAGTCTTTGCGCCGTTGGTGCTGAGGATGTCGTCGAGCATCTGGTATTCGGCCTTGCTCGGTACTATTACCACGTCGTTGAAGTTCTTGGCTGCGGCTCTGATGAGTGAGATGCCGCCAATGTCGATTTTCTCGATGATGTCGGCTTCGGAGGCACCGCTCTTCACCGTCTCCTCAAATGGATAGAGATCCACCACTACGAGGTCGATTTCGGGTATTTCGTACTTCGCCATCTGCTGGCGGTCGTCGTCGTTAGAGCGGCGGCCAAGGATTCCACCGAACACTTTGGGGTGCAGAGTCTTCACCCTACCGCCCAGTATTGATGGGTAGCTGGTGAGGTCCTCAACCTTGTCGCACTTGTAGCCCAGACTCTCGATGAAGCTCTGGGTGCCGCCTGTGGAGAGCAGCTTTACACCGTCGGCGTTGAGCTTCTGAAGGATTTGCTCCAGGCCGTCCTTATGATAGACCGAAATGAGAGCGGTCTTTATTTGCTTTGTATCTGCCATGATTTTATGTGTTTTTGATTACTTGCGATTTTATTGTCTAAAAAGGAGTGCAAAGTTACGACTTTTTTTTGTATTATGCACAAGGGCATGCATAACTTTTTATAAAAAAAGTTGATTTTGCATGGATTCATATGGAATTCGGTATAAAAATGTGGTGAGTGGATTGCCAAGCGACCGCTCGCTATACTAAGAGGCGTTGCCCTTTCGGACAACGCCTCTCGGTAGCGAGAGTGGGCCATGATCCCACGACCTCCGGATTATGAATCCGACGCTCTAACCAACTGAGCTATCTCGCCAAGAGCATTTGAAGAAGGCTAACCCCTCTTCCACCCACCATGTGAGATCGCATCATCAAAATGATAAAGGATCTCCAAGATGGTGCCTCCTCAAATGCGGCTGCAAAGGTAATACTTCTTTTTGTTATGGCAAAATAAATTCTATATATTTTCTACATATTTTTCGCTCCACACGCAGATTTTACCCTTAGCCCCCCTTATTTTTGTCACTGGAGTTTCCACTTTTCACTCACTCATGATGTCACTCATGATGATAGGGCAGGTGGTTGAGGATGGTGAGTGCGCGGTAGAGTTGCTCGACAAAAAGGAGACGAATCATCTGGTGGGAGAAGGTCATCTGGGATAGCGACAGTTGGTCGTTAGCACGCTCATAGACCTCGGGAGCGAAGCCGTAGGGGCCGCCAATGATAAAGACGATACGCCCGGTGCCGCCGAGCTGTTGCTTCTTTTTGATGTAGTCGGCAAAGCCTGTGGAGCTGAACTGCCGCCCGTGCTCGTCGAGGAGCACGATGTGATCGTCGGCCTTGAGTTTGGCGAGGAGTGCCTTGCCCTCCAGGGCCTTCTGTTGCTGCTGCGATAACGACTTGGTGTTGCGCAGTTCGGGCAGCTCCTCTATGCTGAAGGGGAGGAAATGGCCTATGCGCTCAACGTAGTCGTCGATGAGACGCACAAGGGCAGGGGAGGTGGTTTTGCCGATTACTAAAAGAAGAAACTTCACGATTTGACAATTTCACAATTTCACGATTTGACAATTTTATGATTGAACAAATTGTGGATTATTCGAAGTGGAAGGTGAGGACGACCATTGCTGTTTTGGCGCTCTTGACGGCTTTGGTGAAGTGTTCCTTGCTCTTGTCGTTGAGGTTGGAGCGGTTGGTCTTGAGTACGTCGGTGAACCCGAAGCAGAATTTGAGTTCGGGACAGAACTTGAAGAATGGGAGGTAGTAGTCGCATCCTAGTCCGACCTCGAGTCCGAGGCTTAGTGGCTTGGTGGCGATGTTGGCCTGATCCTTGGTGGTGAGGTTATAGGAGGCGTTCATGCCTGCCAGGACGTAGGGTCGGTAATTATTGTGGCGTGGCGCAGCGAGTTTGAAGTCGAGTGGCACGCTGATATAGGTTGACTTCATATCCTGGAACTCGGTGAGTCCGGTGGTCTGTTCGCGGAAAACGAGGTGGTTGGATGCGAAGTGCATGGTGGGGAGCACGCGCATAGCGAGATAGGAGTTGATGCGCCATTCGCCGATGAGTCCCACAGTGAAGCCCGGGCTGAAATTGTCATTGGTAACCCACCACTGCTGTCCGGTCTCGGGGTCGATATATCCGCTATTGGGCATGATGATGCTCTGCTGATGGAGTCCGAAGGAAAATCCGTAGTGGAAGGGACGCAGGTCGATGTAGGGCTTGTTCTGCACCTTCTGATTCTGCTGCGCCAAGGACGAGGTGACGATGGTGAGCAGTAGGGATATAGAGAAGAGTTTTTTGAGCATACTATCTTAACGGAAAAGAGGGCTTTTTAGTATTTAAGGGTAAAAAAAAGAAGAGTAAGATGAAATATTTTCGCTTTTTCTGGTCGGTAATTACTAATTTATTATTACCTTTGCACTCTCTAACTAACACTTAAAACTTATCTAAAATGGCTTATGTAATTGGTAATGACTGCGTTGCATGCGGTACATGTATTGACGAATGCCCTGCAGGCGCTATCTCTGAGGGCGAGATCTACTCCATCGACGCTGATGTATGCGTAGATTGCGGCACATGTGCTGACGCATGTCCCTCGGGTGCTATCAGCCCGGGTGCTTAATAGGCGTGGGATGTTATTAGAAACAGAGGTGCATCGGTGGTCGCTATGGCCGAGGTGCACCTTTTTATGTTAAGATTAAACCTTTGCCGCCCAAGGCGGTCTAAACTATGTTGTCGAAAAGGTAATCGACACCTTACACCCTATAATTCCTTATTTATATATATAAGATGAATAGATTTATTTGCACATTAGTGATGGTTTGCCTCAGCCTAGGAGCCTGGGCTGACGGATGGTCGATATCGGGCAAGGTGGTTGACAGCGGTACCAAGGAGCCCATTCCCATGGCGGGAGTAAGGGTGATGAAGCCCGACAGCACGTTTATCACCGGTGACGCTACTAGCGAACTGGGAATCTTTATCATTAAGCCCGAGAAGGGTGGTAAGATGATAGTGAAGATTACGTCGGTTGGCTACAAGACGGTGTATCACGATATCACGCTGGACCGTCAGCACAAATCGGCAGCCCTAGGTACTATCCTGATGGAGCCCGATGTGGTGGCGCTGAAAGGAGCCACGATTACCGCTACGGCTGCGAAGGTGGAGGTGAAAGGTGACACTTTTGTGTATAATGCCTCAGCTTATCGAGTACCCGAGGGCGCATATCTGGAGAGCCTTGTGGAGAAACTGCCGGGCGCTGTGGTGGACGATGATGGCAATATCACCATCAACGGCAAGAAGGTAACGCAGATACGCCTGGACGGCAAGGACTTCTTCAAGGGTGACAAAAGTGTGGCAATGAAGAATCTGCCGGCTGACATTGTGGAAAGGATACAGGCATACGAGAAGAAGAGCGACTACACTGAGATGACCGGCATTGACGACGGCAACGAGGAAACGGTGATAGACCTGCGCCTAAAGAAGAAGCTGAAGAGGGCGTGGTTCTCGAATATCGACCTGAGTTTGGGCAATAAGCATCGCTATGCCGACCAGCTGTTTGCGACAGGTAATACGGAAAACAGCCGTATATCATTCTATGGCAACCTGAACAACGTAAACAGCCGCGGCTTCCGTGGTGGCGGTCCGGGTTTCCGTGGCGGTGGCAACGGGCTTACGGCGGTTAAACGTGGCGGTGCCAGCGGATTCTGGAACAACGGCCTGCGCGAGAGAGAGGGCGGATTCTTCCAGATAGGCGGTGGAGTGAACTTTCGTTATACCGGCACGGACAACACGACATCATCAAACTCGGAGTCTTTCCTGACCAATAACAGTAGTTCGTTCAGCAATAGAGCAGGCAAGAATATCGGCAGCAGTAATTCGTTTGATGCCGACCTAAATATACAGTGGAATCCGGACAGCCTTACCCAGGTAAGATTCCGTCCGTCGGTGAGCTTCTCGCGGAGTGAGAGCCACTCGTCAAGCCTTTCTGCAACGTTTAATAGCGATCCTTATGAAAAGGTAGATTCGCCGCTGGACTCGATATTCCATTCGCTAACGGAGCCGCTGGACATACCGGCTGAGTTGCGGCCAATAGCAGTGAACCGCAACCGCCGCACATCATATTCGCGGAGCAACTCAAGCAGAGTAGGCGGAGAGCTCAACATTATGAGACGCCTCAGCCGCAGCGGACGCAACATCTCGCTGAGGGCTTCGGGCAACTATTCGGACAGCAATAACCGCTCATACAGCCTGTCGGATATTTATTACTATCAGAATAATCAGCGCCGACGTATCAACAACCAGTATCAAGACCGCCCGTCTAACAACTGGGACTACTCGATGCGACTGAGCTACACTGAGCCGCTGCTGGTTAAGGGACTGTACCTTAATACCAGCTATGAGTATCAGCATAAATACCAGGATCAGAACCGCAATCTCTATCAGCTCGACTCGCTGGACGGTTATGGCCGCAACGGCGAGACACCGAGATATCCGTTGGGATACCTGCCATCAGGTGACAGCCTGCTGCTGGCAAAGAGCATTGAGAACTCGCGCTATGCGACGTATCACGACGACATCCACACAGCGAATGTGGGCTTGCGCTTTGTGAACAAGATGTTTAACCTTAGCGCCGGAGTGCAGATGCAGCCCCAGCGCACCAAGCTGGACTATCAGAAAAACCAGCTCGACACTGTGGTAGTGAGAAATGTATTCAAGCTGGCTCCGAATGTGCGTTTGCGCTATAATATATCGAAGGAAAGCCGGTTGGAGCTGAACTATCGAGGTAACTCGTCGCAGCCCTCAATGACCGACCTGCTCGACATCACCGACACATCCGACCCGCTCAACATCACGATGGGTAATCCCGGGCTGAAGCCGTCGTGGACCAACAACCTGGACGCATCCTACTCGAACTACTGGCGCACTTCACAGAGTGCCGTACGACTGAGGGCCAATTACTCGAACACTCAAAACAGCATCTCGTCGGCAGTGACCTATGACGAGCAGACTGGTGTGCGCACCACTCGCCCGGAGAATATAAACGGCAACTGGGATGCGGGTATGTTTGCATTGTTCAGCACATCGTTTGGCGATGAGAGTCCGTTCTCTTTCTTCACAGTGACCGATTATCGCTATGCCAACAGTGTGGGCTATATGAGTGTAGGCAACAACAGCAGCAGTAAGAACACCATGCGCACCTCCACAATAAGCGAGCGTGCCCGTGGCTCGGTGCGTTTGGGACTGTTCGAACTGGGACTGAATGGTAGTGTGAATTACCAGCATTCGCGCTCAACGCTGCAGTCGCAGGCTGATCTCGACACCTATACCTTTGCCTACGGCGGCAATGTGCAGTATACCACATCCTTCGGCTTCTCAATTACCACCGATCTGGGTATGAACTCCCGTCGCGGCTACGACGATGCGTCGATGAATACTAACGAGCTGATTTGGAATGCTCAGCTATCGCAGACGTTGTTCAAGAACAAGGCAGCGACTATCTCATTGCAGTTCTTTGACATACTTCATCGTCAGAGCAATATAAGTCGTACCATTAATGCTCAGATGCGCAGCGACTCACGCTCGAATTCCATCAACTCCTATTTTATGCTTCACTTTATCTGCCGCCTGAACATCCTGGGCGGTCAGGACGGCCGCATTCACAGTGATCGCCCCCATCGTGGTGATGGTTTTGAGCCGCCATTCAGAGGAGGCGGAGATGGTCCGCGCAATTTCGGCAGACCTCCGGGAAATATAGAAGTTAGGAGCAGATAAAAAAGGTAACTTTATGGACACGCTTACCATACGAATCAGTACAGGGCGCATCATCATGGCCAACTACGACAGGCTGTCGAGCATGCAACCCGACTATGAGATATACACTAACAACCCAGACATCTCACTTAATGCCAACCTACACCAGGCTGTACGTAGTTTGGCGATAGCAGGGAAAGACTACGGGTATGTAGAGGTGCTGACGGATCAGCCTACTGTGCTGGTGCCGCTGAAGGAGTTTGACGAAGACGATATTGACGAGATTTATCATTTTAACTATCCCGACAGTCAGACTCACACCAAGGTGTACTATGATACGCTGCCATATCTCAATGCACTGTTGCTATTTGCTGTAGATAAGGATGTCAGTAGCACCGTTAGTGACTACTATCCGGTAGCTAAATTCCATAGCATCTATACAGCGCTAATACGTCAGTATGTAGCTCGCTATCCTTATTCTTCCACTCAGCCCCGTCTGTACTGCTACCTATGCGAACAGCAGCTTACGTTGGTAGTAGTGGAGCAGGCAATGCTAAAGTTTATAAATACCTATACCATCCACAATCCCGCCGACTGTCTCTACTATATAGCCGGCATCGCGCAGCGAACCGGCATCAGTGTTGCTCCTAAGGATGAAAATACGGATATGAACATTGGCAGGGTATATGTGAGTGGCTATGGACCAGAAGCCCGTACACTTGCTGATGAGCTTCCCAAAATAGGACTCAGGCCATTCTATATGGATGACAACGAGGAACTTAGCCATCACCCCATCGCTAAGATAGAAGAATTCCCTTATGACTTCAAGGTGCATCTGCTCCGTGCATATGAACAATAAAAAGCTTAAGGGAGATATTTAATAATGCGTGCGATAACGGGAAAATATAAAGGACGCCATATTGCGGTGCCTCGCACTTTCAAGGCGAGACCAACTACTGATTTCGCTAAGGAAAACCTTTTCAATGTGTTGCGAAGCTATGTGGATTTTGAGGGCTTGCATGTACTTGACCTCTTCGCCGGCACAGGGAGTATAACTCTTGAATTCTTGTCGCGTGGAGCGACTCGTGTAGTATCAATAGAGAAGGACTTCCAACATAGCGCCTTTATTCGCCGTATGTTAGCTGATCTGGGTGATACCAATGCACTTGTCTTAAAGACCGATGCATTGAAATATCTGGAGAAAGTTGAAGGGGATACCTTTTCGCTGATTTTTGCTGATCCGCCTTATGCTTTGCCGCAGTTGGGGCAGTTGCCGCAGCTGGTGATGCAATCGTCGCTACTTGCGTCGGGTGGTCTTTTTGTGCTAGAGCATGGCAAGGATTACGACTTTAGCGAGCGCCCCGACTTTTTGGAGCATCGTGCTTATGGCAGCGTTAACTTCTCTCTATTCCGCCACTAGCTTTCTTTATGTGTTTTGTCCATGCCCAAAAGGGGCGGTTTCGGCGATAGTCGGGATTGTCTTGATGGGTATAAGCTTCGCGTTCAAATGAGATGTTGTAGTAGCCGCGCTTTGTGCTGGAGTGGCGCAGACTACGTATAAGCCATTCTGCTGCATACCATAGGTAGAAACCAATCCATAACATCTCACGTTGCTGCAGAGTGTGGATATATTCATGGTTTTTCTCCACGTCACTCAGTGGCTGTTTGCTAAACACTATGCCGAAAAGGTTGATGGCATAGTAGCTTCCGAAGGGGAATATCTTGTTATGGATGATGCGCACTAATGGAGAAATTAGATGGTTTCGCGGTAGAAGTCGAGGGCTTCACATATTTCATCATGTGTGGCGTTTTGGTTAAGGCGTATATCGCCGATGTCAGCGAGCAGGGTGAAATTGATGTCTGTCCCGGTGTTTTTCTTGTCGTGAGTCATCAGTTGGAGCAGCCGTGGATAGTTGTCGCATGTGACTTGGAACTGTCCGTAGTGGTGACGTATGAAGTTGACCGTCTGTCGCATCTTGTCAGTGGGGAATCCAAGTTTGACGCTACTAAGATAGAGTTCGCAGATGATTCCCCATGCCACAGCATAACCATGCGGTACGGCGCGGCTCTGTTCCATTGCGAGGCTCTCAAAGGCGTGACCAATAGTGTGCCCAAGATTGAGCGCCTTGCGCAGTCCGCTCTCGTGAGGGTCTTGCTCCACTATACGTTCTTTGACTTGGATGTTGCGTTGCAGAATTGCGCTAAGTGCCGTGAGATCCGGTTGGTTGATATTGAAGTTGAGAAGTTCTGCCCAGTCATTGGTATTGCTGATGAGTGCGTGCTTGATCATCTCGGCATATCCGGCGAGGATATTTTCGCTGTCGAGAGTCAGGAGGAAATGGGTATCAATAATCACCTGTAGAGCCTCGCAGAACGCGCCTATTTCGTTTTTAAGTCCATTGAAGTTGATGCCCGTTTTGCCTCCCACTGAGGCATCTACCATAGCGAGAAGGGTGGTGGGTAGGTTGATGAATCGTATGCCCCTCTTAAAGGTGGCGGCCGCGAATCCGCCGAGGTCAGTCACCATGCCTCCACCGAGGTTGATGATCAGACTGTGGCGAGTGGCTCCAGCTTGTTGTAGGGCTTGCCATACGTGAGAGAGGCTGTCAATATTTTTGTTCTTGTCGCCGGCGGAGATTTTTATAATTGAGAATTGAGAATTGAGAATTGAGGGTTGGTATTCCGGCCTTTGGATATAAGGCAGGCATTGCCGCTCGGTGTTCTCATCACATAGAATGAATAGGCGATCGTAGCTTATGGAGTCCAGGGTGTGCCTCAGTTCTTGGGCAGCATTGGCGGTGAAGGTGATAGATTGCATTTATCCTAATTATAAAACGATTATTATTCTTTTATTCTTATGCTAGGCTGAACATGCCGTCATGGCATGTTACCTCGCCCTCCGCCATCAGTGTTTCCAAAGCCTGCTTAAGGCTATTGTGTGGAAGGCTGAGGTTTCTCAGTTGCGTGAACGAATGTGGTTTGCCGTCGCTGAGCAGAGTGACGATAGCTGCCGCTGTTTGTTCTGCCTGCAGCGTAGAGGTAGATTTGGGGGCATATCCATTGGCTCGGCAGGTGTCGCAGTGTCCGCAGTCGCTGGCATCCGTTTGACCGAAGTATTCCAATAGCAGTCGGCTACGGCATGTGGCGCGTGATGATATGTAATGTATCATAGCGCCTACTCTTTGTGCCATATCCATTCGCCTATGTTCATAAACCTCATTAGAGAGTGTTATTTCGTCGGTCTCGACACGTCGCTGTATGAATGTGATATGTGCTATTCGCTTGAATGGGATATAATGAATTACCCCCATCATGCTGAGCGTGCGTAGCGAGCGGTAAATTTCTTCCGGTGCCATACCTGTGCGCTGTGCCAACAATGTCTCTTCTATAGGAATCAAGTCGGCAAAGAGTCCTATGTAGTTGCGCATCAGGGCTTGCAATGTTTTCTCCGTTTGTGGTGGCAGACTGTGCAGCCGATAGAGTTCCGATTTATCAATGACAATCTTGACCACCGATGTACTGTCTTCGGGGTCGCTGTATTTCAAGTATCCCGCGTGCTCCAATATGTGTAGAGCACTCATCAGGGGGAGAGGGAAGTAATGAAACCGTTGGCAGAATTCCCGGAGATTGAATTCCTTTCGCAATCCGGATCCGTCACCTACGGCGAGCTCGTAATAGTAGCACACATTCTGGTAGACCTGCTTTATGAATTCTTTCGGGGGGAAGGCTGTGTCAACATATCGGCGCAGCGTGGCCACATCGTGAGGGCCTTTCAGCATGATGGCCTGTGCTGCAAGACCGTCACGTCCTGCACGCCCTGCCTCTTGGAAGTAAGCCTCTATGCAATCGGGCATCGACATGTGAATAACGAGTCGTACATCAGGTTTGTCAATGCCCATGCCAAAGGCATTGGTGCATACCATCACGCGTATCATGTCATCGTGCCAAAGCTGCTGGCGCATGTCCTTATCAGCATTTTCAAGTCCGGCATGATAGTGTAGTGCCGTTATTTCGTGCCGATTTAGGAGACGGGCTATCTCGACGGTTTGCTCGCGGTTGCGCGTATAGACAATGGCAGAGCCGCTAGATTCTTTAAGGATTTGGAGTAATGCGGATTGCTTGGAACTGACCTCACGGACTATGTAACTGAGGTTGGGGCGCTCAAAGCTCATGCGGAATACACACGGCTTGCTGAAGTGGAGCTGTCGCTGGATGTCCTCGGTAACAGCGGGTGTAGCAGTGGCGGTGAGGGCGAGAATGGGCGCAGAGGGCTTGAGGGGACGCAGCTGAGAAATGGTGAGGTATGAAGGACGGAAGTCATAGCCCCACTGAGAGATGCAGTGAGCCTCGTCAACGGTAATGAGACTCACTGACATGTGGGTGAGTTTCGCTTGAAAAAGGGGCGATGAGAGGCGCTCTGGAGAGATGTAGAGGAATTTATAGTCGCCCAGGATGCAATTGTCAAGGGCGGTGAGTACCTCAGAGCGGCTCATGCCCGAATAGACGGCGGTAGCTTTGATGCCTAAGTCGCGTAGGCGTGCCACCTGATCCTTCATAAGGGCTATCAGCGGCGTAATTACGAGACAGACGCCAGGCAGCATTAGCGATGGTATTTGGAAAGTGATAGATTTTCCGCCGCCGGTGGGCATCAGGCCTAGTGTGTCGCGACCGTCAAGGATGCTCTGAATAATGTCCTGCTGAATGCCGCGAAAGGAGTCGTAGCCCCAATAGTGCCGGAGAATGGAGAGGGGCGTGACTTCAGTCGGGGGTGGCAGGTTGGATATCTTCAATTTGCAATTGTATCTCGCCGTGTTTATAGGTGTTCTCGGCTATGGTGTAGCAGATGTTGAAAGCACGCTTGGTCTTTATGAATCGGGCGTGACTGCTCTGGCCGAAGGCTATGCCGCTGAGTATATTGTTTGACTTGTTGTCTACGAGTTCCAGCTTGATGTGCTCCTGACCGCGACCTACGACCTTGCTGGTGCCGTAGTCATAGACATTGTTGGTGCAAAAAATGGGCTCGGGATTGTCGGGGCCAAAGGGGCGTAACCGCTTGAGGTCATTGTAGAACGCGGTGGTAACCTGCGAGAAGTCGAGTTCGGCATCGATGGTGAGCGTAGCCTCGGTCTGATCGTCGCGGATATGACTTTCCACATAGGCTTCGAAGCGGCGGATAAACTCCTTGATGTTCTCTTCACGTAAGGTGAGGCCCACGGCATAGGTGTGGCCGCCGAAGTTTTGGAGCAGATCCTTGCAACTTTCAATGCCTGAGTAGATATCAAATCCTGCCACCGAGCGAGCGGAGCCGGTGAGGGTGCCTTGTTCGTCGAGGGCGAGCACCACTGTCGGGCGATAGTAGAGCTCAGTGAGGCGAGATGCCACGATACCGATTACACCTTTGTGCCATTCGCGATTGTAAACTACGATACTGCGTCGGTTGTCGAGGTTCGTAATCTTATCAACTATGGCATTTGCCTCCTCAGTCATCTGCTTGTCGATGTCCTTGCGGGCTTCGTTGTAGTTGTTGATGGTGTTGGCCTTGGCTATTGCTTCGTCAAGGTTTCGCTCTATGAGTAGCTCGATGGTCTCACCGCCGTTCTGGATGCGTCCCGATGCATTGATGCGGGGCCCGATGCGGAATATAATATCATTGATACCTATCTCTTTGCCGCTGAGTCCGCAGGTTTGTATGATGGCCTGCAGTCCTACGCTGGGGTTAGCATTGAGCTGGCGCAGACCATGGTAGGCGAGAATCCGGTTTTCGCCAAGTATGGGTACCAGGTCAGCTGCAATGCTTACGGCGCATAGCTCAAGCAAGGGCGTGAGGCGGCTGAACTCGATTCCATTGTTTTGGGCAAAGGCCTGCATCAGTTTGAAACCGATGCCGCAGCCCGACAGGTCGTGGTATGGGTATGTTTCGTCCTTGCGCTTGGGGTCAAGCACTGCATATGCCGGCGGCAGCTCGTCGTCGGGCACATGGTGGTCGCACACAATGAAATCTATGCCATGTTCCTTGGCATACCTAATCTCCTCGATGGCTTTGATGCCGCAGTCGAGTATGATGATAACCTTCACCCCGAGGCTTATAGCTCGGTCGATGGCCTTAAAGCTGATGCCGTAGCCGTCCTCATAACGGTCGGGTATATAGTAGCTGATTTTTGAGTAGAACTCATGCAGAAACTTATATACCAATGTTACGGCGGTGCAGCCGTCAACGTCGTAGTCTCCATAGACCAGTATCTTCTCTTTCATACCGATGGCGCGATTTATGCGATCCACGGCACGGTCCATGTCCTTCATCTCGAACGGGTCGAGTAGGTCGGTAAGTTGTGGGCGGAAGAATCGCTTGGCCTCACGAGCCGTGGTTACTCCGCGCCTGAGAAGGATAGGGCCCAAAATGGGACTGACGCCGATTTCTTCGGTCAGTCGCTTAGCTGCTTCCTGTGTTTGCGGTGTGATAGGTTGTAGCTTCCATTTGTAGCTCATTTAGTTACTTTATGCCGAGTCTCTTAGCAATCTTGGAGGGCACGGCTTTCTTGTTAACTACGATATTGATAGTCTTGTAAGCAACATAGGGCTTGGAAATGTAGGCATATCCTTTATACTTGCCATACTTGCCCCATGAGTTCTTCATCATGTAGTACTCCTTGCCGTTCTGATCCTTGGCAATACCATAGAGGAGCATGCCGTGGTCATCGGTGGTTTCCCAGTTGTCGAATGCCTCCTGGCGGAGTTCCTGGGTGATGATCTTCTCGGTGGCATCGTTGAAAGAAGCCTGCTTGTTCTTGTCCTTGCCAATCCAGCGCTCTTGGTCGGAACCTTCGGTGCTGTTGTCCTTGGCATCGGCGGGTACTGAAGCGATGCTAGTGCTGTTGCGGTTGAAGTAGCTCTCGCTTACGTCAGCGCCCCATGCTACAGTGTATCCGTTGATGAGAGCGTTGTCAATAACTTCCATAAACTCGTCAAGGGGCAGATTGTAGCTTTGTGCCCAACGCCAGTTGTCCTGAATCTCGATAGCAAACTGGCTGTCGAAGGGATGATGGGTGAACGAAGTAAGGCTAACGTAGTCGTCGGTATTGATACCGAGACTCTGATAGAAGCTCTGAGGAGTGTAGGTCTTGCCTTCATATTCAAAGGTTTCGGGCATCGGGCCGAGGTAGGCTTCAAGGATTGCCTCGAATGGCTTCTGCCAGCAGGGAGACAGTTTCTTAACATTAGCATTGGGACCGGTAAAGGCGCCAAGGTAACCCTGAGCGGCTCTTTCCAACTCGCTGTGATTGAAGAGAGTGTCACCATAGAGGGTGCCGGCGGGAGTTACTGCGCTTTCGGGTACGATTCCATAGTTCTTGAGGCAGTAGAGCACATCGTAGAAGCTGCCGCCCTGCGACCAGCTCACGTCACCGTGCATACGTACGTTGGCTATGGCACGGTCGATGTAGGTCTTGTAAATAACGTAGGCTTCTGCCAGGTCATAGGTCTTGCCGGTGTTGCGGAGGATTTCTGCCTCAATGAAGCCGAGGCTTGAGAAAGCCCAGCATGTACCAGAACGGTGCTGATCTTTTACGGAGGTGATAGGAATTTCCTTCACTACGGTAAATGCGGTGGTGTCGGCATCGTCAGCCATTACAGGTGCGCTGCTCATCAGCGCGGTTGCAGCAAACATAGCTGCGAGGATGTTTGTGAATTTCATAAATATAATGTTTTTGGATTTTATTTCTTATTTTTTTAAGCTCTTGAACTATTAATAATGGAACTCAGCCACATATTTCTCCACATCGTCGGCATGGTAAGGAATAACATCCTTGCCGAGGAAACGTGCACCGTCATCTGTGATGAGCAAGTCATCCTCGATGCGGATACCGCCAAAGTCCTTATACTTCTCTATGTTGGCGAAATTCAGGAATTCTGAGTTGATATTGTTGGCTTTCCAGTAATCGATCAGATCGGGGATGAAGTAAATGCCCGGCTCGTCGGTTATAACAAATCCCTTCTGCAGACGGCGCCCCATGCGCAGACTGGCAGTGCCGAACTGGGTTGATGGCTGTATCTCGTCGTCATAACCCACGTAGTTTTGGCCGAGATCTTCCATGTCATGAACATCAATGCCCATCATGTGACCGAGGCCATGAGGCAGGAACAGGGCGTGAGCTCCCGCCTGCACTGCTTCTTCGGTATCGCCGCACATAAGCTCGAGTTCCTTGAGGCCGTTGACTATCAGTCGGCACACATCCATGTGGACATCATAGTATTTCACGCCAGGCTTGGCTTGCTGCATGGCCAGATCGTGAGCTTGTTCTACGATGGTGTAGATATCTCTCTGCCGGTGGGTGAATTTGCCACTGACGGGAGTGGTGCGAGTGTGGTCGGAGCAATAGTTGTTGAGCGTCTCGGCTCCCGCATCTACCAGCAGTAGGCGGCCGGCCTCCAAATGGGTCATCTTTGGCGCACCGTGCAATATCTCACCATGCATGGTTACAATAGAAGCAAACGACACCTTGCTACCCAGCGAGTTGGCAATACCATCAATAGTGCCGCCGATGAAATGTTCGGTCACTCCGGGCTGAGCCAGTTTCATGGCGGTGGTGTGCATCTTGAAACCTATAGAGCAAGCGCGCTCAATCTCCCTGATTTCCTCGTCGCTCTTTGTGGAGCGCAGGTTTACAATAGCTTTGATGAGCTTGACAGAGGCTGCGGCTTTTTGCTCTGCGGGCTTGATGCCCAGCAGTTCCTGGAGCAGTATCTTGTTGTCATGGCGATAGGGCGGAAGGAAGTGTATCTCCTGATTGCTCTGTTGGGCGGCATTCACGAGTTCGCTGAGTTTGCCAAAGGGGGCTGACTCCTTCACTCCGGCCATTTCGGCCATATCGCTGACGCTGTCCACTGAACCATACCAAACAATGTCATCGATGTCGATGTCATCGCCAAGCAGGTATTCTTTGTCATTATCTGCATCAATCACTCCAGCCAGGCCGTCACGCACTGCACCGAAGAAATAGATGAAACTACTGTCCTGGCGGAAAGTGTAGCAGTTGTTGGGATAGTTGGCGGGACTCTCGTTGTTGCCGAGAATGATAATCAGGCCGCTACCAACAGCTTCCTTCAAGGCCTGGCGACGCTGGATATAGGTTTCTTTGCTAAACATGATGATGTACTTTTGAAGGTTACGGTCTGCAAAGTTACGTTTTTTTTCTGAAAGAACTGCTATGTTTCGAAGAAAATGTTTAGGATGCCACTATTTCATCATAGGATTGCTTAAGTTGATGCAGTACATCGTCCAATTCGGCACGAGGCAGAGCAACATTAAGTCGCATGAATTTCTCACCCTCTTTACCAAACATTTCACCCTCGTTGAGGTAAAGGCCTGATTTGTTGAGATAAAAGTCGTGCATCTCCGTCGTGGTGGTGAAAGGCATATCGCTATTGTCCAGAAACAGTAGGAACGAGTTCTCGGGCAGCATCGGCCTTATCCGGGGGCACTGCTGGCGCAGAAAATCGATGACAATCTTGCAGTTTTCGGTTACGTAGTCTAGCATCTGGTTGAGCCACTCTTCGCCCTCCTCGCTATAGCACGCCGCCAGACAGTCGTAGGCGAAGATATTGCCCAATGCCACATCGGCTCTGTCAAGGAAAGTGAAATAGCGTTCGCGTATTGAAGGCGACAGGCTGTAGCAGTAGGATACAACAATGCCAGGCATGTTAAACGCCTTGCTCGGTGCATTCATGGCGAGCGATATCTCCCGGGCTTCGGGGCAGCAGTTGACAAAAGGAGTGTATGTGTGGCCGCGGTGTGCCATGTCCGAGTGAATCTCGTCGCTCAGCACTGTGACTCCGTATCGGTGACATAGTTTGGCTACGCGCTCCAGCACATCGGCCGTCCATACGGTGCCGCCCGGATTATGGGGATTGCAGAGAATCATCATCTTGCAGCCCGGCAGCTTTTTCTCCAGATCATCGAAGTCCATTTCGTAGCGGCCGTTCACGATATGGAGAGGATTATCTACACGCGTTCGTTCGTTTACTTCTATAAGGTGGGCAAACGGGTGATAAACGGGCGGCTGGATGAGCACTTTATCGCCTTTCTCAGTGAGGGCGTTAAGGGCATGGTGTATGCCGGGCACTATACCCGCTACGAAATGAATATCCTGTGGCTCAAGGCTAACGCTATGCCTTCGCTTCATCCAACTGATGATAGCTTGGTAGAATCTATCGGTGGGTACGGTGTAGCCGAGTACTCGCTGACGAAGCCGTTTCTCAATGGTGCGTATCACAAACGGCGGAGTCTCGAAGTCCATATCGGCCACCCACAGCGGCTTAACGTCGCTGCGCCCAAGCATCTGGTAGAGGCCGTCGTATTTCAGGCAGTCGGTGCCGCGCCGCTCTATGTGCTTGTCAAAATCGTAAAGCATCTCTTACTTCTTACAAATCTTCCATCCGATGAGGTAGCAGATGGCGGCTACTACCATACCGTTGATGGCCGGGATACCCCAATTGAGAAGGTTGGCAACTACGGCGCCTGCCACTACGCCGATTACTGCTCCCCAGACTACAGTCTTGGGTTTACTCTCTGTGTCCTCAGTGTAATCGCCCTTGTTGAGCAGATAACCCAGGATGAGGATGATGCCCACGGGCGGCAGCGTGCAGTTAAGTATGTTGAGATAGCCGCAGAAATTGTTGTAGAGCCATACCGCAGCAACAGTACCGATTATACCGCTCACCAGAACCATAGACTTCTTGCTAAGCTTGAAGATGTTAGCAAGGCCGAGGCCGGTGGAGTAGAGGGCATTGTCGTTGGTGGTCCAGATGTTGAGGCCAAGCACGAGCACAGCCACGTAGAACAGGTTGAGGTTGATCATCACATCAAAGATGTCGTTGCCGCCAACGTATACTGAGCTTACTGCACCGAAGAGGAACATTAGGCTGTTACCGATAAAGAAGGCGATGATAGTGATGATGCAGCCTGCTTTACTGCTCTTGGCGAAGCGTGAGAAGTTAGGTGTGGCGGTTCCGCCGCTTACAAAACTACCTATCACTAGACCTGCTCCGGCGATGATGCCCAGCGTCTTCTCGCCCTGTTCAAACTGCTCTACCAGTCCGCGGTCACCCTGAGTGATAGCCATAATCATAGCCACGGTGCCCAGAATGGCTACACACGGTACTGCGATATAGCTGATAATCGTGAGACCCTTGATGCCATAGTAGGCCGAGGCTGTCATGCAGACACCTGCGATGGCAACCATTATATAGGTGGCAGTCATGCTATCGCCAAAAGCAACCTTGGCGATGGGAATGGCAAACATGGCAAGGCCTACGCCAAACCAACCCATCTGAGTGAAACTGATCATCGCGCTGGGCAGATAACTGCCCTTGGTGCCGAAACTGCGTACAGCCAGCAGGTCAAGGCTAAGACCCGTCTTGGCGCCTACAAAGCCCAGCGCACCGGTATAGGCTCCGAGGATGATTCCACCCAGTACCATTGCGGCGATGAAATCGCCGAAGTTAAGTCCTTGGGCCATGTTCTGTCCCACCCACATGCTGGCTGAGAAGAAGGTGAAGCCCATCATAATCATAAACATGGTGAGGTTGCTCCTACGGGCATCCTTGCTCACCGCAGTCGATTGGAAATCGATGTCTTTTTTCTGTGTGCTCATTGTTTTTATTTTTTTTTGTTTTTAATATTCATTTCACGATAAAAAAAGTCAAATATTTGAATTGTCAAATTGTCAAATATGTTACAGGTATTTTCCCAGCGCAGCCTCAATCTCTTGCAAGCGCACCTCGGCGATGTGCTTCAGATTGCGTTTGTAGCTTCGCTGGCGAAACGCCTCCTCCTGCTGATAGAGCGCCATGAGGTCCTCGCAGCTTTCTCCTTTGGGCGTTGTGGACTCTACTGAGTAGTGATTTATCTCCAGCCACTCCTCAAAACTCTTTGGTGAGGGATAGCCAATCTTTTCATCCACAAACGCTTTCATATTGGTGTGGTCGGCAGCGGTGCGTATGTCACGCCAATACTCCATTGCTTCGTGATAATGCTCAGGAATCTCGTAACGCCGTGCGCCACCATCGTAGATGATACACTTCTCAAACAATGCGTTCTCATGTTCCAGCACAGCTCTGCGATATTCGGGCGCAAGTACCGAGTCGTTCCAGTAGAAGTCGATATTCGGCACGTTCACTCCCGTTACGCCTTTGTGTTGGTAAACCGAGAAGATTCCTTCATAGAAGATGCATGTGAAGCCCTCAAAATCGGGCCAGAACTCCCGCAGACGCTCGGTCAGCCCTTCCATGAAGTCAAATGCGCGAGTACCGCCAACGGTAAAGAAGATGATGCGGCGGAGTTTTGCCCCGCGTTTGAGGTACTTGTCTATTACATAGTTGAAGCACTCTTTCAGAGTGTCGCCCGTAGCTACGATATCACCTATCAAAATGGTGCCGTTATCCGCGATGTTGTACTTCTGGTACCTGATTTGCAGCCCCAGAATCTTCTTGTTCTCGATAATCCTCTCACACGATAGGAAGTTCATGTTGTTCACCTGGATTCCCGCCCGGTGGCAGGCTTCTTCCACGGGGTAGTTTAGTCCGCCTCTGAGGATGGTCAGGATGTCCAGGCTTTCGCCGTCTTTCACAAGCTTCTCTCCGTTGGGTAGCAGGGGAACGCGGAGCACCTCTGTGGTTGGCGGCAACAGATCGAGGTAAGTTTGAAAACCTACCTCCTCCGGCTGCATCAACAGGCGCTGAGCGTCTTTGTAACTGGCAATATAATAATTGTTGATAACGTGGGGAGCATCCAGTTTGTAAATAGTCACACCGCTCCCAGCGGCCTCTTTGGGTGTGCAGCCGCAGGGGAGTTCCATTTTGTCACTCTTATGCACGAGTCTAAGCCTCGCGCCTTCCAGCTTTATGTGCATGATTCTCAGAATTATAATATGCGGCCAGTCGTTGACCACAACTTCTGAGATGCAAATTTAGAAATAAATTCTGACAGTAGCTACAAAAAATTTGATAAATGCAAATATTTTTTTTCTCCTCCTTATTCCCGTTGCAAAAAGTATGCTCGCTTATCAAATTTCTCGCATCCCTTTTTTAGTACTGGCTGTTTGCCTAAAATTTTTACATTCTTTTTTGCGTGATTCTCTTCGAAATAGATTTTTGGGGAGTTTTAATGGCGTTTCGGACCGCTTTTATGAGTGTGTTGCCGTCCTCTATTTTTCATTTAGGATGGTGGGAAGTAAAATTTTGGCGTCATTGCGTCAATCGAATGAGGCGAAAATGGAGGAAACCGGCAAAAAACGGGTAGAAAAACTGAGTTTGCGGAAAGGAAGAATGAACTTCCGAAAAATGTTGCTCCTCTCCCGGATAATTCAAAGCATCTCATTTCGGAAAAGCCCATGCTGCCGCGTAATAAGTACGTACGCGCGGCTGGCCGGACGTTCTTAGTTTGCGGCCGCACGTGCTAAGTTTTTTTTCGCACGTGCTTAGTTTTTTTCCGTACGTGATTATTTCCCGTCCCTTCGGTGTAAGTTTTCTGGAGTTAATTTCAATTTTTCATAAGGTCGGTAGAAAAATATGGCTCGACGCAACTGTCTGGTACTCTATTGCTTATAAAAACGGCCGTATTTTCTCTATTTCGAACCGACATTCGCATTGTTTGTATTTAGATGATTCTCAAGCCCTCAAAATGCCCATTTTGGTAAGAAAATATTTTACGCCCCGTGCTTCCGGCAAGGTAATCTCAAGTTTCGGGCAGTTGAATGAGCTCGGAAGCCTCTGGGTGTTTTTAAAGAATGAATATACTAAGACGGAGTGGGGTGGTGAAATGGTATAAGGTAGTACGATATTGTCTGTTCATCCATATTTTTGTTCGCGCGAACATTATCAATAATATGTATAAAGATGTCCTCGTTATTTTGCTTGATTTTGTTCAAAAATTTCTTGTTTTTACAAAATTTTAGGTATTTCCTAAAAAAATGTATAAAATTCCATCCATTTTTTCTTGCTTATAAAAAGAATTTTCTATCTTTGCAAGTCCTGCGGGGTGTGTATTCTTGCAAACTATGCAAAGAGCACCTCACAAACGAAGTGATTTACATAACCTAATTAACTGTTTTTATTAACCTAAATTATTAACCAAATGAAAAGAGTTCTTACTTCTCTGATCGCCCTGCTCCTGCTATTGGTGGGAGTGGGTGTTGCTAACGCTGCTGTCGGCGACGTGATTACCACGCTCGATGGCCTTAGCGCTGGCAAGGTCTACACGATTGAGGCTCCGCGCGGTAAGCTTGTGCTTAACGCGGCGAAGACAGGCATCGTGTCTGACTACACGCAAAGCGGCGAAAACACTGGAGCTTACAGTACCGATCCCGGCGCTGACCAGTGGGCCGTTGTGCCGTACAAGAACTTCTACCTTCTCTACAATGTGGCGAAGGCGCAGTTCTTGAAACCTTCGGGCTCTTTCGGAGCAGTTGCTTCTGATGCGTTCCTTTGGTCGCTGATGATGGCAAGCAA
>JAFZXF010000122.1 GCA_017616915.1 Bacteroidaceae bacterium
ATTATGTTACTTTCCATCAACCTTTTGCAGGCAGGCAAAGCTGCCGCATCCTCCGCCTCCGCTGCAGGTGCTTCTGCACAGGGCAGTCAGCAGGGAAGCCAGTGGAGCTTCTGGATTATGATTATCGCCATCTTCGCGATTATGTACTTCTTCATGATCCGTCCCCAGAAAAACCGTCAGAAGAAAATCGAGGAGTTCCGCCGCAGCCTCGGAGTAGGCAGTCAGGTAGTCACCGCCGGTGGCCTGCATGGCACCATCCGCGAAGTCAACGATGCCAACGGCACCGTGGTGCTCGAAATTGCGCAGAACGTGAAGATCACCATCGAGAAATCTTCCATCTACGCCAATGCCAGCAGCGCAGCCGAGGCACAGGGAAAATAAATAGGCACAATGCCCCATCTCCAGTGGTCAACGGTTAAGAAATTGCTGAGGAGGTTCTTCAACAGGAACTTCTGGGCATTTCTTTTCTTCCTTTCCTTGTCGGCAGGCTTCTGGCTCTTCCTCACCCTCGAGGACATCTATGAGGTAGAGATCTCCGTGCCTGTCACCCTCAAAGGAGTGCCCGACAACGTGGTGCTCACCACTCCGCCACCCAACGAGATCAAGGTGAGAGTCAAAGACCACGGTGGACTGCTGCTCAAGTATAAATATGCCAAGAGTCTCGGCACTATCACCATCGATTTCAAGGACTACGACACCCGCTCAGGCCATGTGGCATTGCCCACAGCTACGCTGATGCGCAACATCGTCAACCGCCTGCAGAGCAGCACCAGCATCGTAGCCTTCAATCCCGACACACTGGAGTATTTCTACAATTTCGGACTCAACAAGACCATCCCCGTCAAAGTCGTCGGCGACATAACTGCCGACACACTCTACTGCATCACCGACTGCACCGCCAACCCCGAGAAAGTCAAGGTGTATGCCTCGCCCGAGATTCTCGACACCCTCACCGCCGTCTATACCCAGCCCATCGTCATGCAGGGAGTTAGCGAGCGGAAGACCGTCAGCGTCCCACTCGCCCACATCAAGGGAGCCAAGACCGTGCCCGACAAAGTCAAAGCCACCATATCCGTTGACCAGATGACCGAAAACTCCCTGCCCGTGAAGATAGAGCATATCAACTTCCCCGCAGGCAAGACACTCAAGGCCTTCCCGGGCATCGTCAACGTAGTCTTCCAGGTCGGACTCAAGAAATACCGCGATATCACATCCGACAAGTTCGCCATCGTCGTCAGCTACGACGAAGTCGCCGACAACTCCACCAATCGCCTCCACCTCACCCTCAAGGCCCAGCCCGAAGGCATCACCCACGTGCGCATCGTACCCGATGAGGTAGAGTTCATCATCGAAGACAGCGAATATTAATGCTCAATGCTCAATGTTCAATGCTCAATCCTCGGTATCACCGGTAGCATAGGCAGCGGCAAGAGCCATGTGTGCCACCTGTTAGAGGAACGCGGCATCCCCGTGTTCTACACCGATATCGAGGCCAAGGCCGAGATGCGGGAAAATCCCGATATCCACCGCGAACTCACTGCCCTCATAGGGCCCGAGGCCATCGATGCCGACGGACACCCCGTGAAAGCAGTCCTCGCTGATTATATCTGTCGCGGCCCCCACTACGCCGACCAGGTGAACGCCATCGTCCATCCCAGAGTCAGGGAGCGCATGCGCCAGTGGATAAACGCTAAAAAGACCCCCACCAAACCTCCCCGAGGGGAGGCTTTAGGTTTATTCTCCCCCTCGGGGGAGTTAGAGGGGGGTTCCGTCTGCATTGAAAGCGCCCTCCTCTTTGAGTCAGGCTTCCACACCGACTGCACCACCACCATCACCGTTGTCGCACCACTCGAACTGCGGATAAAGCGCATCATGCAGCGCGACCATATCAGCCGGGAGAAGGCACTCGAGTGGATAAACCTCCAGATGCCGCAGGAGCAGAAAGCCGCCCTTGCCGACCACGTCATCGTCAACGACAGCATCACCCCCATCACCCCACAGATAGACAAAATCCTCAACCCATGAAGATACTCACCGTTTACGCCCTTCGCGCAGAGGCCGTTGCACTCGACACAGTCGCATCGCCCCATCAGTTTATTGAAATCTATACCGGCATCGGCAAGACCCAGGCCGCAGCCTCGCTCGCATTCGCACTGCGTAGCTTCTCGCCCGATGCCGTGCTCAATGTCGGCACCGCCGGCACCAGCCGCCACCATATCGGCGACATCCTCGTAGCCCGCCATTTCGTCGATCGAGACCTGCAGAAGCTGCCCCTCGACTGCGTCAGCAAGACCATCGATGTCACCGACATCACCTTCGGGGAGCGCCTGCCCTCCGTGGTTCAGGGGCAGGAGACCTTCGACCCCATGACCGTCAGCACTGGCGATAGCTTCGTCATGTCCGCAGATGAGGACCTCGGATGCGACGCCGTCGATATGGAGTCCTTCGCCCTTGCGTGGGTGTGCAAGCAGGAGCGCGTACCCTTCCTCTCGGTGAAGTATATCACCGATATCCTTGGGCAAAACTCCGTGCAGGCGTGGGCAGACAAACTCGGCAATGCACGCAGAGACCTGCAGGCATACTTCCACAGATATCTGTAATATAGGTATTTTTTTCTCTTTTCTCTTTTCCCTTCGGGAATTTTTTCGTAACTTTGCCGCGCTTTTCAGCCCGCATCTAGTGTGATGGCGAATTAAGCTATTGATTTTTAACAACTTAATTTAGAGTAACACAAAAAACAAAGCAATGAAAGAATTCTCATTGAAAGGTACCGAGCGTACCGCCGGCGGCAAAAAGGCTGCCAAAATCCTCCGCACCACCGGTGCTATCCCCTGCAACCTCTACGGATGCAACATGAAAGATGCTGACGGCAAAGCTGCCGCCAAGAGCTTCAGCGTAAAGTTTGAGGACGTTCGCAAACTCATCTACACCCCCGAGATCTTCCTCGTAAACCTCGACATCGACGGCCAGACCTGCAAGGCAGTGATGAAGGAGCTCCAGTTCCACCCCGTGAAGGACAACGTGCTCCACATCGACTTCTATCAGATCGCTGAGGAGAAGCCCATCGTGATGGCTGTGCCCGTGGTTTACACCGGTCACGCAATCGGTGTTCGCGAGGGTGGTGCTTTCCGTTCCCTCATCCGCAAGCTCAAGGTTAAGGCTACCTACGACAAGATTCCCGAGCGCCTCACCATCGATATCACTGAGCTGGGTATCGGTAAGTCGATCATCGTGGGCGACCTCTCCTTCGAGGGCCTCGAGATCGTTACTCCCAAGCAGGCTCTGGTATGCGCAGTGAAGGCTACCCGCAACTCTAAGGCTGCCGAGGAAGAGGCTGCTACTGAGGAGGCTTAGTCGCTCGACCGGCAATGCCGGACGTGCAATGACATTGTGCATTGAACTTTTAACATTTAGATTGCTATGGGGCTGTTTTCTTTTCTCACTGCATTACTGAGGCGAGACGTAGCCCGAAGCACTAATTCAGATTCTCAAAACCCACAAGAGATGGTTTACCTTGTTGTTGGGCTCGGCAATATCGGCAACGAATATGCGGGCACACGCCACAACATAGGGTTCCGCATATTGGATGCTCTGGCAGGAGCATCCAATATTGCGTTTGAGGACAAGCGCTACGGCTTTGTGGCCGAGATGCGTCTCAAGGGACACAAGGTGGTGCTGCTCAAGCCCTCTACCTATATGAACCTCAGCGGCAACGCGGTGCGCTACTGGGTGAAGCAGAAGCGGATAGACCCCGAGCGACTGCTCGTAATCAGCGACGACCTAGCATTGCCCTTCGGCACCCTGCGCATCCGCCCATCGGGCAGCGAGGGCGGCCACAACGGCCTCAAGAGTATCACTCAGTGCCTCGGCACTAACGCCTACGCCCGCCTGCGCTTCGGCATAGGCAATGAGTTCTCGCGCGGCCACCAGGTGGACTTCGTGCTTAGCGGGTTCAGCGACGAGGAGCTCGCCCGCATGGACGAGCGCGTGCAGCAAGCCTGCGAGGCCGTCAAGGCATTCGTGCTCAGCGGAGTGCAGTTCGCAATGAACAACTTCAATAATAAGTAGCACCTTCGCTTCGCTAATGTTCAATGCTCAATGTTCAATGCCTTGTGCATTGCGAACCGAAGCAAGCTCGGTCGCTGCGTCTCGAAACCGCAAGGATGCGGTTTAGCAGCGGGTGCTGACAAGCGTAGGTGAGAGTGAAACGCCAATGTTCAATGAATACAAACTTGGAGGCCAGGATTGACAAGTGGCTGTGGGCAGCCCGCATTTTCAAGACACGCACCCTCGCTGCCGATGCATGCAAGAACGGGCGCGTCACCAAGGGCGGGATGCGTCTCAAGTCGTCGCATCTCGTGAGGGAGGGCGACGTGATAGACGTGAGGAAGCCGCCGGTGACTTATTCCTTCAAGGTGCTCAAGCCCATCGAGCAGCGCGTCGGCGCCAAACTGGTGCCCGAGGTGCTTGCCGATATGACTGCGCCCGAGCAGTATGAGCTGCTCGAGATGAGCCGCATCAGCGGGTTTGTCGATAGGGCGAGGGGCACCGGGCGACCCACCAAGAAAGAGCGGCGGGCACTAGACGACTACACTATCTCACAATTTTTTGAGGAGTGAAAATTTCATAACGAAAACGAAAAGGGGTTGTGTGTTCAATTCCCAATAAAAGATTGCCGGCACTCGCACTAAGCGGATGCCGGCAATTTCGCTGCACGCTACTTAAACTTAAAGCAACTTAAAGAAGCGCCTGAACTTTCTCCTCAACGGTGGCCGCGGGCACAGCGCCGACAACCTTGTCGACGGTCTGCCCATCCTTGATGAAGAATATGGCAGGAATGTTGCGAATGCCAAACTGGGCAGTGAGCTCCTCGCTCTCATCAACATTGCAGGAGCCAATAATAACCTTGCCATCATACTTGGCAGCAAGTTCCTCAATCAGCGGAGCCATCTTGCGGCAAGGGCCGCACCACTCAGCAGAAAAATCAATAACCATCGGCTTGCCCGTAGCAGCCAGTGCGCTGTAGTTCTGATCGGTAATATTAAAGTTCATAATATTAGAGTTTGAAATTTACTACTCTTCAGTACTCGAAGTGGGACTTGAACCCACACGCCCCTTCCGGGGCAAGGGATTTTAAGTCCCTCGTGTCTACCGATTCCACCATTCGAGCAAATCGAGTGCAAAGGTACGAAAATTATTGAACATTGAACATTGAACATTGAACATTTTTTGGAAAAAACCGATTTTTTTCGTTTTCGTTACCGTTTTCGTTGTTTACTTAACGTTCTTGGCTGTGGCCTGAACGGTCTTGATGACTGCGACAGAGCTGTAGGTGGCTCCTGTGACGGCATCGACCTTGAGGGTGGCTGCCTGCTGGAGGGTGAGCCCACGCCACGACTGCAGTAGCTTGGAGGCCAGCACCCGGTTCCAGAAATCGGGTGTCTCCATATTGGCGGCGGGTGCCACAGCGAGGATATTGCCCCGCTTATCGACGGCGATGAAGAGGGGCGTGGAGCCCTTGAAGCCCTTGATGTCGTCGCCATAGGGATGGGAGCTGTAGATGGTGATATTGCCGGCAGTCCATACGCCTTCGGCCTTCTGAGTGAAGGGTTTCTTGGCGAGCCCGAGGTCCTTCATATACTTATCGGTGAGAACGGGGGCCTTATAATTGTTTTTCTGCCCGAAGGCTACGCCTGCCATCAGGAGCAGGGCGAGGATGAGTGATGTGCTTTTCATAATATAATAAGGTAGGATTTGGGATGCAAAGGTAATAAAAAGTTGAAAGTTGAGAGTTGAAAGTTGAAAGTTTTTCGTGTTTTTCCCTTTACTCCTTTTCTCCTTATTCCTTTTTTATTAACTTTGCAGCCGCTTTCAGAGATTGGAACTTAAAAACTTACAATAGATTATGGCACACAAAGCATTACTTATGATTCTGGACGGCTGGGGAATCGGCAAAGGCGACAAAGGCGACGTCATCAGCCAGATGCCTACCCCCTGCCTTGACTACCTTAACAAGACTTATCCTCACTCCCAGCTGCAGGCCAGCGGTGAGCACGTGGGACTGCCCGACGGACAGATGGGCAATTCGGAAGTTGGGCACCTCAACATCGGTGCGGGCCGCATCGTTTATCAGGACCTGGTGAAGATCAACCGCGCATGCGCTGACGGCTCAATAAGCAATAACCCGCAGATCAAGGAGGCCTACGGCTACGCTAAGGAGACGGGTAAGAACCTGCACATCATGGGCCTCACCTCCGATGGCGGCGTGCACTCGAGCCTCGACCACATGTTTAAACTCATCGAGATTGCCCACGACTACGAGCTGGACGGACGCACATTCGTACACTGCTTCATGGACGGTCGCGACACCGATCCCCGCTCGGGCAAGGGCTTTATCAGCCAGCTCACCGAGCACTGCGAGGCTAACGGCGCTGCCGTAGCATCTATCATCGGACGATTCTACGCTATGGACCGCGACAAGCGCTGGAACCGCGTCAAGGTGGCTTACGACCAGCTTATCCACGGTAAAGGCAAGGAAGTGGCCGACATGGTTGAGGGTGTGCAGTACTGCTACGACTCCGACAGCCCCGAGCACAAGAACACCGACGAGTTTATGGAGCCGCTGATCAACGCTAACGTGAACGGCACCATCAAGGAGGGCGACGTGGTGATATTTATCAACTTCCGCAACGACCGCGCCAAGGAACTCACCATCGTGCTCACCCAGAAAGACATGCCCGAAGAGGGAATGCAAACGATCCCCGGACTGAAATACTACTGCATGACTCCCTACGATGCCAGCTTCACCGGAGTGGGCATTCTCTTCCCCAAAGAGAACGTGGAAAACACCCTCGGCGAGTATATCAGCCGTCAGGGACTGAAGCAGCTCCACACCGCCGAGACCGAGAAATATGCACACGTGACATTCTTCTTCAACGGCGGACGCGAGGCTCCCTACGAAGGTGAAGAGCGCACCCTGGTGGCTTCGCCCAAGGTGCCCACCTACGACCTCCAGCCCGAGATGTCGGCCTACGAGGTGAAGGACAAGCTGGTGGAGTCGATAAAGAAGAATATCTACGACTTCATCGTGGTAAACTTCGCTAACGGCGATATGGTGGGTCACACCGGAGTGTATGAGGCTATCAGCAAAGCTGTGGTAGCCGTGGATGCATGTGTTCACGACGTGGTGGCAGCAGCCCAGCAGACCGGCTACGAGACTATCATCATCGCTGACCACGGCAATGCCGACCACGCTCTCAACGACGACGGTACTCCCAACACCGCACACTCGCTGAACCCCGTGCCGTTTATCTACATCACGGAGAACAAGAATGCGAAGGTGAAAGATGGTATCCTCGCCGACGTGGCACCAAGCATACTGCACATCATGCAGCTGCCGCAGCCATCGGAGATGACGGGACATAACCTGATAGAAGATTAGGGGTAGTCCTTAGGAGACTATACAATAAGTCGCAAAGTCAAAAAGGCTTTGCGACTTAACTTTTTATTTCTTGCTTAGCAGCTCACGATAGCGGGCTTGGTCCTGCAGCACCGAGACGGCTGCATCGAGCTGCTTGTCGTGAAGGAGCTTGTTCTGGGTTGCACCGGCATCATAGTAATAACGCTCGCAGATGGCTGCGCTGAGCAGGGACATCATCCGTGCCTTATGGCTACGCATGAGAGCGGGCAGGTCGGGCTGCAGGTTGCTCTCAACGGTGTCAAGGGCACTAAGCGCCTCAGGAGAAGAACCCTCGGCCTTGAGGATGGAGCGCAACTGAGTCACTATCTGCTTGCTGCGGCTCTCTACCTGATAGTCGGTGCGGGTGAGATAGGCTATAAAATCCTCAAAATCGTCCTCGCTGACAGCAAAACGGTCGGCAGGCTCTATCGACGGGTGAGCCTTGCAATAATCGGTGATCCAGTCAAAGAGGTTGTCGCTATTGAGGACGTAGAGCAGTGCAGTAGGCAGTGTGTCGCCCACAGCCACATCGGGGGTGATACCACCACCGTCGCGAACAGGGCGTCCCGCCTCGGTGTAGAACACACTGGTGAGGCTATCCGGAGTGCGGTAAGCCTGACCGTCGGATGAACGGTGAGAATAGTCGAGGGCCTGGATGCATCGGCCCGACGGGATATAATAGTGACTACTGGTGACCTTGAGCACTGCATCATAGGGCAGGTTGTGGGGCTGCTGCACGAGTCCTTTTCCAAAGGTTCGCTCGCCAACTATGACGGCGCGGTCGAGGTCCTGCAGCGAACCGCATACAATCTCGGATGACGAGGCGGAGTTGCCGTTTACCAGCACCACGAGAGGTATATCGGGGTCTGTGGGCTGCCGCTGGGTAGCATGGGAGGTGTTGGACTCGGGAGTCTTGCCTTTCATCTTGAGGATGAGCTTGCCCTTGGGCACAAACAGGTTGACAATCTCCACTGCTTCGTGAGCCAGTCCGCCGCCATTATCGCGAAGGTCAAGAATTAGCGAGGTAGCTCCCTGAGCCTTGAGGCTGCGGAGGGCTTTCTCCACATCTTGCGAACACTCGGCAGTGAAGGTGCTGAGATAGATATAGCCCACCGTGGGGCTGACCATTCCGCTATAGGTAACAGGGGGCATGTGGATATTGGCTCGGGTTACGGCAAAGCTGAGGGTGTCGGTGCCGCGCTTCACAGTAATATTGGCTGTGGTATTGGGGTCGCCGCGAAGAGCCGAACTGACGTTGCTTACAAAGGTGGGCGTTTCCTGACTGCCTTTAGGTCCCATCTCACGTCCATCAATGGAGAGGATGATATCACCCTCCTTGAGCCCTGCATGCTGTGCGGGCTTGTCCTCATAGATGCGATAGATGACGCATCGGTCGGCAGCCTTGTAGTAATGAATCAGCGAACCGATACCGGCATATTTTCCGGTGGTAAGGGTATTAAGATCCTTGGTATCACTGGCGGTATAGTACTCGGTATATGGGTCAAGCTGGTCAAGCATAGCCCGGATGGCGGTGCTGATGTTGCGCTCTGCGTCAAGAGAATCGACATAGTAAAGGTCGAGAGTCTTATAGAGCTGGTTGAAAATCTTGAGTTGCTGGGATGTGTTAGCCAAGTTCTGAGCATTGAGCATTGAACCTTGGACATTGAACATTATAGCCCAAAAGAGGGTAAAAATGATTTTTTTCATGTCTGTAGCAAAAATTTTTGTGCAAAGATACGTCTTTATTTCAAAAAAAGCATTACCTTTGCACCGCAAAAGCGGAAAAGTCCTGAAGATTGAAAGTTTTTTCACTTTTCGACTGCCACTTTTCACATTATTTATTGCTTCAGTAGCTCAGTTGGTTAGAGCACCTGACTGTTAATCAGGGGGTCGTTGGTTCAAGCCCATCCTGAAGCGCCAAAAGAGAACTCCTCACCCATTTGGATGAGGAGTTTTTTCGTTTGTTGCGAGTCGGCCTTTCGTAAGAATCTACAGGAGACGCTCGCTCCCATCCAACTGCTGCCCACAGAGGAAAGCTGTAGTGGCCATCCGCTTCTTGCCGGCGAGCTGCAGTTCAGTGATACGCAGCCATCCACCAGGCACAGCCACATCCAGCCGCTTGCGACCATCGCTAACGAGAGAGCCCACCTCCACACTGTGGTCGGCGACAACTGGCTCAGCACCGAAAATCTTAAGTTCCTGCTCTCCCGCAGCGCTCCGCATCACAGTCCACGCCCCGGGATATGGTGACAGACCGCGGACGAAATTATAGATTTGGCCGAGTGGCTGAGTCCAGTCAATGCGGCAGGTTTCCTTGAAAATCTTCGGAGCAGGACGAAGGACATTGAGCATTGACCGGTCACGAACCGGATCTAGATCTAAGTCCATTTTGAGCATTTCGCTTTGGGGGATGCTCTTGGCTGTGCCGTTGGCTATGCTGTCCACAGTACGCAGGGCGAGATCGCCACTGAGATGCATCAAAGTGTCGTGGAGCTCGCCACAGGTACAGTCTTCACTTATGGGCACCCTCACCTGGTCGATGATGTTACCTGTGTCGATATCATGCTGCAAAAAGAAAGCTGTGAGGCCGGTCTCCTTGTCACCATTGATGATGGCCCAGTTGATGGGCGCCGCACCGCGATACTGCGGCAGCAGCGAAGCGTGTATGTTGAAAGTACCCAGTGGCGGCATTGCCCATACAGCCTCAGGCAGCATGCGGAAAGCTACCACTATCTGGAGGTCGGCATTATAGCTTTTCAGTTCTGCGAGGAAGGCTTCGTCCTTGAGCCGCTCAGGCTGCAGCACGGGGAGTCCCTGAGAGAGGGCATACTCTTTTACAGGGCTGGCCTGCAGGCGGTTATGGTGACGCCCCACAGGTTTATCGGGCATAGTGACAACAGCCACCACGTTATAATGGGCTTCCACAAGCCTGCGAAGCGCTTCTACTGCAAAGTCGGGAGTGCCGAGATAAATGATGCGAGGACTTTTATTCATTGAACATTGAGCATTGAGCGATTTGACTATTCTTCTGAGAAATCTACGAGTGTCTGACGGTAGGCCTCAAAGAGGGCTGTCTTATGTATGAGTCCTACGAACAGGCCGTTCTCGTCAACCACTGGAAGCACATCGGTCTCCAAGCGGTCGAAGCTATCCATCACATAGGTCATGGGAGAATTGATGCTGAGTATATCGGGAGCCGGTTCCATCAGCTGCTCGGCAGTGAAGGCTCCGTAAAGTTCTTGGCGGAAGATGACCTTGCGAATATTGCGGATATTAAGGATGCCGCGAAGATTACCCGCTCCGTCAACCACCGGAAAGACATTCTCCTTTTCTTTAGCTATAAGCATTACCAGATTACCCAGAGTCATGTCAGGGGCTATCTTCATGCAGTACTTATCGATAACACTATTAAGCGACATCAGTGTGAGTATCGCCTGATCTTTATGATGAGTTACGAGCTGGCCTCGCTGGGCAAGGCGCATAGAGTAGATGCTATGGCGCTCAAAGATATGAACGGTGATGTAAGAGATAACAGTGACGAGCATCAGGGGCACAAGCAAGTCATAGCCGCCGGTTATCTCAGCGATGAGGAAGATACTCGTAAGGGGTGCATGCATCACTCCCGCCATCACTGCCGCCATCCCCAACAGACAGCTTACGGTAGAAGGCATAGGTGTGATGATTCCCCACATGTTCCAAAGACCGGCAAAGAGGAAACCGCTGATACATCCCAGGAAAAGCGAGGGAGCAAAGAGTCCACCGCAACCTCCGGCACTGGTGGTAACAGTGCTTGCTACAGCTTTTAAAAGAACAATACACCCAAGGATAAGCAGTAGCATGCGGCTACCATAGAAGGGCGAGTTATTGAGCAGGTCGTCGGGGTTGCCGTTTAGCAGGGTATTGATAGAATTGTAGCCTTCGCCGTAGAGTGATGGGAATAGGAATACAAGTATGCTGAGCACAATTCCTCCGATAATCCACTTAGTCCACAGTCCGTTTCCAAGATGACGGAAAAGGTTCTCGATGGCATTGGTGACTTTGGTGAAATAGAGCGATATCAGACCACAGCCTATGCCAAGCATTATCACCGGCCACACATAGACGATGCGGAAAGGCTCCACATTGTCACAGACAAACATAGAGTCGAAACCGCTGATGGCGAAAGTGATTATGGAAGCCGTGACACACGACACAAGCAGCGGCACCAGATGAGCCATTGTGAGGTCAAGCATAAGTACCTCGAGGGTGAACAGCAGGCCAGCAAACGGCGCCTTGAAGATACCGGCGATTGCTCCGGCAGCACCACAACCGATGAGTAGCATGAGAGTCTTCTGGTCAACACGGAAAAGCTTGCCCAACGACGAACCTATGGCGGAGCCCGTAAGCACTATCGGAGACTCGGCTCCCACAGAGCCACCGAAACCGATGGTGATGCTACTGGCAATCACACTAGACCAACAGTTATGGGGCTTGATGCGACCTTGACGCCTCGAGATGGCAAAGAGTATCTTAGTGACCCCATGACCGATATCATCACGCACGAGGAAACGGATAAACAACGCACTGAGCAATACACCGATAGCGGGATAAACCAGATAAAGCCAGTTGATATGGGTGATGTCAAAGCCGTGAGTCAGCAAACTCTGGATTAACTCAATGAGAGTCTTCAGCACTAATGCGGCAAAAGCTGTGAACACACCCACCAGGAAGCTCATCAGCACGATTAGCTGCTTGCGCCTGATGCGGTGTTCCGCCCATCGGATGGCATTAAGTATTGAATTCTGAGTTTGGGACATTGGGGTTTATCTTATTATCTTCACCTGACCATCGGCTGAAAGTCGGATTATGCTTGACGGTGCAGACGGGGTAGTGTCGTTCTGCCGATATTTCACAATATAATCCACACGACTGCAAATAACCTCGCTTACCTCACTAAAGAAACGTGGTGACGGCTCTCCACTAATATTAGCGGAGGTAGAGACTATGGGGCGGCGCAGGTGGAAACAGAGCTGACTGGAAAAACATTCGCGGCTCAAGCGGAAAGCCACACTGCCGTCGGGCCCCAATAATCCTGGAGCAAGATTGCGCCCTTTATCAAAAATAACGGTAGTGGGCCGGGTAGCAAGCTCTATCACATCCCAAGCTACCTCGGGCGCTCCAGACACATATTGGTTTATCATCGCATCGCTGTTGGCAAGCAGGATGAGCGCCTTGCTATCCTGACGTTCCTTGATGCGATAGATACGCTCTACAGCCTCTTGATTGGTAGCATCGCAACCCAGACCCCAGATAGTATCAGTGGGGTACAGGATAACGCCTCCTTGACGCAGCACACTGACTGCCTGCTTCATGTCGTCGATATCAAAAGGCCACTCTCCGATGCGCATGATTAGAAATCGTTAGTAAAGTGGAACTTTATGTTCTTGAAATCCTGCTGTGCCATTTGCAGCACATAGCTACTGTCAGCCAGGAACACATCCCTACCGTCGCGGTCCTTAGCCATATACTGGTACTTACGCCGCTTGAAATTGTCAAGCTCGGCAGGATCATCACTCTCTATCCAACAGGCCTTGTAGAGACTCACCGGTTCCCAACGACACTTGGCGCCGTATTCATTCTCCAAGCGGTACTGGATTACCTCGAACTGCAACTGGCCCACAGTGCCTATTATCTTGCGATTGTTAAACTGGTTGACGAACATCTGCGCCACACCCTCATCCATCAGCTGCTCGATACCTTTGTTGAGCTGCTTGGCCTTCATCGGGTCGGCGTTTTCAATATACTTGAACAACTCCGGTGAAAAACTGGGTAGCCCTTTGAAGTGAAGATCTTCTCCCTCGGTCAGGGTATCGCCGATCTTAAACGTCTGGTTGTCTGGCAAACCAACTATGTCACCGGGCCAAGCCTCGTCGATAGTGCTCTTGCGCTGCGCCATAAACTGGGTTGGCGAAGAAAAGCGCACCTGCTTGCCGCTTCTTACGAGCAGATAGGGAGCGTTCCTTACAAATCGGCCGCTGCACACTTTGCAGAATGCTATACACGAACGGTGGTTGGGGTCAATGTTGGCAGTAATCTTAAAGATAAAACCGGTAAAGCGCTTCTCCTCCGGTTCAACGACGCGTTCGATAGCCTGCACCGGTTTGGGCGAAGGAGCTATCTCCACAAAGCAGTCAAGCAACTCCTGCACACCGAAATTGTTGAGCGCAGAGCCAAAGAACACCGGAGCCACATCGGCACTGAGATAGGTGTTCACGTCAAACTCAGGATAGACCCCATCTATCAGTTCAAGGTCTTCACGCAGTTTGGCTGCGTCCTTGTCGCCCACATGAGCTTCGAGGTCTGTGCTGTTCACATCTACCTCAATATGTTCTGTCACCTTCTGCTTATCGGGAGTAAACAGGTTCAGGCTGTGCTCATAAATATTATAAACCCCCTTGAAGCGTGCTCCCTGATTGATGGGCCAGCTCAGGGGGCGAACCTTTATCTGCAACTCCTGCTCCAGTTCATCGAGCAAGTCAAAGGGGTCTTGGCCTTCGCGGTCCATCTTGTTGATGAAGATAATAACCGGAGTCTTCCTCATGCGGCATACCGTCATCAACTTGCGGGTCTGAGTCTCCACACCCTTAGCTCCATCAATAACGATAATCACACTGTCAACAGCAGTCAGAGTACGGAAGGTGTCTTCTGCGAAGTCCTGATGACCGGGAGTATCCAGGATGTTAACCTTATAGTCCCTGTAATCAAACTCCATCACACTGGTGGTAACAGAGATACCTCTCTGCTTCTCAATATCCATCCAGTCGGAAGTAGCTGTCTTGCGAATCTTATTGTTCTTTACCGCACCGGCCACCTGTATCTGACCACCAAAGAGCAGCAACTTCTCGGTGAGTGTAGTCTTGCCCGCATCGGGGTGAGAAATAATGGCAAAAGTGCGACGGCGTGTTATCTCGTTCATCAGTATTGTAGGGTTTTTATTGCTTTTGTCAAGCAACGGTAGCTTCTATTTTTTCTATTTCCTTAATGCATTGGCTCAGCGAGTCCTCCCAATAAGGCACGGCCACATGATAGGTATCCTTAATCTTGCCTTTATGGAGCACAGAGTACGCAGGACGGACTGCAGGAGTGGGATACTCCCTGCTCAATATGGGCTGTACATCACATTGGGTAATACCCGCCAACCGATGGATAGCCTTCGTGAAATCATACCATGATATAACACCCTCGTTGCTATAATGGAAGACCCCGTAGGTCTTGGCTTCCGTTTGCACTATCTTGAGAATAGCCTTTGCTAAATCGGCAGCACAGGTGGGCGAACCTACCTGATCGTATACGACATTAAGCTTAGTACGCTCACGGCCAAGTCGCAACATTGTTTTTACGAAGTTATTGCCGTATGGAGAATACAACCACGCAGTGCGAATGATTATATGCCTATCGGTAGCAGCCACTACCGCCTTTTCGCCGGCCAATTTAGTAAGTCCATACACCGACTGCGGCGCTGTTGGCATACTCTCGGTATATGGCACACAGCCTTGTCCGTCAAAAACATAGTCGGTGGAGATATGAATGATTTCTCCGCCCCTTTCTGCCACCGCCTTAGCAAGCAAGCCTGGAGCGCTGGCGTTAAGTTGTCGGGCCAGAGGTTCGTTGCTCTCAGCTTTATCTACTGCGGTATAGGCTGCGCAATTCACCACGATGTCAACAGCATTGCCTAGTATCGCAGCATTCACTGCCGTTTCATTTGTGATATCAAGTTCCGCAATATCGGTAAAGATAAAGTCACACCCATTGCAATTCTCGGCCTGATTGCGTATTTCTGTTCCGAGTTGTCCGTTAGCTCCTGTAATGAGTACTTTCATCGCGTAGAGATTTTATTTGATTCAGAACTCCAATGGTTCTGTACGGTCCTGATTGTAATAGTCGCCAAGCATTCCAAGGAAGACAGATATCGTTTCTGCGGCATCGCTTGTCTCTTTACTTACAGTGCGGCCCTGCATCTTAAGCAGAGTTACACCATAGAGTAGTTCAAAACAACTCTCCAACTCAGAATGCAAGTCATCAGCACCCTGCTTTGCACGCAGCTCCACAATAATAGGCAACGCTTTATGATAAGCAGCATGATAGTAGGGATACTTCGACGAAGCCATCAACCGATCATGGATATCGGTAAGGTTTATAATGACATTTTTGCATATCTGTATGTGGCCGCGCTGCTTGACACCTTCGCTCCTCATCATGTCGATAATATCACTGTACCATTGGCGCAGGTCTTTCTTCTGCTCCTCGCTAACATCGCCAAATCGCGACAAGTAGTGCTGCGACAGCTTATCAATGTCAAAGTCAAAGGCACGGATGATGTCCTCAACCTGCCACATATAAATCAAGTACCCCACGATATTAGAGGCCCTAAGTTTATCTGCAACAAACATAACTATAAAACTCCCTTAGTACCAATGTAGACCCGTAATAGTAAACACAAAGCCTGCAATCGCAGCTGCTATTACTATAGAGCCGATGGTAATATTAAGCACCCTTATATACCTGTCACTAAAAGCGTTACGAATCTTATTGATTACGAACGAAAGGAAGAACCACCACAGCATAGCGCCTACGATGATGGCTATAAAGCCGAAGCCCATATTAATCGGCAGGTCCGGAGTGATAAAGTCAAAGCGGGCAAACAGCACCAAGAAGAGCAGTATTATCAGCGGGTTGGAGAACGTAAGGAGGAACGCCGTCAGAAAATTGTTCAAGAACGTCTTGTCCTGCGAAACACGTATGTCGCGACTCTTAGGACGACTGAACAGCATAAACAGACCAAAAATCAACAACATAGCGCTACCCGCCAGCTGCATAATCAACTTGTTGCTCTCGTTCTTTACAAACTCCGTAACAAAACTCATTCCCAAACCTGAAATCAGCGCATAGATAATATCACTTAACGCTGCACCCATACCGGTAATAATTCCAAAACGGAATCCCTTCTTTAGCACTCGCTGAATACACAAGACACCTACCGGACCGCACGGCGCAGAACATATTACGCCGATAAACAATCCTTTGATTATTACCATGAATAGAGCTATCAGATCCATAATCGACTGCAAATTTGTCACTTTTTTTTGGAATAAGCGACTACTTTACTAATAAAAGTGAAAATGGGGCTGGAAAAAGAATCTCATACCCCATTTATACCTGTCGTTTGCG
>JAFZXF010000123.1 GCA_017616915.1 Bacteroidaceae bacterium
GGATTGATGTGGCAACCGCTCACACCGCCAATAGTGTAGGCCATAGCAACTACAGCGAGGCCGAAAGCCATTGCTGTTCCAACAACAGAAGCGGTGTCAACACCGCAGTTCAGGCTCACGGCAGTGCCGCAGCCAAGGAGGGTCAGTACAAACGTGCCCACCATTTCAGCAAGATACTTTTTCATAGAGGTTAGAAGTTATATGCTCCGCGAAAGTACGCATTTTTTCTGATACAAAAACAAAAAATACATTATTTTTTGAAGAAAATGATTGGAATGCAAAAAAAAATATTTTTTATTTACAAAAGCGGGTCCATAAATCAGAAAAAATAGCTACATTTGCATACCACAAGAGCATACAAACTAAACAACAATTAATAACCTTCTGATAGTCAAAACAATGTCGCAAACAAAGTCTTCCTTAATTGTTTTTTCCGGCACATGCACACAGTATCTAACGGAAAAGATTTGCCAAAGTCTCGGCATGCCCATGGGCAATATGCAGGTAACCCGTTTCTCCGACGGGGAGTTTGAAGTTTGCTTTGAGGAAAGCGTACGAGGCAAGGATGTGTTCCTTGTGCAGTCAACCTTTCCTAACGCTGACAACCTTATGGAGCTACTCCTTATGATTGACGCAGCAAAACGAGCCAGTGCCCGCACCGTCAACGCCGTCATCCCCTACTTTGGGTGGGCTCGTCAGGACCGTAAAAGCAAGCCCCGCGTAAGTATCGGTGCCAAGCTTGTCGCTGACCTCCTTAGCGTAGCGGGTATCCACCGCGTAGTCACAATGGATTTACACGCAGATCAGGAGCAGGGCTTCTTCAATGTGCCTGTTGATCACCTCTACGCCTCGTCAATATTCATCCCATACATCCAAAGTCTCAAACTCAAAAATCTCTGCATCGCTTCACCCGACGTAGGCGGTAGCAAGCGTGCCAGCACGTATGCCAAATTCTTCGACTGCCCCCTCGTGATGTGCAACAAGTCACGCGTCAAAGCAAATGAGGTAGCCACCATGCAAGTGATTGGTGATGTGCAGGGATATGACGTGGTGCTACTCGACGATATGGTAGATACAGCAGGATCCATCACCAAGGCTGCACAGTTGCTTAAGGATCAGGGAGCCAGCAGTGTACGTGCCTTTGCAAGCCATTGCGTGATGAGCGGTCCGGCATGTGAGCGTATCGAGAATTCCGTACTTGAAGAGATGGTATTCACCGACTCCATCCCCTTTAAGGGCAAATGCTCCAAGGTGAAGCAGCTTAGCATCGCCGACCTGTTTGCCGAAACGATTAAGCGTATCATCAACAACGAGAGCATTTCATCGCAGTACTTGATGTAAATACATATTACTATCTATATACTACATATATTAAACAATAGAGGACATAGCCCAACGGTTTATGTCCTCTATTGTTTAATAACGTATAAAAATCTCTTACTGGAACGAGGCTCCTACGATATCAAGTAGTTCTGCTGTGATAGCGGCCTGACGGGTCTTATTGTACATGAGAGTGAGGTCATGAAGCAGCTGGTCGGCATTATCAGTGGCAGTCTGCATGGCAATGACACGAGCCGAATGCTCAGCTGCAAGACTGTCAAGGATAGCCGTGTAGAGCTTCAGCGACACACCCTTGGGTAACAAAGACTTAAGCAACTCCTCGCAGGAAGGTTCAATAATGTAATTATTAACAATATTTGACTGATCGTTTGCCTGTTTAGTGTTGACTGTCACAGAAGCCTCCAATGCGACTGGAAGCAGAGTCTCAGTGGTAACAACTTGTGTGGCAGTGTTCTTAAAGTGGTTGTACACGAGGACCACCTTATCAACTTTTTCACACTCATAGCTCTTCATGAGGCTAGTGGCAACAGCGGCGATGTCGGTGTAATTGGGACGGTCAAGCAACTTAGCCAGTTGAACATTGGCAGCTACGTCTGGATTTATGCCAGGTTCAAAAATCTGTAGATTATTCTTCCTTATCTTCTCGTACATCTTCTGACCAATGGGAAGCACCTCAACTGCTACGCCCTGAGATGTGAGGCTGTTGACCACGTTGAGAACTGCTTTGATGACATTAGCATTGAAAGCACCGCAAAGGCTGGAATTGGAGGAAAGTGCCACTACTACGGCACGTTGCAGTTTGCGAGACTCAATGATTGGCGAGGAAAACTCCTCCCCTATTTCGCCGGCAAGAGAAGACAGCATGCCATCGAGCCTTTGCTGATAGGGGCGCATGCCACCTATGACCTGCTGTGCCTTGCGTAGCTTCGAGGATGCCACCAACTTCATCGCACTGGTTATCTTGCGAGTGCTACTGACAGAATTGATGCGTAGCTTAACTTCTTTTAACGAGGGCATCAGAAAGATTATTTAAGATTTCTCTATGTATTAAACTGGACTTAGATTGTGCGTCTGTTAATTTCCTGCGACATCAGCTGCCACCTTACGGATAGCGGCCTCGACTTCGTCGCTGAGCTTGCCTGCTTTTAGGGGAGCAAGTACAGTGTCTTTATAAGATGCACGAAGGATACGCAGGAAGTTATCCTGGAACTCGGGTACCTTCTCGAGAGCCACACTACCTAGCAGACCCTTCGTGCCGCAATAGAGGATTGCCACCTGCTCCTCAACGGGCATGGGGCTATATTGTGGCTGAACTAGCAGCACATTATTTTTGCGGCCACGGTCAAGAGTCATAGCTGTCACAGGATCCATATCGGAAGAGAACTTGGAGAATGCCTCCAATTCGCGATACTGTGCCTGGTCGATTTTGAGAGTACCGGCAATCTTTTTCATACTCTTAATCTGAGCACTACCACCCACACGGCTCACAGAGATGCCAACGTCAATAGCGGGGCGCTGCCCCTGATTAAAGAGATTGGTATCAAGATAAATCTGTCCATCGGTTATGGAGATTACATTGGGAGGAATATAGGCAGACACGTCACCAGCCTGAGTCTCAATGATAGGTAATGCTGTGAGAGATCCACCACCTCTTACCTTGCCTTGCATGCATGCCGGAAGATCGTTCATTTGTTCTGCAACTTCCTGCTGAGCATTAATCTTGGCTGCACGTTCCAGAAGTCGACTATGGAGATAGAACACATCGCCGGGATAAGCCTCGCGACCCGATGGACGACGCAACACAAGCGATACCTCGCGGTATGCCACAGCCTGTTTGGACAGGTCATCATAGACCACTAGAGCATGTTTGCCTCGATCACGGAAGAACTCACCGATAGCAGCACCGGCAAAGGGAGCGAAATAAAGCATAGAAGCCGGCTCGGCTGCAGTGGCAGACACTACAATAGTGTAATCCATAGCACCGTATTCCTTAAGTGTCTTCACGAGGTTCGCAACAGTAGATGCCTTTTGGCCAATGGCTACATAGATGCAATATACCGGCTCTCCCTTGAGGAAGTTTTCGCGCTGATTGATGATGGTATCTACGGCAATGGCAGACTTACCCGTTTGGCGGTCACCGATAATGAGCTCACGCTGTCCGCGACCGATAGGAATCATCGAGTCAATGGCCTTTAGTCCTGTTTGGAGTGGCTCGTTAACCGGTTGGCGATAAATAACGCCGGGAGCCTTGCGGTCAAGCGGCATCTCAAACTTTTCTCCGCCAATGGGTGCTCCACCATCGATAGGTTCACCAAGGGTATTGATGACGCGCCCCACCATCTCTTCACTCACCTCAATAGAGGCGATGCGACCGGTGCGACGAGCAGTATCGCCCTCCTTGATGCCTTCAGAAGTTCCGAAGAGCACGACGCCCACGTTGTCTTCCTCGAGGTTCATAGCAATAGCCTTGGTGCCGTTCTCAAACTCCACCAGCTCGTTCTCAGTCACATTGGTAAGGCCGTAAAGACGGGCTACACCGTCAGAAACGTTGAGCACTTTGCCCACTTCTTCAAATTGTATGTCGCTCTTTATACCTTCCAATTCATTGAGAAGGATGTCAGACACTTCGCTAGGTTTTATTTTACTTGGCATTTATTTAAATTAAATAATGAATATTTGAAAATAGAGAATTTCAGTGGAATTAAACGGGGAGTTATCAAGGAATAGCCTTACAGTTTCTTGCGCAATTCACGCAATCGGCCTGCCACGCTCGCATCAAGGCTCTGGGACTCGAACTCGAGGATGAATCCTCCGATGATACCGGGGTTAACATGCAGCTCAAAGTCAACTTGCTTTCCAGTTTTGCGCTGCACAATCGCCTTGAGGCGGTCGATAGTCGCATCACTAAGTTCGGTAGGCACGGTGAGCTGGCATTGAATAATGTTTTGCTGTGTGCGGTAAGCCTGAATGAAACTCCAGGCAATAAAAGGCATTATCGCAACCCGGCGATTTTTGATCACCATACGGAAGAACTCTGGCAGGCATTTCCCATTCGGTTGACCCGAAGCCAAATATAGCAGCCGATATAGCTTATCGGCAGGCAATACAGGATCACCGATAGCAGCCTTGAGACGAGGCACCTTTAAGAAGGAACTGTGTAACTCCTTGATGGCTGTATACACCAGGGCTGTCTCGTTGTGAGCGTCAGCGAACTTCAGCAACGCCTTGGCATAGCGGATAGATACGATTCCAATGTCCATAGAAGGATTATTCTATCTGACTGAGTACTTGGTCTATCCAACGTTCCTGCTCGTCCTGATGCTTTAACTCACGCGATAGAATCTTGCTGGCAACCTGAATGGATAGATCAGCCACCTGACTACGAATCTCGCGCTGGGCGCGTTCTGACTCAGCCTGAATCTGGCGGCGTGCATCCTGGATGATGCGTGCAGCTTCTTCCTGGGCTTTATCTTTCGCATCAGCAACAATCTGGTTACTTGTCTGCGTCGCCTCGCTCAATATCTGCGACTGTCGAGCCTGTGCCTCCTGCAACAGCGACTGACACTCTGCCTTGATATTGGCCAACTTTTCGTTAGCCTCTCTGGCGCTTGCAAGCGACTCGTCGATGTATTGCTTGCGCTTCTCCACCATGCCGGTAATAATCGGAAATCCGTATTTTGCCAGCAAGACGAAGACTACCAGAAATGCAATCAGCATCCAGAAGAGCAGTCCGGGATCAGGTGTTAAAAATGATGGCATAAGCTTGTTTTTTAACTAAAGTCTGACTACATGAAGAGGCAGAGCAGGCAAACAATTACGGCGAAGAGAGCCACACCTTCAACGAGGGCAGCGATGATAATCATATTCATACGAATATCACCCTTTGCCTCCGGCTGGCGTGCGATGGCTTCCATTGCACTACTGCCAATCTTACCAATACCAAGACCTGCGCCAATGGCGGTGAGGCCTGCACCAATTCCTGCACCAATCTGAGCAACGCTAGCGGCTGCAGCCTGTAACATGATTAATGATAACATAGTTTTTTAGTGTTTTAAGTTATTATATTTTTCGTTTTTAAAAGCAGACATAGTTTTATTTATCACTCCTCGTGTTCCTCCTGGTGAGCGAGTCCGATAAATACGGCACTCAGCATAGTGAACACATAGGCTTGGATGAAAGCTACCAACAACTCCAGACAATCCATGAATATCATCATGACTACCGAGACGGTGCTTAAGCCGGCTCCAATAGCAGCGCCCAACTGACACGTAATAAAGATGACGCATGTAAGTGATAGGACAATAGCGTGGCCCGCAAAAATATTGGCAAACAAACGTACCATAAGCGCAAAAGGCTTTGTAAAGATGCCAAAAAGCTCTATCACAGGCATCATCGGCACCGGACATTTTAGCCATACAGGAACTTTGGGCCAGAAGATATCGAGCCAATATTCCTTATTGCCAAAAATATTGATGGCAAGGAAAGTGAAGAGGGCCAATACGAGTGTCACGGCAAGATTGCCTGTAAGGTTGGCACCACCTGGGAAGATAGGCACAAGACCAATTAGATTGCTTAGGAAAATAAAGAAGAACGCTGTGAGCAAGTAAGGAGCATAGCGACGATAGTGCTTCTCGCCGATGCATGCCTTAATAATATCGTCATTGACCATCATCACAAACATTTCTATAAATCCAACAAAGCCCTTCGGTGCATCATCATCGGCCTTCTTATTGCGGTACCATCGGGCACAACCGATGAAAATAAACAGCATAAGTAACACTATAATCCAAAGCTGTACCACATTCTTTGTCAGCGAGATATCAATCTTAACTTTCTGTTCTTTACCATTGATTATCTCACACACCTTGCCATTGTTTTCGCCCTCGGCAGGAATAAAGAATCCGTTGTATTTACCACCTTCTGTCTCATGAAAGCGTGAGGATGAGAAGCAGTGCCATGTACCGCTATTATCCATTATTATCACAGGCAGAGGTATGGATATATGATGCCCATTGATAGTAGTGATATGCCACTCATGGGAGTCACCAGTATGCCCCATCACTATTTCCTGCACATCAATCTTGCCATCACCGCCTTCAGAGGCATGTACAGGCAATGACAATGCGAGCATCAGCACTGCGACTATAAGGCATAATATATTATTCTTTTGACAGTTCATTAAGTTTCTTTTCTATTTTGACAAAGAATACACTTTCGTAGATGATGGTACCAAGGTAGAGCAAGAAGAAACATATCACAAAAGATATAACTCCCGACTTGACTATCAATGCGATTCCGACTATAACAGCCAATGCGAAGATCATCCTCACCACCTTATTGGCAAGATAAAACGGCACGAGTCCTTTCTCTGCAGTACGAACCATGCGTGTATACACCATTATCGCACAAACATTATATATAATAAGGAGTATGGAGGCCACAGCCAGCGGCGCCACGGGGAAATTGTTGGTCAACTTAAAAAGAAGACTACCGCAGGTAAGCATGGCATAACCAGCCACAATCATTAGGATCATCCCTATGATGTACTTGTTGCGTGCCCTAGCAATCTTATCCATAGCTATTTATTGATGTCGGGAGCATTACACCCCTTCGGATTCCACACAAATTGAGACTTCATTATTGGCGACCTCTATGAATCCGGAACGAATAGGGAACTCCTTTTCTCCCTCAGCAGAGCGCACGATAACAATGCCACTCTGAAGGCTGGAAATAATGGGTGCATGATTATCAAGCACCTCAAATGCTCCTTTGGTACCCGGCACAGCCACACTGGTAGCGGTGCCGTTATACACAATCTTTTCCGGAGATACGATAGTCAGTTTCATTGTTTATTTTGATTTCGCAGCCTCAAGGAGTTTCTTACCCTTCTCTATAGCCTCTTCAATGGTTCCAACATTCAGGAAAGCCTGTTCGGGCAGGTCATCAACCTTACCGTCCAGAATCATATTGAAACCTTTTATACAATCGGCAAGACTTACCATCACACCGGGCAAACCGGTAAACTGACTTGCTACTGTGAACGGCTGGCTCAAGAAGCGTTGTACACGGCGAGCACGGTTCACTGTCAGTTTGTCTTCATCAGATAGTTCGTCCATACCAAGGATGGCAATAATATCCTGCAACTCATTATATTTCTGGAGTATCTGCTTTACCCTCTGGGCACAGTCATAGTGTTCCTTGCCCACAATATTAGGATCAAGAGCACGAGATGATGAAGCGAGCGGATCAACAGCGGGATAGATACCAAGCTCCGTAATCTTGCGGCTCAGCACAGTGGTGGCATCAAGGTGAGAGAATGTAGTGGCAGGAGCCGGATCAGTTAGGTCATCGGCAGGAACATATACAGCCTGAACTGATGTAATAGAACCGTTTTTGGTGGAAGTGATGCGCTCTTGCATGGCACCCATCTCACTAGCCAGTGTAGGCTGATAGCCTACGGCCGATGGCATACGTCCCAACAGAGCAGACACCTCAGAACCAGCCTGGGTGAAACGGAATATATTGTCGATGAAGAACAGCACATCAGTCTCCTTACCTGTCTTGGCACTCATATCTCGGAATGACTCGGCTACAGTAAGACCAGACAATGCTACCGATGCACGTGCACCAGGAGGCTCGTTCATCTGACCGTACACCAAAGTAGCCTGGCTCTTCGCAAGTTCGTCATAATCAACGGCAGAGAGATCCCATTTGCCCTCCTCCATCAATTCCTCAAATTTCTTGCCATATTTGATAACACCAGCTTCGATCATCTCGCGAAGCATATCGTTACCTTCACGGGTACGTTCACCCACGCCAGCAATCACCGAGAATCCATCATGACCCTTCGCGATGTTATTGATAAGCTCCATAATGAGCACTGTCTTGCCCACACCGGCACCGCCGAACAAGCCTACCTTACCACCCTTGATATAAGGCTCAAGCAGGTCAATCACCTTGATGCCCGTAGTTAGCACCTCCTTGGTGGTCTTGAGTTCTTCAAACTTTGGTGCGGGGTGATGGATGGGCGCTGCTTCTTCCTGGCTGAAAGTTTTCATACCATCGATAGGCTCGCCAATCACATTAAGCAAACGTCCCTTAATCTGTTCACCTGTAGGCATAGAGATTGGGGCACCCATCTGCCGGACTTCCATACCACGTTTGAGGCCGTCGGTGGAGTCCATAGCTACCGTTCTAACAGTGTCTTCGCCGATATGTTGCTGTACCTCTAGTACAAGCTTGCCGGCTTCGCCCCTGTCAATTTCCAGGGCGTCATGAATTTTGGGGAGTACATCCTCCGGTTTCAGTCCCTCAGTATCGAAAAAGACATCCACAACGGGACCAATAACCTGAGCGACATTACCATTCTTTAGTGGCATAATATAGAGTGTTTTGATTTGTCTAATGTTATGTTTATCAGAACGCTATTGAGCGGTAAACGGGGCTCGAACCCGCGACCCTTAGCTTGGGAAGCTAATGCTCTGCCAACTGAGCTACTACCGCAGTGAGTGGGTTGTCCGTCAAAGCATGATAGCACAACACCAAGCACCGAAAATGGAGATTAATCTATTTTCGGGTGCAAAGTTAACAAAAAAAATGAAATTAGAAATTAGGAATTAGAACATTTTTTCACAAACCCTGTAATTTTAGTAAAAAGGGCTGTTTCAGAATGGGACTTATTTCTCCAATTCCTTGAGTTTTTGACTTTCGTTTAGACTAAAGTATATTCTATACAGCGGTGCTTGCCAACGGTCTTTGTCATCAGGCCTCGCCGCACGGTATTTCTCAAGATACGGCATGGCGTTACGAAACATATCGTTAACCTTCTGCTTTTCAGCCTTATAGGTTTTAGAAGTTGGGTCAGGCACAAGAGTGGCATCGAAGTCGATACCTTTATTATACCAGCATATCCCGAGGTAATAGTTTGCCTCTGCATTGTCGCTGTCTATATTGACGAGTCGTGTTGTGTTGTCAATACACTTATCATATTCCTTCATATTGAAAAGGGCGATAGTCTGCGCATATAGATAGAGCGTACTGGTAGAGTCAGTTGCCAGGAGGCTGTCGTTGAGCAAATAAGCTGCATGATAGTCGTGAACAGTGTTGTAATAGTCAGTGAGACGAGAGAAGAAGAACTCGGTTGATGCTGTCCGGGCTATTCCTTCCTTGAGCTTGAGTACATAGTTAGCTGTATCCTTCAGTTGCAGATATGCAAGTGCTTCATATTGCATCACATAGTTCAGATTGGCGGTGTCTGCTTCAGCAATATCCTGATATTTAAACACGTCGCTATAACGTTTCGCTTCATAGCATGCCGTCATACTCCAAAAAGCGGCCCTTGCAAATTTAGACATTGGCATTGGATTCTTGGCTTGTAGTAATGGCGACCGACTGAGTTCGATATAGTCGGAGAAAAATTTGTGGGCTGCGTCCCACTGCTTATGCTTTATGAAGTACATCCCCCCGTTGTATAGATTGGGATAATAGGCGCTAAGTGTCTCTTGTCTTTTTTTACTCTTGGCTTCGATGTTTTTAGGAGACAACTGTCTTTCCAAATTATCAAGCATGCAAGTGTATTCCACTATCTTTCCTGTGGTGTTGAAAAATGCAGCGGTATCATACTTTTGATTCAGATATAGCTTCATGTTCTCAGCATCGTTCGCTTTTGTCTCAAGAGCTATAGCCAACTGGTAAAGCTGGGGCTTGCTATTGAGCAAAGTATCACCAAGACATTTGACGATGAGTTTTCGCCCCTCAGCATAATTTGAAGTTTTGATGAATCCCTTGAGATTCTGGAACTCCTTTTGTGCATTGATTGTTGTCCATGGAGCGCCCGAAATGAATGCTATAAGTAATATTATGATTCGTCGTTTCATTTTACTATTGAGGTGTCTTCTATTTTTTGAATATTGCCTGTTATCGGATTTAACCAGATGTGGCATGTCGCACGGCGGTTGAAGAGGTCATCGGTCAGATATTCCTCATGGCCAAACTGTGCTATGGGCAACTGACTCTTCAGGAGTGTGTTGCCCCCAAACAGTATTTCTATATCTGCCAGCGAAGGAATATTATAGTAAACTACGCGATTCTGGAGTCGTTTATCTGTAAGCTCCGTCCTTCTACTACTAACCGTCTTTTTATTTGTCACCTTGATGTATATCGGTTCGCCGCTAAGGTTGTCGGCATCCACCAATCCCTGTCGGTCGGAAAAGCGTGCTAATACCTCACGCTCCTTATCCAGTGAAGGCTTGTAATTGATGATCCATGTTCGTGTCTCGGTGTCAGCGTATCCCCTGAAGAGTTGCATGAGAGCGTTTTCCTGCTCATCAAGTTTGGCCAGCATCAGTTTGAGCTGCTCACCATCCTTAGGCATATAGTCTGCCTCTCCTTTGGTGAGTTCTCCCTTACTCTCGCGAATATTGTATATTTCGGTTGCAGTCAGTTCTGCCATCTTCTGTTCGCTACCAGCAGCGATTATTTCCTGATTCATGTAATCGCGGCTATTCACCTTTTGAGATTTTGACTCATGTATATCCTCCAATGTAGGCTCTTCGGGCCTTTCTGTCTGAGCATTTATGGAAAGCAATATACCATTATCGGTCAGTGTGCATAACGGTGCAGAGGTGTTTTTCTTTAATGTTACCAGGTATACTTTGGATGTATCAGGGGCTCCGTATGCCACCATCTGTATTTTGTCAATCTGCCATTGCGTCTGCTCTTTTTGTACGGCGTCGTTGAGGCGCAGATACCTCTGGGCATAGTTATGAAA
>JAFZXF010000124.1 GCA_017616915.1 Bacteroidaceae bacterium
AAAGTGGCGTCCTGACCCTCGCTGACGGCTCATACTATGGTGAGTCTGGTTCTAAGAACAAGTCGGGTCTCTGGAATTACTACTATGACACTACCTTCACTCCTGGCGGAGTCGTACTGCCCGATCCCGTAGTTGCTCCCGAAGACCTGCAGACAACAACATGGTATCTCTCTTGCGAGTCTTCCAACGGCAAGATTCGCGGTCGTGAGTTGCAGGTTGGTATCGATGGTACCGATGTATATGTACAGGGTCTCTGCGAATACCTGCCCGAAGCATGGGTAAAGGGTACTCTTGATTTCCAGACCTTCAGCGTTACATTCCCCAGTGGTCAGTTCTATGGCACATTCATGGATCAGTACAACCTCTTCTTCGTTGGTTATGACCCCGAGACAGAGGATATTGCTGATGTGGTATGCACCTTCGACATCGCGAACGGCATCATCTCCACCGACCAGTGGATTATCCTGAACGGCAAGCAGAACGAAATCTCCTACTATGACTACTATTATGATATAGTTATCACAAGCGAGATGCCAGAACTTCCCGAGGCTGTTGTAGCTCCTGAGGATCTGGCTACCGAGGCTTACTATTTCCAGGGCTTCGATACCTACTACCAGGAAGATGTTACCAGCGAGGTACAGGTTGGCTTCTATGGCGAGAACGAGGTTTACATCCAGGGTCTGAGCAGCTATGTTCCTGAGGCTTGGGTGGTTGGTACCATCGAAGGTGGCGTAGTTACTATCCCCGAGACCTATCTGGGTATCTACGAAGGTTGGTTCGGCGATTCAGAGGTATACTTCTCTGGCACAACATTCGTTTACGATGCTGAAGCAGGCACACTCACTTCCGAGGAAGGCTACGTAACCTACGAGACACCTGACGATGATTATTGGATGGACGAATACACCAATGTTGTTCTGACCAAGCTGCAGGATGTTGCTGCTACTCCCGCCGATCCCGAGATTACCGGCATCAAGACCGTGGGCACCAGCTATCCAAAGGTTACCTTCTTCATTCCTACAGAGGATGTGGACGGCAACCCAATTTTGCAGTCCAAGCTCGCTTATCAGCTCTATGTTGAGAAGGACGGCGAGGTAACACCTCTGGTACTGGAAGCAGCTATCTACGACGAATTGGATGAGGACATGAGCGAGATTCCTTATGGCTTCTCCGATGGTTGGGATATCTACACTGGCACTGTTTATCTGAATCAGGGTGAAGAGGAAATTGCAACATGGTCCAAGATTGGTATCCAAACCATCTACTACGGTGGCGGCGAGGTTAACAAGTCTGCTATTGCATGGCAAGGTCTTGATGTAGCTGTTACTGTTGGCGAAGCTCTGTATGCTACATACGTTGCTCCTGTTGATGTTGACTTCACTAATAGCGACGTAGAGGCATTCGCTATCACAATCAATCCGGAAACAGAATGCGCTACACTCAATCCTGTGACCACTGTTCCTGCCGGAGAAGCTGTTGTAGTGAAGGCTGAAAAGGCTGGCACATACGCTGCATACAAGACTGAGGATGCTGTTCTCGGTACCGAGAATTTGCTTGTAGCTGCTCTTACAGACGTTGTTGCCAACGGCGATCAGTACGTCCTCGCTAATAAGGAGCAAGGTATTGGCTTCTACAAGGCTACTCCTGGAACAACCATCGCTGCAGGTAAGGGCTATCTCGATTTCGGATCTTCTACTCCTGATCGTGTTAAGTCATTCTATCCTATCGATCTTGGAGATGCAACTGGCATCGCTGGAATTAATGCTGACAATGAGAACGCTCTCATTTACAACATTTCTGGTCAGCGTCTGAACAAGGTTCAGAAGGGCATCAACATCATCAATGGCAAGAAGATATTAAAATAAGACAATAGAATCCAGATAGGGCTGTGTGTGTAGCTCTAATGGCAAAACGCCAGCCCTATCATTCTAAATTTTCTTATTATCACAATTTCTAATTCTAAAATTCAAGAACATGAAGAAATATATCACACCTGCCTTGAAGGTAGAAGAGGCTATGGCCGCTCAGATGCTGGCCGAGAGCCTGGCAATCAGCGATGATCCGGTTGATGGCGGCGACGCCCTCACCAAGGAAAATAACAGTTGGGACATTTGGGGCGAAGAATAAAAGTCTCACTAAATAAAAGAACCCCCGAGACAAAATCTCGGGGGTTCTTTTTATGGGCCTATAGAACTTATGGGGCCTATAAGGCCAATGGGGCTATGGGCCCAGCTGTTTTTAGAACTCTGCGTTTCTGGGAGTACGGGGGAAAGGAATGACGTCGCGGATGTTCTGCATACCGGTAACGAAGAGGATAAGACGCTCGAAACCCAAACCGAAGCCTGCATGGGGGCAGCTTCCGTACTTGCGGGTGTCTAGGTACCACCAGAGGTGGGTCATATCCATATCGCGGCGCTTCACTTCTGCCATGAGCTTGTCATAGCTCTCCTCACGAACACTTCCGCCAATAATCTCGCCAATAGAGGGGAACAGCACGTCTGTACCCTGCATAGTGGGCCCAGGAGCCACAGCTCCCTTGTAGCCTATGCTACCGGATTCTCCGGTATCTCCTGGTTTTCCGGATATTCCGGGGTTCTGCTTCATATAGAACGACTTGAAAGAACGGGGATAGTCGGTCATGATGACAGGTTTCTTGAAGTGCTCCTCAACCAGATAACGCTCATGCTCGCTGGCCAGGTCGTCGCCCCAGTTGCAGGGGAACTCGAACTTCTTGCCGTTCTTGATAGCTTCCTGCAGGATGTTGATACCCTCGGTATAGGGCAGACGAACGAAGGCTTCCTTCAGTACGCCTTCAAGACGCTCTATGAGGGTCTTGTCTATCATCTTGTTCAGGAACTCAAGGTCGTCCTTGCAGTTATCCAAAGCCCACTTCACGCAGTACTTGATGAAGTCCTCTTCAAGGTCCATCAGCTCTTCTTGATCCAGGAAGGCAACCTCGGGTTCTATCATCCAGAACTCTGCCAGATGGCGAGGGGTATTGCTGTTCTCGGCACGGAAAGTAGGGCCGAAGGTGTAGATGGCACCCAGGGCGGTAGCACCCAGCTCACCTTCCAACTGACCGGAAACGGTAAGGGATGTCTGCTCGCCGAAGAAGTCATCATCGTAGATGATCTTACCCTGCTCATCTTTCTTCAGGTCGTAGAGGTTCTTGGTAGTTACCTGGAACATATTTCCGGCACCCTCGCAGTCAGAAGCTGTGATGAGGGGTGTGTGGAAGTAGAAGTATCCATGTTCGTGGAAATATGTATGGATAGCCATTGCCATGTTGTGGCGGATACGAAGGATGGCACCAAAGGTGTTGGTACGGGGACGCAGGTGTGCTACGGTACGCAGGTATTCCCAACTGGCACCTTTCTTCTGCAGAGGATAGGTGTTGTCGCAGTCGCCAAGAATCTCAATGGATGTAGCCTGAATCTCGCTGGTCTGACCGGCTGCGGGACTTTCTACCAGCTTACCCTCTACACTAAGGCAGGCACCTGTAGTGATGCGCTTGATGGTCTCCTCGGGGAAGTTGGCATCATCACCTACAATCTGTATGTTCTTGATGGTGCTACCGTCATTCAGGGCAATAAAGAAAATACCTTTACTACCACGCTTTGAGCGCACCCAACCTTTAACGCATATGTCTTCACCAAAGTTTGTACACTTCAGTGCGTCTATTACTTTTGTTCGTTTCATCTTGAATTCTCAATTTTTAATTTTCAAACTGGACTTAGATCTAAATACGGTCCGTGACCGGTCAATTCTCAATTACTCATAGGCTCCCATGCGGAGCAGGTTAACCTCTGCCTCCTCGAGGAAGCGCCACTGTCCACGGCGCAAGTTCTTCTTGGTAAGTCCCGCAAAATATACGCGGTCGAGTTTCATAACCTTATAACCGAGGCTCTCGAATATTCGACGCACTACGCGGTTCTTTCCGCTATGTATCTCGATGCCTATCTGTTTGCGGTCATTCTCGCTGGCATATTCCACATGGTCAGCCTTCACCTCACCATCCTCTAGCATAATACCAGCCAGAATCTTCTGCATATCAGCAAAGCTCACGGCCTTGTTGCAGAACACATGGTAAATCTTTTTCTTCATATACTGCGGATGCATCATCTTGGCTGCTATCTCACCGTCGTTTGTTAGCAGCAACACACCGGTGGTATTGCGGTCGAGACGTCCTACGGGATAGATACGCTCAGGACATGCCTCCTTCACGAGGTCCATGACCGTCTTGCGGCCCTCCGGGTCATCGGCCGTTGTCACATAGCCCTTAGGCTTATTGAGAAGGATGTATACCTTATCTTCCAGACTAACAACCTTATCTTTAAAGATTACCTCATCGGTGCGTAGCACCTTGTGTCCCATCTCGGTTATAACCTCGCCGTTCACCTTAACCTCTCCGGCTGCTATGTGGGTATCGGCTTCACGACGGGAGCAAACACCTGCATTGGCGAGATATCTGTTGAGACGAATAGGTTCGTTGGGGTCGAAATTTTCTTCCTTGTAGCGCAGTACTTTCTGTACATTATACTTTGCAGAGGGGTCATAGTCCTCAGTTCTGACACGGAACTGACGGTTAGGCTTGAAGTTGCCCTTTTTAAAGCCACCCTTCTGGAACCCCTTATTTTGGAATCCTCCACTCGGACGGTCGTAGCCAAACGGCTGGTCACCATATTTACGTTCGCCGTAGGGCTTATTATAACGCGGACGAGGCTGATAACCTTCCTGACGATCCTGACCATACCTGGGCTGATACCCCTCTTGGCGATCCTGACCGTATTCAGGCCGATATCCATAGCTACGTTCCTTATACTGAGGACGATAGGGGCGCTCAGCCCGTTGATAGCTCGGCCTATAGTCGCCCTCCTGATTATAATTCACTCTTTCACTTCTCACGAACCGTGGCCTGTAGTGGCGCTGACCGCCATTCACCGGCGACTGTTCTGTTCCCTCAGTCTTTAGCTGTGTCCCTTCTGATTGCGAAGCCTGATTTACTTGTGCGCTGTTTTCCTCAGCGCCGTTCTCATAATAGTTTTCCATGTTTGTGTGTTTGCACGCCTTCTCGGCGTAGTGATGTTGTTATTATATTCCCGTGTAGTTTGCCGGAGTGATCTGCATCAACTCCTGTTTGACATTTTCACTCACTTCCAGCCCTGCGACAAAGTCGTGGATGCTCTTTTCGGTGATAGCCTCATTAGTACGTGTCAACGCCTTCAATGCCTCGTATGGATGCGGATATGCTTCCCGCCGCAATATGGTCTGGATAGCCTCTGCCACCACTGCCCACTGGTCGTTGAGGTCTGCGCGGATGCTCTCTTCGTGCAACAGCAACTTGCGCAGTCCTTTCAGGGTGCTAGCCACCGCAATCATCATGTGGCCAAGGGGTACGCCGATGTTGCGGAGCACCGTCGAGTCGGTGAGGTCGCGCTGCAGACGGCTCACCGGTAGTTTCGCGCTTAGGTGCATCAATATGGCATTGGCAATCCCGAGGTTGCCTTCCGAGTTCTCAAAGTCAATGGGATTCACCTTATGAGGCATAGCGCTGGAACCCACCTCACCGGCCTTGATCTTCTGCTTGAAGTAGTTCATCGAGATATACTGCCAGAAATCGCGGTCAAGGTCTATCATTATAGTGTTGATACGCTTGAGGGCATCGAATAACTCTCCCAGTCCGTCATAGTTACTGATTTGGGTGGTGTATTGCTCCCGCTCCAAGCCGAGTTGATTCCTGACGAAATCGTTTGCTATTGTCCTCCAGTCGTAGCCGGGATACGCCACATGATGGGCATTAAGGTTACCCGTGGCACCGCCAAACTTTGCTGGGAACGGCATAGCCTTCAGTCGCTGCAACTGCTGCTCCAGACGATAGCTGAACACACGCACCTCCTTCCCTAGCCTGGTAGGACTGGCGGGCTGGCCGTGGGTCTTTGCCAGCATCGGTATGTCCTTCCATTCCTCAGCATAGGTGTTGAGCTGGTCGATAAGCTCCTCCAAGGCGGGGTAATACACGCCTTGCAGACTATCCTTAAGCATTAGGGGGAACGAAGTGTTATTGATATCCTGCGAGGTAAGACCAAAATGAACGAACTCCTTGTAGGGCTCCAGCCCCCCTATCTCGTCAAACTTCTGCTTGATGAAATATTCCACGGCCTTCACGTCGTGGTTAGTAACCTTCTCTATATCCTTTACGGCCTGCGCGTTTGCCTCGCTGAACCCCTCATAGACAGCCCTCAACTTAGGGAACAGGCTATGGTCAAAATTTTTCAGTTGCGGCAAAGGCAACTGGCACAGCATGATAAAATACTCTATCTCTACCCTAACCCTGTATTTGATTAAAGCATACTCAGAGAAAAAACCGGAAAGACTCTCCGTCTTGCCATGGTAGCGGCCGTCGATAGGTGACACCGCCGTAAGTGCATTCAGCATCATTTGAATTATGTGGTATTTTTTATTAAGTCGTGCAAAGGTACGACTTTTTTTTTAATTACAACAATTTACCTTGCTAAAAAAAGCGTCTCGCCTATTCCCACTCTATGGTTGCCGGCGGTTTTGACGAGATGTCATAGCATACTCTATTGACTCCCTTCACCTTATTTATTATATCGTTGCTAACCTTCGCCATCAGGTCGTAGGGCAGGTGGACCCAGTCGGCAGTCATGGCATCTGTGGAGGTCACGGCCCTTAGTGCCACAGGATGCTCGTAGGTGCGCTCGTCGCCCATCACCCCTACGCTGCGCACAGCGCTCATCAACACCACGCCCGCCTGCCATATCTTATTATACAGTGTTACTCCGTCGGTGTCCACATATTCACGCAGAGCGCGGATAAATATATCGTCGGCGTCTTGCAGTATGCGCACCTTCTCGCGGGTGATATCGCCCAGGATACGCACAGCCAGTCCTGGCCCCGGGAATGGATGGCGGGTGATGAGGTGCTCGGGCATCCCCAGCTGGCGCCCCACACGCCGCACCTCGTCTTTGAACAGCCATTTAAGTGGTTCGCACAGCCCCAGACTCATCTCCTTGGGCAAGCCGCCCACATTGTGATGACTCTTGATGACCTTGCCGGTGATGTTGAGGCTCTCAATACGATCGGGATAGATAGTGCCCTGTGCAAGCCAGCGTGCATCGGTAATCTTGCGAGCCTCAGCATTAAACACCTCTACGAAGTCCCTTCCGATAATCTTGCGTTTCTGCTCGGGATCAGTCACACCTGCAAGGTCACCAAGGAATCTCTCGCTGGCATCCACACCAATCACATTGAGACCCAAGCACTCATAGTCGTGCATCACGTCGCGGAACTCATTCTTACGTAGCATACCGTGATCCACGAATATACATGTCAATCTGTCACCTATAGCCCTATTGAGCAACACTGCGCACACCGATGAGTCCACGCCTCCGGAGAGTCCTAGTATCACGCGATCGTCGCCCACTTGCTGGCGTATTTCGTTTACTGTCGTTTCCACGAAGGATGCCGGACTCCAGTCCTGACGACTACCACAGATATCCACAACGAAATTCTTTAGCAACAAGGTTCCCTGCACAGAATGGAACACCTCTGGATGGAATTGCACACCCCATACCTTATTGAACATTGAGCCTTGGGAACATTGATTCGGACTTACTGCGCAAGCAGTATTGGACATTGAGCAAGCGTCATCTGCCTGATAGGCGGCAAACTTCACACTTGCCGTAGAGGCAATGGCTCTCCACCCTTCAGGAATGGCCGTAATGGTGTCGCCGTGACTCATCCACACCTGTGAATTGGGTGCGAAACCTCTAAACAATGGATTATTCTGTTCTATCCATGCCAGATTGGCACGCCCATACTCGCGGCTGCCTGCCGGTTCCACCTTTCCTCCGTTGGTATAACTCATATACTGTGCTCCATAACAGATTCCCAAGATAGGCATACGTCCACGGATACCACTAAGATCCACCTTAAAAGCCTCTGGATCATACACGCTATAGGGAGAACCACTCAGGATAACGCCTATCACCGATGGATCGTCATGAGGGAACTTGTTATAAGGCAAGATTTCACAGAATGTATTCAGTTCGCGTATACGCCGCCCGATGAGCTGTGTCGTCTGGCTGCCAAAGTCAAGGATAATGATTTTTTGCATAGATGAATGCTCTTATTTCTTAATTTTAGTATTGTTTATAATGTACGTACCTTTTTCCAAACCCTGCAGTACGGTGAGCAGGTCTGCATTCTTGCGCAACAGCTTGCCGTCGATAGAATACACATCAACCTTATTGCTTCCGCCCTTCACAACAGTCTGCCCTTTCTTTGGTTTCGCTGCAGTAATGTCGTCAGGAGTGCTGTAGGCTCCACCGGTTGCCTCCTCTATAGTCAAGGCTTGATAGATGATACTGTAGCCATAACCGTTGTGCGACTGCGGAGTGCCCTCATAGATAAAGCCTATACAACCATCATCCTGCATACACATACTGCTGTAAGCCGAACTACCTTCTGCTATCTGTTTGCCAAACCTCCATGTGTTCGCATCGGTAAAGTCGGATACTTCGTCGCGATCAGAGGGATTGGTAATATCCTTATAGTAAACCGTCACATTGTTACGCCCACTTCCCTTGGGAGCAGACTGCAACAACACGATGGCGGGGCTCTCATCAGAGGCTTTCACTGCATTCACTATCAACACTTCGCCATTAGTGCCAGAGTCGCTGTTTATATAAAGGTTACCAGCTGTACCCCAAGTTCCTTCGCCCTTCTCTTTATCGGTAAATGTGAATATGTTGAGGGAACGTCCACTCGCACGGCGTGCGCTGAGCAGTATGCGACCATCGGGAAGCTCTTCAACCTTTGGTTCGTTGGCTATTGCAGCCGTGCCCTTTTGGATATCACCTAGCAAATGCCACGTATCACCGAAGTCATCAGTATAGACCACGTATGTTGGATAGTTGCCATCGCCTAATCCTTTACCTCTCAAGAGCATAGCGCCATATACTCGATAGTACTTAGCTCCGGGTGCTTTGTAGCTACTCTGCAATAGTTTGCCAGCTCCGAAGAAACCTGAATAGGCGAAATATTTTGCCTCAGCCTCTGTCGCTGCATCCTGATAGATAGCACCAGCCTTTCCCCAGAATTGAGAAGTCTGGTCTTCAGGTTCATTCCATGTTTCACCATTGTCATCACTAGTAACACGTGCTATAAGCGGACGGTTGCCCGCATTGGCGGAAGCGAATACGGCCTGCCCGCTCACACACATCATCAGCACCTTACCACTTTCGCGGTCTGCCACGATGGCGGGGTCTCCAAACGCACGCCCAAACACATTACCGGTTAGCGTACCGTCGGGATTACCATTGGCTATGGTTCTCTCCCCCTCTATCCAACGTTCACCGTTATCCAATCCTATACGCATTACCTCGTCAACCTCTCCATAGCCCACGTCATTATTACATAGGCGATAGTCATATACAGCAAGTAGGTTACCATTACTTGCCTTAGTGATGGCAGGTATACGATAAGGATGGTTTTTATATGAAGTGTAAGCCAGAACCTGGCGATTCTCATCAGTGCCGGTGAAAGTGACAGTATTCTCATTCACGCTCACTGTATAACCGAGGTATGGCTCTGCACTAAAACTAATCTCCGAGGCAGCTGTGAGGTACAGCTTTTTAGTGCTAGGTGACGATACTTCACCCAACAAGTATGTCTTGGTGGTTGCACCGGTAACAGTGTAGCTCACCGTACCCCATAGATAGTTGTTATCGGGGTATTTAGTCTCTTTTTCCAATTCTATGCCTACGGTGGTCTCCTGACTTATAATCTCTATGGTCCAGCGTGAGCCGTAGTTAGTCTCACCGAAAGTCCAGAACTTGCAGTCCCCTGCTACCTCTTGATACATATTCAGACTTTGTAATGCCGTAGACTTGGCGAGCGTTATACCGTAACCGGGGTTTGTGGCAGCAGTGGCGTATGTGATATCAAGTCTCCAACTCTCAGCTTCATCGGCAGCTATCCAGTTGGCACCGCTGCCATTATCGGTGTTAGCAGCAGTCAGGGCATAGTCGCCACCTTTAGTGCGACTATAAATTTTGAAATTCTCTGCCGTGCCCACGAATGCTATTAACTCATCTTCCGAAGAAAGGTTTTTGGTATGCGTACCGAGAGTCGAACCGGTGTTCCACATGGAATAGTCTGGTTTCTGCACATTGTTCACGCGTAGCCACTTGGCATCGTCAAAACTGGTAGAGAATAATTCATTGGCATTGAACGTATAGTTCACACTCACCGTTTGGTCAGAGAGGCTTATTTCACTTTTGCTGTATCCCTCCACTTCAGAAGCAGTAAAGTCGGTGGGCACAACTTCGCCGGTTATCACCCAGAACCCGCCATCGCCTACGGTAGCTGTGCCGGTAAAACATTCACCGCTGTAGGTCAGTTTGGCTTCGCTGCTACCCTTTATCTCTGCCGTATATAATTTAGCATCCACCTCTTCAATGAGGAAGTCGGATGAACCGCCGCTCGTACAAGCGGGCACGCTGTTACGATTCCAGGCACCAGTACCATTATGTACATATAGATATTTGCCTCCGCCAGTATTAGCCACAGAATACAGAGAGTAGCAGCCACTATTGATAGCGTCCGTCTTTACCTCGAATTGATATGGACTATCGCTGAGGCTTTGCCAGCCTAGGTAGGTGCCGTCACCCATCGCACTCTCAAAGGAATGGTTGGTGCCGCTCTTATGGCATACCCAATACCCACTATTATCATCAACAATTGTACCTGTGGTATTGACGATAGTACTGCCATTGACAAGCTGATAGAGTGTACCACCGCTTTGGTAGCTAGAGATTTTGTACACCTTTCCATCTTCAAGCCCCTTAGAGGTATATGCAGGGTCGTCCTTCAGCACAAGGGTGAACGCCTGTGCTGCAAGCCAGTTGACGCTTGATGCTGTACACCGGAAGGTGATATCCATGGATGCCGCATCAATATCTGACGCAGTAAAGGTCGTAGCGCTTGCGCCGGTTACGGTTTGTGTGTCATCACCCACCGTTACGCTGTAGGGGAAATTGCTGCTGTATGCTCGCAGCGATATCGACATACTGCTCAGCAGGTAACCCTCTGGAGCAGTAATGGTAATCTTCTCGTCAGCCTCTGCCGTTGCCGGTTTGAGAGAGAGACAATAGATGCTCCACCACTTCGCACGGTCTATAACAGGGGCGTTGATTGTCACTCCGCCAAGGCCCGAAGCAGCGTTGCTGGTAAAAGTCTTTGTGTCGCCCGTTGTAGCAAGCGTGCCATAAGTATTATATGGCGGGTTATCTACCGTGCCATCAACGATGGTAACAGTATATTCTTTTGCCCATGCCATACACGCCATGGCTAGGAAAGAGAGCAGGATAAGTGGTCTTTTCATGACGATATCTCTTTTTTCGTGTTTTCGTGGTAATATTAGGACTGCAAATTTAAGGAATATATTTTATATAAAGGAGTCTTTTTATGCTTTTTTATGAATGTTTTTCGAAAAACATAAAAATGTGGAGTCCTTCTTTATCAAATATGAAATGTTTTTCGTATCTTTGCAGGCAAATCTGTTCGGCCCTACCGGCCGTACTCCTACGGAGAGAACAACTTAAACATAATTCTAAACTCAAATAACATGAAAAAGTACAATTTCAATGCAGGTCCGTCTATCCTGCCCCGTGAAGTGATTGAGGCTACTGCAGCCGCTTGTCTGGATTTCAACGGTATAGGTTTGTCGCTGATGGAGATTAGCCATCGCTCCAAGGACTTCCAGCCCGTTATGGATGAGGCTGAAGCCATGATGAAAGAGTTGCTTGACATCCCCGAAGGCTATAAAGTACTATTCCTCGGTGGTGGCGCCAGCCTCGAGTTCTGTATGGTTCCCTACAACTTCCTTGAAAAGAAGGCAGCCTTCCTCAACACAGGTGTGTGGAGCAAGAAAGCTATCAAGGAAGCTAAGCTGTTTGGTGAGGTCGTAGAGGTTGCTTCCTCCGCCGACAAGAATTTCACCTACATCCCTAAGGGATGGACTATTCCCACCGATTGTGATTATTTCCACGTCACAACCAACAACACTATCTACGGCACCGAGATTCGCGAAGATTTCGACTCTCCCATCCCGATGATTGCCGACATGAGTTCCGATATTCTGAGCCGTCCTGTCGATGTCAGCAAGTATGTCTGCATCTACGGCGGTGCCCAGAAGAATATCTCTATGGCCGGTGTCACCTTCGTCATCATTAAGGAAGATGCTCTGGGTAAGGTTACCCGTCCAATCCCCACCATGCTTGACTATCGCACCCATATCGACAAGGGCTCTATGTTCAACACCCCGCCGGTAGTACCCGTATTTTCCGCACTCCAGACCATGAAGTGGGTTAAGGCTCAAGGTGGTGTTAAAGAGATGGAGCGCCGCGCATTGCAAAGAGCTAAGATTGTTTACGATGAGATTGACCGCAACAAACTGTTTGTGGGCACCGTAGAGCCCGATTCCCGCTCGGTAATGAACCTCTGCTTCGTAATGAAGGACGAGTATAAGGAGTTGGAGGCTGAGTTCATGGCCTTCGCTACAGAGAAGGGTATGGTAGGTGTTAAGGGCCACCGTTCAGTTGGTGGTTTCCGCGCCAGCTGCTACAATGCTATGAGTATCGAAGGTTGCGAGGCTCTCGTTGCCTGCATGAAAGAATTTGAGGCCAAGCATTAATGCTATTATCTGAAAACAAACAATAATCTTGTCATAAATCAAAACAGATATGAAGGTTTTAGTTGCAACAGAAAAGCCTTTTGCTCCTGTAGCAGTGAAAGGAATAAAAGAGGTGGTAGAGGCCGCCGGCTATGAGTTGGCTCTCTTGGAGAAATACACCGAGAAGTCGCAGTTGCTCGCAGCTGTGGCAGATGCTGACGCCATGATTATCCGCAGCGACAAAGTTGACGCTGAAGTTCTCGACGCTGCCAAGCAGCTTAAGATAGTGGTACGTGCCGGTGCAGGATACGACAACATCGACCTCGCCGCAGCCACTGCCCACAATGTGGTGGCCATGAATACTCCAGGCCAGAACGCTAACGCCGTGGCTGAGCTTGTAATGGGTATGCTGGTATATGCCGTGCGCAATTTCTACAACGGCAAGGCGGGCACCGAACTACTGGGTAAGAAACTGGGTATCCTCGCTTTCGGTAATGTGGGCCGCAACGTGGCACGCATCGCTAAAGGTTTCGGTATGGAAATCCTCGCCTTTGATGCTTACTGCCCCGCAGAGGCTATCGAGGCTGCCGGAGTAAAGGCTGTCAAGAGCACCGCCGAACTCTTTGAGCAGAGCGATATTGTGAGTCTCCATATTCCCGCCACTCCCGAGACAACGAAGAGCATCAATGCTGACTTAGTAGGCAAACTGCCTAAGGGCGGCATCCTTATCAACACCGCCCGCAAGGAGGTTGTAGACGAGGCCTCGCTGCTCAAGTTGATGGAGGAGCGCACCGATCTCAAGTACATCGCTGACATCAAGCCCGATGCCGATGCTGAGTTTGCTGCCAAGTTTGCCGACCGCTACTTCGCCACCCCGAAGAAGATGGGCGCACAGACTGCTGAGGCCAACATCAACGCCGGTCTTGCAGCCGCCAACCAGATTGTAGGCTTCTTCAAAGAGGGCATCACTAAGTTTAAAGTGAATTAACCTTCCTTCGAACAAAGTGTTCAATGTTCAATGCTCAATTAAATTAACATGGCAATAATCAAACCATTCCGCGGAATACGTCCGCCTAAAGAGTTTGTGGAAGAGGTAGAGAGCCGTCCCTACGATGTGCTCGACTCCGACGAGGCTCGTGCAGAGGCTGGCGACAATGAGAAATCGCTATACCATATCATCAAGCCAGAGATTAACTTCCCCGTAGGCACCTCTGAGTACGACCCCAAAGTGTACGAGAGTGCTGCCGAGCATTTCAAGATGTTCCAGGAGAAAGGCTGGCTGCGTCAGGATGCAGAGGAGAACTACTACCTCTATGCTCAGACGATGAACGGCAAGACTCAGTACGGACTCGTGGTATGCGCCTATGTTGCAGACTACCTCAACGGTGTCATCAAGAAGCACGAGCTCACTCGTAAGGATAAGGAGGAAGACCGCATGAAGCATGTGCGCGTCAACAACGCCAACATGGAGCCGGTGTTCTTCGCCTATCCCGACAACAAGACCTTGCTCGACATCATCGACAGGTACGCTGCCACTACTCCTGAGTATGACTTCATCGCGCCTATCGATGGCTTTGGTCATAAGCTCTGGGTAATCTCCGACAAGGAGGATATCCGTGCTATCACTGAGGAGTTTGCACGCATACCGAGTCTCTATATCGCTGACGGTCACCATCGTTCTGCCGCCGCAGCCCTCGTTGGCGCTGAGAAGGCAAGCCAGAACCCTAACACCACGGGCAAAGAGGAGTACAACTACTTCATGGCAGTGTGCTTCCCCGCCAGTCAGCTCACCATCCTCGACTACAACCGCGTGGTCAAAGACCTCAACGGCAAGAGTGCCGGCGAGTTCCTCCAAGCTCTCGCCGAGGATTTCACCGTAGAGGACAAGGGCACCGACATCTACAAGCCCCAGCAGCTCCATGAGTTCTCGCTCTATCTTGAAGGACGCTGGTACAGTCTCAAGGCAAAAGCCGGCACCTACGATGACAGCGACCCCATCGGCGTGCTGGATGTGGATATCTCTTCACGCCTCATCCTCGACAAGCAGCTCGGCATCAAAGATTTGCGCACCAGCAACCGCATCGATTTCGTGGGTGGCCTGCGCGGTCTGCAAGAGCTCAAGCGCCGTGTGGACAATGGCGAGATGAAGATGGCTCTGGCGCTCTATCCCGTCACGATGCAACAGATTATGGACATCGCCGACAGCGGCAAGATAATGCCGCCCAAAGCTACGTGGTTCGAGCCCAAACTGCGTAGCGGTCTGATAATCCACAGTCTGGACTAACCAATGAATTATTAATTAGGAATTAGAATACCAGCCTAGTCTTCATCATGACGAAGTTCGTTTCTAATTCCTAATTTCTCATTCCTAATATATAAATAAGGTATAAGAAGAATAATGCAGAAACTGGACACTGTAAGATGGGGGTTCATCGGTTGCGGACAGGTAACCGAGAAGAAAAGCGGCCCTGCTTTCCGACTTATTGAAGGCTCTGAGGTGGTAGCTGTGATGAGTCGCACACTTGAGAAGGTGCGCTCATACGCTGAGCGCCATGGTGTGGAGAACTACTACACCGATGCCTCGCAGCTCATCAACGACCCCAACGTTAACGCTGTCTATATCGCTACTCCACCATCCACTCACGTCACCTACGCCATCATGGCACTCAAGGCTGGCAAGCCCACATACGTCGAGAAACCTCTCTGCTCCAACTATCAGGACTGCAACCGCATAAATCGTATGTCGGAGCAGATGGGCATCCCATGTTTTGCCGCTTACTACCGCCGCGAACTGCCCTATTTCAAAAAGGTGAAACAGCTCATCGAGGACGGTGCTGTAGGAGAGGTTATCAATGTGCAGATCCGTTTCTCCGTACCGCCGCGCGACCTCGACTACAACAGTCACGACCTGCCGTGGCGAGTGATTCCCGACATTGCGGGCGGCGGTTATTTCTATGACCTCGCTCCCCACCAAATTGACCTTCTACAGTGCATCTTCGGTCCCATCACCGAGGCCAAAGGCTACTGTTCAAACCGCGGCGGACTCTATCAGTCGGAAGACACCGTGAGTGCCTGCTTTAAGTTTGCCAATGGACTCCCCGGCTCCGGTTCATGGTGCTTTGTGGGCCATGAGTCTGCCAAGGAAGACCGTATAGAGATTATCGGCAACCGAGGCAGTCTGCATTTCTCCGTGTTCACATACGAGCCTATCACTCTCTTCAACGAGGAGGGACACCAGACTTTCATCGTGGAGAATCCGCAGTATGTGCAGCTGCCTCTCATAAAGCAGGTAGTGGAGCATCTGCAGCAGAAAGCGATATGCACATGCGACTCGGTGAGCGCCACTTCAGTCAACTGGGTGATGGACCGTATTCTCGGCAAGTTCTGATAAGCGATGTATAGGGGGGTGTACATACTGATAATGCTGACCTTGGCATGCATCGGCACACGAGCTGACGACAGCATCACATCGCCCACACACGGCGACACAGTGCAGAGCAGCGACATCGCCTCACCGGAACTGACTACCGGCATTGACAATACGAAGAAAAAGCACAGCTCCGTCCTCAAGCGCCTGCTAAACAAAGCGCTCGAAGTGGACACCAACTACATTGAGCAAAACAAATACAACGTCACATTCATGACGCAAGCCGACTGGCGGCACAAAGTGATATGGCTGCGCGGCGCCGACGAGGAGGGGCATCATCAAACTCTCTACTTCCATCCCGACTCGAGAGTAACCATAGGTCCGTATGTGGGATACAGCCTGCTCTTCCTAGGATGGACAGTGGATATCGGCTCAAAGCTCACCACCAACAACTCAAATATCTACCTCTCGCTCTACGCGCCGATGCTGGGCATCGATTACTATTACGAAAACGATATCAACGGATACAAGATAACGAGCCTGTCAGGATTCAGCGATGAGATAAAACAGCAAAGCAAGGGACTCAAATTCCCAGGGCTGTCCACAAATATGAAGTACGTGAGGGCTTATTACATCTTCAACCATCGACACTTCTCCTACCCTGCAGCCTATAGTCAGTCAACAATACAGCGACGAAGCAGCGGAGCAATGATTCTCGGCTACTCATACTCGCGACAGCAGATCGACTTCAACTACGACCAACTGCCAGAGCCTTTCTACGACGACAATGGCGAACTGCTTATCAACGAGGCCCTCAAGGTGAAGCAGGCGCGATACATCAACCACTCCGTCTCGCTAGGCTACACCTACAACTGGGTGGTGGCACGCAACCTGCTCTTCAACGTCTCAGCATCGCCGTCGATAGGATACAACTTCACCAAGGGCGAGAAACTTACCAGCGACAAGATCTACCGACTGCACAATGTTAACTTCGACTTTATCGGCAAGCTAGCATTCGTGTGGAACTGCCAGAGATTCTTTGCCGGAGGAGCATTCACGGCCCACACCTACGCATACAAGAAATCCACCTTCTCATGCCAGAACGCACTGCTCGCCGCACAGCTCTATTTTGGCATCAATATCTGGCGAAAAAAGAACAAGAAATAACTCTCTGAACGACACTAACAAAAAACAAATAATTCTATGAACGAAATTCAACTCAAGTACGGATGCAATCCTAATCAGAAACCCTCACGCATCTTCATGCAGCAGGGCGAACTACCCGTCACTGTCCTCAACGGCCGCCCGGGATATATCAACTTCCTTGACGCACTCAACAGTTGGCAGCTGGTGCGCGAACTCAAAGCTGCCACCGGCATGCCCGCCGCAGCAAGCTTTAAGCATGTCAGTCCCGCAGGAGCCGCCATCGGTTTGCCGCTCAGCGACGTCCTTAGGAAGATATACTTCGTCGACGACGTGCCCTTTGAACTCTCCCCCATCGCTTGTGCCTATGCTCGTGCTCGCGGTGCCGACCGCATGTCGTCATACGGCGATTTCATCGCACTGAGCGACACTTGCGACAAGGCTACGGCTCTGCTCATCAAGCGCGAAGTGTCCGACGGTGTCATCGCTCCCGCCTTCACTGACGAGGCACTACAGATTCTGCGCGACAAGCGCAAGGGCACCTACAACGTCATCCAGATTGACCCCGCCTACACTCCGCAGCCCATCGAGCAGAAGCAGGTCTTCGGCATTACCTTTGAGCAGGGACGCAACGAGATAGACCTCACTTCCGACACCCTCTTTGAGAATATCCCCACCGAGAACAAAGAGTTCACCGCCGATGCCAAGCGCGACCTCAAGATCGCACTCATCACGCTGAAATACACGCAGAGCAACTCCGTTTGCTACGTGAAGGACGGACAGGCTATCGGCATCGGCGCCGGCCAGCAGAGCCGCATCCATTGCACCCGGCTCGCAGGCAACAAAGCCGATATCTGGTGGCTGCGCCAGCATCCGAAGGTACTCAACCTACCATGGGCAGAGAAGATTCGCCGCGCCGACCGCGACAACACCATCGACATCTACATCTCCGATGACTACGACGACGTGCTCCGCGACGGTACCTGGCAGCAGTTCTTCGCCACACGTCCCGAACCGCTCACCCGTGAGGAGAAGCGCGAATGGATCGCCAAGAACACCGGCGTATGCCTCGGTTCCGATGCATTCTTCCCCTTTGGCGATAATATCGAGCGTGCCCACAAGAGCGGTGTGCAGTTTATCGCACAGGCCGGAGGTTCGGTGCGCGATGACAATGTTATCGAGACCTGCGACAAGTACGGCATCGCTATGGCGTTTATCGGAATAAGGCTATTCCACCATTAAAATTGAATTATGCCCTCCAAAGACGAACTCAATCAGGCCATGTTCAACGGCATTTCCTTCAAGAAAGCTGTTAAACCCGCTGCTACCGAACCAGGCAAAGTCAAGACCAAGGCCAAGAAGAAAGGATACATAACCGGGGCTCACGGTTCCGGCTCCGCCAGGATGAAGGCACAGATACGCCAGCGCCGTGCCAACCGCAAAAGAAATAGTTAATGACCGTAAAATACAGCAATATTCTCTGCGGTGCTATGATGCTGCCTATCGCAGCCTTTGCTCACCGCCACTCAAAGCCCAACAGCATCTTTATCCTCTGCGATGATATGGGCTATGGCGACTTGGCATGCTACGGGCAGCGCTACATCCAGACTCCCAACATCGACCGCCTCGCAGCACAGGGCATGCGTTTCACTCAGGCTTATGCAGGCAGTCCGGTCAGCGCACCGAGCCGCGCCTCGCTGATGACTGGTCAGCACACCGGCCATTGCGAGATACGCGGCAACAAGGAGTATTGGAGCGGACGCATCGACTACGGCATCAACAGCGAATATGCTGTCACCGGTCAGCATCCTCTTGACCCGAACCACGTGGTACTGCCGGAGATTATGAAAGCCAACGGTTACACTACCGGTCAGTTTGGCAAATGGGCCGGCGGCTACGAAGGCTCTGTCTCCACTCCCGACAAGCGCGGCATCGATGAGTTCTACGGCTATATCTGCCAGTTCCAGGCACATCTCTACTACCCCAATTTCCTCAATCGCTATAGTTGCGCTCTGGGCGACACGGCCACTGTTCGCGAGGTGATGGAGCAGAATGTGCAACACGCCATGTACGGCCCCGATTATTTCAATCGCACCCAGTATTCAGCCGACATCATCCACCGCAAAGCGATGGAGTGGATCGACAGTCAGGACGGCAGTCAGCCGTTCTACGGACTGCTCACTTACACCCTGCCCCACGCTGAATTGGTACAGCCCGAAGACTCCATACTCAACGCCTATAAAGCACAGTTCAGCGACGACAAAACCTTCCGCGGCGAGCAGGGCAGCCGCTACAACGCCATAACCCACGTCCATGCTGAGTTTGCCGGCATGATTACTCGTCTCGACGCTTATGTCGGTGAGATTATGGCAAAGCTTGAAGAGAAAGGACTCGCCGACAACACCATCCTCATCTTCAGTAGCGACAACGGTCCTCACGAAGAGGGCGGCGCCGACCCAACCTTCTTTGGACGCGACGGCAAGTTGCGTGGACTCAAGCGCCAAACCTACGAGGGCGGCATCCGCGTTCCGTTCATCGTCCGCTGGCCCGGTCGTGTAAAAGCCGGCTCCGTCAACGACACCCAGATAGCATTCTGGGATATCATGCCCACATTCTGCGACATCATCGGAGCCAAGCTCAATGCTCAATGCTCAATGTTCAATGCTCAATGTTCAATGTTCAATGAAATAGATGGTCTCTCTTTCCTCCCCACTCTTCTCGGCAAGAACAAGCGCCAGAAGCTCCACGACCACCTCTACTGGGAGTTCAATGAGACCGACCAGGTGGCGGTGCGCCGCGGCGACTGGAAACTGATATCCCAAAAAGGTGTGTGCCATCTCTACAATCTGGCCACCGATTTGCATGAGGACAACGATGTGGCGGCGCTCTATCCCGACATCGTCGAGGAGCTGAAAGCTATTGCTCGACGCGAGCACACTCCCAGCCCTTATTTCTCTGTCACGATGCCCTAAAGCGGTTTTTTGCAGAAATTTAACTATTTTTTTGACTGTACAAAGGTTCCATTTGAAAGAAAAATCCTACCTTTGCACATTATACCGCTTTTAAACACACCCGAAACTCATGCAGGCAGTAAGTGAACAGATTACCGAAACGAAAAAAGGCGAGATGACCCTACACGTAGAGAATCTCGTGAAACGCTACGGCAAGCGCACCGTCGTGGATAACGTCAGCTTCAATGTCAAGCAGGGCGAGATAGTGGGACTGCTCGGACCGAACGGAGCCGGCAAGACCACCTCTTTCTATATGACCACAGGCCTCATCGAACCCAACGGAGGCAAGATATTCCTCGACGACCTTGACATCACCGGTTATCCAGTATATAAGCGTGCCCGTCACGGCATCGGCTACCTCGCTCAGGAGGCTTCCGTATTCCGCAAGATGACGGTGGAAGACAATATCATGTCCATCCTCGAGATGACCGGCAAACCCAAGGCATACCAAAAGGAAAAGCTCGAAAGTCTCATCCATGAGTTCAGTCTTGAGAAGGTGCGCAAGAACATGGGCGACCGCCTCTCCGGTGGAGAGCGCCGCCGCACCGAGATAGCACGCTGCCTCGCTATCGATCCCAAGTTCATCATGCTCGACGAACCTTTCGCAGGTGTCGATCCTATTGCGGTGGAGGAGATTCAGCAAGTGGTATATAAACTTAAGGACCGCAACATCGGCATCCTCATCACCGACCACAACGTGGACGAGACGCTCGCCATCACCGACCGCGCCTACCTTCTCTTCGAAGGGCGCATCCTCTTCCACGGGCTCCCCGAAGAACTCGCCGCCAATCCCATAGTGCGCGAGAAATACCTCACTAGCAACTTCGAACTGAAACGCAAGAAATTCGAATAACATTGAAGATTAATCCTCAATTTTCAATTCTCAATCCTCAATTAACGAAATGACTAAGCCCAAGAATAAAAAAGCTCCCGCACGAAAGAAAGCCCCTGCCAAAGGGCGCAGGAAGCCGAGCACCAAGCAGCAGAAAGGCAGCTTGAGCAAAGCTCTCGGCTTCAAGGAGTGGCTCAGCCGCCTCAAGACCGGTGAGACAGCACGTTTCATCATTGGTCTCATCTTGGTATGCTTCGCCCTCTTCCTGTTCGTGTCGTTTATCTCCTTCATCTTCTCCGGCAAGGAAGATGCCGTCAACCTCGACATACTCTCCGGCAAGGGCGGTGTCATCGGCAGCGTAGCCAACAAGGGCGGCACACTTGGTTTGAGGGCTGCCAACTACTTCATCCAGGACGGCTTTGGCTTCACCGCCATCTTCATCCCCATCTTCATGGTGCTACTCGCGCTGAAGCTGATGAAGACCCACTTCTTCAAGATTACCCAGCAGTTTATCTACTGCGCCTTCCTCATGATTTGGGGCTCCGTAACTCTGGCTTATCTCTTCCCTGACGGACTCAGCGTATTCAAGCCGGGCGGTGAGCACGGCATCAACATCTGCCGCTTCCTCACCTCCTCCATCGGCGATATCGGCCTCGTGATGCTCCTCGCTGTCACGATGATACTCTTCTGCATCTACCTCACCACGCGTACCATAGAGATAATTCGCAAGATGATGCACGTAGAGAAGCCGCTCAAGGATCTCACCGACAAAGTGAAGAGCCGCATCAACAGCGCCACCGACGATGACAGTCCTGCTGACGAACCGCAGGAGCCCACTCCTCCCGAGGAATTCCCTGAAGAGGAAGGTCCAATGGTTATCGACCTCAGCGACGACAAGCCCATAGAGGATACTCCTGAAGATATGGAGATTACTGATGAGGCGGAGCCCATCGACGAAGAACCGCAGATTCCCGAAGAGCCCGTACTTGAGATAGAGGAACTCCCCGAAGAGGAGCCGAGCGATGACGACAGCTTCGAGCGCGGCGATATCAGCACTCCTTTCGACCCGCATCTCGACTTCGAGTACTACGAGTATCCCACTCTCGACCTGCTCAAGAAATATCCTGAGCAAGATGCCGCCATCGACATGCAGGAGCAGCAGGCCAACAAGGAGCGCATCATCACCGTGCTCCGCAACTTCGGTGTAGAGATTTCCAGCATCAAGGCCACCGTCGGACCCACCATAACCCTTTATGAGATTACTCCCGCCAAGGGTGTCCGCATCGCCAAGATACGCAACCTTGAGGACGACATCGCCCTCAGCCTCAGCGCCATCGGTATCCGTATCATAGCGCCTATCCCAGGCAAGGGAACTATCGGTATCGAGGTGCCGAACGCTAAGCCCAAAGTCGTCTCTATGGAAAGCGTCATCAACAGCCGCAAGTTCCAGGAGTGCGACTACGAACTGCCCATCGCGCTAGGCCGCACCATCACCAACGAGATCTACATCCAGGACCTCGCCAAGATGCCTCACCTCCTCGTGGCAGGTGCCACCGGACAAGGTAAGTCAGTCGGCCTCAACGCCATCATCACCTCGCTGCTCTACAAGAAGCATCCCACCGAGCTCAAGTTCGTGCTCGTGGACCCGAAGAAGGTGGAGTTCAGCGTCTATGCGCCGCTGGAGTACAACTTCATGGCTGAGGTGAGCGAGTCGGAAGGCGATCCCGTTATCACCGACACCGACCGCGTGAAGCACACGCTCCGCAGTCTCTGCCAGGAGATGGACGACCGCTACATGCTTCTCAAGAGCGCTGCCACGCGCAACATCAAGGAATATAACCAGAAGTTCTGCGACCGCAAGCTCAATCCGCACAACGGCCACCGCTACCTGCCCTACATCGTGGTGATCATCGATGAGTTCGGTGACCTCATCATGGTGGCAGGCAAGGAGATAGAACATCCCATCACCCGCATCGCACAGCTCGCCCGTGCTGTGGGCATCCACATGGTCATCGCCACTCAGCGACCCACCACCACTATCATCACTGGTAATATCAAGGCCAACTTCCCCGCTCGAATGGCGTTCCGCGTCACCGCAGCAATCGACTCCCGCACCATCCTTGACCAGACGGGAGCCAACCAGCTCATCGGACGCGGCGACATGCTATTCCTTGCATCCGGCAAACCCGTCGAGCGAGTGCAGTGTGCTTTTGTCGATACTCCCGAGGTCGAAGCCATCAACGATTTCATCAGCAGTCAGAACGGGCCGCTCAGGCCGTACCTGCTGCCTGAGGTCGCCATCGAAGAGGGCGAATACGGTGGTGGCGACGGCGACGGTGCTGTCAACAGCTATGACGCCATGTTCGTCGATGTGGCCCGCTACGTCGTCAACGGCCAGCAAGGCTCCACCTCAGCTATCCAGCGCACCTTCGCCATCGGCTACAACCGCGCCGGCCGCCTCATGGACCAGCTCGAGAAAGCCAAGATCGTCGGTCCCGCCCGCGGCTCCAAGCCCCGCGATGTCCTCGTAATGAACGAAGCCGACCTCAATGCCAAACTCGAAGCGATGCACCTTATATAATTATAAGGTCACTTAAAGTCGCTTAAGGTCCTTTAAGGTCACTTAAGGACTAATCCCTAAGCGACCCTAATAGACTTTAGAAGACCCTAAACACCCTAATAGACCCTATATGAAAAAGATTCTCTTCATTCTCCTGATATTAATGGTCAATGGTCAATGGTCAATGGTTAATGGTCAAACCGCCAAGGCCGTTCTCGACAAGACTGCGGCGACCATTCGCAATGCCGGTGACATCAAAGCCGAGTTCTCCGCCTCCGCGCCGAGCGGCAGCCTGAGCGGCACCGTGTTCATCCATAAGAACATGCTCCACCTCACCTCGCCCAACGTGAAGTGCTGGTTCGACGGCAAGACACTCTGGACCTACCGCAAGCAGACCAATGAGGTCAACGTCACCACGCCCACCGCAGCCGAGCAGCAGAGCATCAACCCGTACCTCTTCATCAATATCTACAAGAAGGGCTACAACTACGCCATGCGCTCCATCAACCTCCGCGGCAAAGCGTGTCACGAAGTGACGCTCAACGCCACCTCGTCCTCCGCCCGCCTCCGCAAGATGGTCATCACCATCGACAAATCCACCTCCTATCCCCTCAGCGTCGAGATGCACAACGCCAAAGGCGGCAACACCGTCATCTACATCACCTCCTGCAAGACGCGCCAGAAGTTCAAGCCATCCACCTTCAGCTTCCCCGCCGCAGAATATAAAAACGCAGAAATAATCGACTTAAGATAAAAGAGAATAATGAACAAAAACAAAGAAAACACTTTTGCACAGGTTGAGACTACGTCTCCGATGATGCGTCTGCATGCTGTTGCTTGTGAGCCCGCTCACAGACAACTGTCTGCATACACCTCATCCATACCTACGGATGACAACCTGTGTAAAAGCAAAAACACCGCTTCGCTGAAAAACAATTACTCTTGCCAACTCGGTATGAGAGAAATGTTTTCTCTGTTTTTGCTTTGCGGAAGCTTTGGCATTCATCTGAATGCGTTCGGTTCTCGGCACGAAGATGGCGGAAGCTATGCTTACAGCCAGATTCGAGACGATAACAGGACGGGAGCACATCGTGCGCAAGCTTTCGCAAAGGGTTTTTATGGTTTTTGTTAAAAAATAATGTTCAATGTTCAATGCTCAATGTTCAATGAATAACGTACTAATTCTCGGTTCCGGCCCCGCCGGATACACAGCAGCCATATACCTTGGTCGCAGCGGCCAAAAGGCCACAATTATTGAGGGCCTCCAACCCGGAGGTCAACTCACCACCACCACCGTTGTGGAGAACTTCCCCGGTTTTCCCGACGGCATCGATGCCAACGAGCTCATGGACAATATGCGGCAGCAGGCGCTCAACTACGGCGCTGAGATACTCCCCAACTCCGCCGTCAGCACCGACCTCAGCCGCTCGCCATACACCGTAACTCTCGACGATGGCACCGTGCTCACCTCGCCAGTGCTGATCATCGCTACCGGCGCCTCGGCTAAATACTTAGGGCTCAGCGATGAGGAGAAATATCGCGGCATGGGCGTCAGCGCCTGCGCCACCTGCGATGGTTTCTTCTACCGCCGCAAAGTCGTGGCTGTCGTTGGCGGCGGCGACACAGCCTGCGAGGAAGCCACCTATCTCGCCGGTCTCGCCGAGAAGGTGTATCTCGTGGTGCGCAAGCCGTTCCTCCGCGCCACCCAGTCGATGCAGCAGCGCGTCTTCGACAACCCGAAGATAGAGATTCTCTTCGAGAGCAACGTCACCGGACTCTATGGCACCGACGGCGTAGAAGGAGCACACATCGTTCACCGCAAAGGTGAAGCCGACGAGCGCACATACGACCTGCCCATCAGCGGACTCTTCCTCGCCATCGGTCACAAGCCCAATAGCGACATCTTCCTTCCCTGGATTGAGACCGACGAGCAGGGCTACATCGTCACCCGCGGTGCCACGCCCGTGACCAATCTCCCCGGCGTTTTCGCTGCCGGCGATGTCGCCGACCCACTCTATCGCCAGGCCATCAACGCCGCCGCCTCAGGGTGCCGCGCCGCGATGGAAGCGATAAACTTTATGAAGTCGCTTAACGTCGATTAAGGTCCATTAGAGTCACTTAGGGTTAACATTAAGAGACCTTAAGACACCCTAAGCAACCCTATAAAAGAAAAATTTTCTGAAATTTCTTTCCCGTTTCAGAAATTTGTCGTAATTTTGCGCCCGATTTCAGTCCGCCAAGGCTCAGTCAAGCAGTCTCACGAAGAGTCTCGCCTTACGGAAGCGTCAAAAAACAGATTAAAATAATGTACGCTATTGTTCAGATTCAAGGCCAGCAATTCAAGGTAGAGGCAGACAAGGTAATGTTTGTTCACCACCTGCCTGGAGTAGAGGCCGGACAGGAAGTAGAGTTCGAAGACGTGCTTCTTGTTGACAACGAAGGCGCAATCACCGTAGGCACTCCCACCGTAGAAGGAGCCAAGGTCGTTGCCGAAGTAAAGACACCGCTCGTAAAGGGTGACAAAGTTATCGTATTCCACAAGAAGCGCCGCAAGGACTTCCAGAAGAAGAACGGTCACCGCCAGCAGTTCACAGAAATCAAAGTAAAACAAGTAGTAATCTAAACACATCATGGCACACAAAAAAGGCGTAGGTAGTTCCAAGAACGGACGCGAATCCCATTCCAAACGATTAGGCGTAAAGGTATATGGTGGCCAGGCTTGTGTAGCAGGCAACATCATAGTACGCCAGAGAGGCACTGTTCACTATCCCGGCAAGAACGTCGGCATGGGCAGCGACCACACCCTCTATGCACTCGTTGACGGCACCGTCAATTTCTACCACGATGGTCGCAAGCGCAGCGTTGTAGCAGTAGTGCCCGCAGAGGCATAACCACATACGGCATTAGCCGAAAAAATGCGCGGTTTCTCGTTGAAATCGCGCATTTTTCGTTTGACCCCGTTTTGCCATTTGTGAATTGCAAAACACCCCCCCCTATATACAAAACGTTACTATTCTGTTAAAAATAGGATACAAAAGCATACGATTTTACGAAAAAACTTGGCCAATTACGCAAAATATCGTACTTTTGCATAAAGTAATCTGATACTCTGACTATAGAGACTAACACACAAAAGACTGACACCATTGAAACGCAATAATCGACATACTACTATTGTACTGCGTGCCGCTCGCGCGTACGCGCTCGCGCTACTCATGTGCGTGAGCCTCGGTGCCGGTGCGCAGAAGCTGGCTGTGAAGAACAACCTGCTCTATGACATGGTCCAGACTCCCAACATCGGCTTCGAGGCCGCTGTTGCCAAGCGCTGGACTGTGGGTATCAACGTGGGCTACAATCCCTGGTGGCACCACGCCAACAGCAACAACATCTTCCCCTTCGGCAAGGGCTACGCCCGCGCCAAGGACGACCGCATCCAGTGGCGCCACCTCCTCGTGGCTCCCGAGGCCCGCTATTGGCTGTGCTCCCCGTTCGCCGGCCATTTCGTGGGCGGCCGCGCCTTCTACTCCCACTTCAACATGGGCAATGTGAAGTTCCCGTTCGGCCTCTACCCGTCGCTCAAGGGCATCCGCCGTCAGGGTGACGCCATCGCCCTCGGCGCCTTCTACGGCTACTCGTGGCCGCTCTCCACTCGCTGGAGTCTCGAGGCCGAGGCCGGCATCGACGTCGGCTACGCCTGGTTCAAGAACTACAACTGCGCCCACTGCGGTGCCTACATCAACAAGCAAAGTAAGCCCTTCGTGGCCCCGAAGATCGGCATCAACGCGGTTTACAATCTTAAATGATTGACCATTGAACATTGAACATTAGCGAAGTCCCGTTAGGGACGAGCGACAAGATAAAACGACTAACAGAGAACGATGAACAAAAACAAAGAAAACACTTTTGCACAGGTTGAGACTACGTCTCCGATGATGCGTCTGCATGCCGTTGCTTGTGAGCCCGCTCACAGACAACTGCCTGCATACACCTCATCCATACCTACGGATGACAACCTGTGTAAAAGCAAAAACACCGCTTCGCTGAAAAACAATTACTCTTGCCAACTCGGTATGAGAGAAATGTTTTCTCGGTTTTTGCTTTGCGGAAGCTTTGGCATTCATCAGAATGCGTTCGGTTCTCGGCAGGAAGATGGCGGAAGCTATGCTTACAGCCAGATTCGAGACGATAACAGGACGGGAGCACATAGTGCGCCAGCTTGCGCAAAGGGTTTTTATTGTTTTTGTTAATGCCCCTAACCGACCATAGAATAATGAGAAAACTCACCTACATATTGATTCTCCTGGCTGCCGGCCTTCTGCCGGCCAGCGCTCAGTTCAACGTCTATGCGCAGAGCTCCGACGATGAGTTGACGCTCGACTGCACCATCATGCCGTCGAAGCCCGCAGGGCGCTACGCCTACGTCATCACCCCGATGATCTGCGGCGCGAAGGACACCCTGCGCCTTGACCCCACCGTGATCCGCGGCAAGCGCAACGCCCGCCTCTACCGCCGCGCCATGCGCCTGAGCCATAAGGGCGAGGCGCCGCAGCCCTACATGAAGGCCAGCGACATCTGCCCCATCAGGCAGACCGTCATCCTCAACCGCAAGTCCGCCTGCGGCCACATGCTCGAGGAGCCCCTCACCTTCTGCTATGTCCTCGAGCGCGAAGGCTGCTGCAAGGTCGAGACGCTCAGTGTGGAATGCAGCGAGCCCATCACCTATAAGGCTCCCGAGCCCACCTACACGCCCGTCGTGGCTCCCGTGCCCGACTTCGCCGGTGTCGCCGGCGTGCTGCAGACCGACAACCCCGTGCTCGAGCATATCTCCAACTACCGGCCCTACGACTCCACGCGCATCCTGCGCAAGGAGAAAGGTGCCCTCTACGTCCACTTCCCCGTCGACAAGATGGACCTGCGTCCCGACTTCCGCGACAACGCCCCCACCCTCGACAAGATCGTGGACATTACCCGCCGCATCATGGCCGACTCCACCAGCCGCGTGGAGAAGATACAGATCATAGGACTCGCCTCTGTGGAGGGACCGCAGGCCCGCAACCTACAGCTCGGCCAGGGTCGCGCCAACGCGCTTAAAGAGTATGTACAGGCGCGCGTAGCCACTCCCGACGCCCTCTACGAGTGCGTCAACGGCGGTGAGGCGTGGACCGAGCTCCGCGACCAGATCAACGACAGCGCCAGCCCCTACCGTGAGCAGATGCTCGACATCATAGACAACGAGCCCAACCTCGACAAGCGCGAGGCTCAGCTCAAGGCGCTCGACAAAGGCCGCGCCTACGCCTACCTGCGTGACAACATCCTCAGCGACCAGCGCAACTCCGGCTACGTGCGCATCTACTTCGACTACGTCCCCGATGCCGCTGCTGCCACCATCAACCGCGCCAGCGAACTCATCGCCCGCGAGCAGTACGACGAGGCACTCTGCCTCCTCCGCACCGTCCAGACCGATGAGCGCGCACAGAACGCCCTCGGCGTTGCCCTCTACATGACGGGCAACCGCGAAGAAGCTATTTCATGTTTCCGCGCTGCCGCCGCCGCAGGCAACCAGCAAGCGAAGGAAAACCTGAAAAACATTGAACATTGAACATTGAACATTAAGCGAAGTCCCGTTAGGGATGAGCAACGAGATAAAATTGAACATTAACATGGCAACAGATAAGACGACATACTGGCTCGACATCGCCGACTACGACCTCGACACCGCCGAGGCGATGTTCCAGACGGGGCGCTGGCTCTACGTCGCTTTCATGTGCCATCAGGTAATCGAGAAGACGCTCAAGGCCTACTGGTGCGGCACTCGCGAAGACGACCCACCCTACACGCACAACCACAAGCGGCTGGCAGAGGGCTGCGGACTCTACGCCCAGATAAGTGCTGAGCAGCGCGAGTTTATCGAGACCATCACCAACTATAACATAGAGGCACGCTATCCCGAGAATAAAGAAGCGCTCGCAAAGACGCTCACCAAGGATTTCTGCCGAAAGATAATAGACGACACCAAACAACTGCAGCTATGGATACGAGAAAAACTTTGACCCGCGACGAGGCTCTCGAGCTCGTGCGTCGCTACAAGCGCGTCATCAGGCCCCGCTTTGATGCCGAGCCCAAGGTCATGATGTTTGGCTCTTACTCCAAGGGCTACGCCAATCCCGACAGCGACATCGATGTCGCCGTCATCGTGCCCACCTATGGTGAGAACAAGTTCGACATCTCCAAGAAGCTGTGGCACGATGTTGACGAGGTGAGCTTCCTCATCGAGCCCGTCCTCATGGCCGAAGACCGCTGGTCGCCCCTCTACGACGACGTCATGCGAACCGGAGTTGCAGTTTGAAACATTTGAGAATTGAAAATTAAAAATTAGCGGTCAACGGTCAATAGAGAAAAAAGATAAATGAGTCAGAACGAGAAATTCGCCATACAGCTGTTTGAGGGCAAGAAAGTGCGCATAGCATGGGATGCCGAGCAGGAGAAGTACTACTTCTCCGTGACTGATGTGGTCGAAGTGCTGACGGACAGTACAGATGCCAAGCAGTACGTTAAGCGTATGCTTAGCCGTGATCCCGAACTCAAATCCAGGTGGGGTACAATTTGTACCCCTACTGAAATGATGGCCGCTGACGGAAAATTTTATAAAACCCAAGCAGCTGATTTGGAGGGCATGTTCCGCATCATACAGTCCATTCCGTCAAAGAAGGCAGAGCCGGTGAAGCAGTGGCTCGCACAGCTGGGCAGCCAGCGCGTGGACCAGATGATTGACCCCGAGCTGACATTCCAGATGGCCGTTGAGGACTACCGCCGTCAGGGCTATAGCGATAAGTGGATCAACGAGCGCATGCGCTCCATAGAGATGCGCAAGGAGCTTACCGACGAGTGGCACCGCTCTGGCATCCACGAGGCGAAAGACTTCGCGATTCTCACCAATGTGCTCACCAAAGCGTGGAGCGGCATGACCACCGGCGAATACAAACGCCACAAAGGTCTCACAAAGCAGAACCTGCGCGACAACATGACAAACGTAGAGTTGGCTCTAAATACATTGGCCGAGGTGGCCACTACCGAAATCGCTCGGAAACGCAACCCGCAAGGCATGGCCGAGAGTCGCGCGGCGGCACAAGCCGGCGGTCAAATCGCCAAAAACACACGCGATGACCTTGAGCAGCAACTGGGACATAGCGTTATCTCCTCGAAGCGCGCGTCCGACTATATAAAAAAGATACAAGAAAAGAAATAACTAGACACAAAATAAAATTTGAATTTTTTTAAACAACTTTCATATTAACTTTTTCTAAAACACAATGAAAATGAGAAAATTCCTAAAGTACGCTTATGTTGGTGCGATAGCACTGACTGGCTTTGGTCTTGCATCGTGCTCATCCGATGAAGACATCGACAACCCGAATGGTGGCGCCACTGGCGAAACCGTGAAGACCACTTTCGCAATCTCTTTCCCTGAGAATGTGATAAAGACGAAGCAGACTGCGGAAATAGTTCAACAGGCCGGAACTATTGCTTCTTTCCGCGGCATGGAAAACATCGTGCTTGTTCCATATCTGGATGCAACAGATCGTGCAACTCGTTTTGGCAAGAACATAACGCTTTTGTATAACACACAGGCAATACCCACTTCCTCTACTAATGCAGAGAATGCCATTCCTAATGGCAAATTGCTTGCAAATAGTAATGCCGTTCTTTTCAACGATGTTACTGTACCTCTTCGTACTTCTGGCTTCCTCTTCTATGGAAAGGCTACAGGAGATGATGGATATGCTAATGGTAAACTGACGGTTGCAGGAATGGGTAATGCCGATGAAATTACTGCAAAGTCTTTCACCCCCACTCCGATTGTGGACGCTGTCACTAGCACTAAGGGCGAAGCTCTTGCTACTTATGTAAGCTTAATAGCAGCAGCGAAAGACGCTAGCAACAATACCTGGGCCGCTTGTGCTGATCCTGCTAATAACACTATTGCAAATCAGGATTGGTATAATGCTAACCTGGGTGTGCTTTATACAAACTTCACGTCTATGAAAGCTGGTGCATCTCAGTATGTACAGGCTGCTGTGCAAGACCTTTATTCATCAATATATGCTAGTACCAATCCTGTTGCTGTTGCCATCAAGACTGCTATCAAGACAACGACCTATGCTGACGATAGCAATGACGATGGAGTATTGGAATTTACAGCTGCTATAAACAATTATCCTGAAGGTGACAACAACGATATGCCGGCCGGTGCTGCCGCTTTGACTTGGAGTGGCGCTACACCTAATGTGGCTACAGCTGTTGCTGCAAATACGAATAACAGTATGACTGTTAATATGGCAACCGTAGCTTATCCTGCCTCTCTCTGGTACTTCGTAGATAGCCAGTTAAAGACCGCTAATGCCTCTAAGAAGGATGAGTACGATGGTGTTCAAAATTGGTCTACTATCCTCGGCAAGTACACTGACGGAACATCTGTAACGCCTTCAACACGTTCCATTGCTATAGAAAAGCCTATTCAGTATGCCGTTGGCCGTCTGGATTCAAAAGTTAACAAACTTACTGAATCAAAGTACTACGATCGTGAAGGTCAGGAGGTTAATATTGCTAGCGGATTCACCTTTACAGGTGTGCTGATTGGTGGCCAGAAGGCTGTTGACTACAAGTTTGAGCCAATTACTACTGGTACTCCTACAGAGTATACCATCTATGACAAGACCATCAATACATCTACCAACGGTTCTGCAACTTTGGCAGCTGCTACCGATGCTGGCACCAACTACACATTGGCTCTCGAAACAGTTAAGGATGCACCTGTTTATGTAGCTCTTGAGTTCGTGAATAATGGTAATGATTTCCGCGGTATTGACGGTATCGTCAAGAAGGGTTGTAAGTTCTACATGATTGCTCAGTTGGATCCTACTGCTGCTTCAGGTGTTACTAATAAGGCTAACACAGATGGCAAGGTGTTCAAGCAGGACTTTAACACCATTGCCACCTTCACGATTGATGCAGGTGCAGCAGATGCTAACCATGACGGCGTATCCGATGATCCCAAGGGCTTCGCTAACGCTTATGTGACCATTCCCGACCTGCGTACCCCGATGTTGGAGCTGGGCTTCTCAGTTGACCTGGAATGGCAGGAGGGTATAACCTTCACTCAGCACTTCTAATCCCCACTCAATACTTCTGGGATTTTCTCTAACATATTCCCATATTGAACATTGAGCATTGAACATTGAACATTAACGAAGTCCCGTAGGGGGCAGACGATGATCAACAATCAGTGCTTGATGTTCAAGAAGGGATGGAGAAATTCCTGTATCACTAGAGAAAAATTACTACTTAACTAGGGAGTAATTTTTTCTTAGTGAGGGCGGAAAAATAGTACGTACGGAAAAAATCTTAGAGCGTACTCACAGCCGTGAGATGCTTCTAAGTTAAAACGAGTGGACTCTACGGTAAAACGAGATGCTTCTACGCTAAAACGAATGGATTTCCCACAAAATCCCGTAGGGATTATGTGAATTGAACATTGAACATTGAGAATTGAAAGCCAAAGGCTTGGCGAACCAGAACAGCCGAGTCGCGCCGTCTCGAAAGAGCATGGAGGCTCTTTAGGCGCGGGGGCGATAAGCGAAGGTGAGAGCGAACCGGCAACATTGAGCGAAGTCCCGATAGGTCAAGAATCGATGGGAAATGTTAGAGAAAAACAAAGGATCTAATCTAAAATGCTTAACTGATGCTCAGAAAAATGCTCAATCGGATCAATGTAATAATGTGCACAGTCCTGTGCGCCATTATTACATCCGCTTGCATTGACGACAACGATGCGGTGGAGACAGAGACGGTGAGCATTCCCGTCAACCTATATATCCCTGTAAATCAAGAGGTAATCACAAAGACCCCTGGTGACCCAGGAACATACGAGCAGTTCGCTTTGCCTGAGTACTTGTATATTTACTTTGTGTTGAACTACAATGATGGAAGTGATACTAAGACCCAAATCTTCCGTCCGGAAACAATAGACGGAGTAGTCAACCTCGACACCGAAAAATGGAGTCAGAAGAAAGTATATACCGGTCCGCTCTCACAATATGGCGACTTCGTATACGAATATGAAGGGAAAATAGACATAAGTTTACCCGCTGGCAAACGAAACTGGGCACGTGTATATGCAGCAGTATCAAAAGTCAAACTTACAGGACTCGATAATCCTACTACAGAAGCGGAAGTGACTAACTTGAAATTTAGTCTATCTGGGGCAGTTGCAGACTCTGAAGAAGATATTCTACAAAGGAACTTACGCAATAACCTGCAAAACCTATACTCTTCGCCATACAATTACAATATTAGCGATGGTGAAAGTGGTAGCATTTATTATGGCACCGTTAAAGCTATAACGGGTACTGTTCCTTATGTGAATTTGCTACTATATCACGTGGCATCGAAGGTCGATTTGATTTGGAATGTGGCCACAAGCCAGCAGAGCAGTCTCCGCATCACGGAGATAACGGCGGAGAACCAGTTTGGCGGCCAGGCCTATCTGTTCCGCCCGATGGAAAATGTGCGCAGCACCGATGAAGCCGGCGCATACAATACCACCATCATCAGCAATGATGTCGGTTCTCAGTGGATGGGCCGCGCATACTATTATACTATTCCGTTCAAGGACAGCCGCTATGACAACAAATTCTGCATCCGGACGCGGCTCCGCAAGAACGGTGAAGCAGACAAAAGCTATCTGCCGGAGTTCCGGCGCGACATCAGCGGAAGCACCATCTTCACTCCTTGGGTGCGCGGCGACCTGACCTTCAACACGGTGTTCACAACCGCCCTAGATGGTGAAGCAGAAGTGGACCCGAAGTAAAAAGTTATAGAAACGATGAACAAAAACAAAGAAAACACTTTTGCACAGGTTGAGACTACGTCTCCGATGATGCGCCTGCATGCTGTTGCTTGTGAGCCCGCTCACAGACAACTGCCTGCATACACCTCATCCATACCTGCGGATGACAACCTGAGCAAAAGCAAAAACACCGCTTCGCTGAAAAACAATTACTCTTATTTCTCTACCTATGGAGATATGGGAAAAATGTTTTCTCGGTTTTTGCTTTGCGGAAGCTTTGGCATTCGTCAGAATGCGTTCGGTTCTCGGCACGAAGATGGCGGAAGCTATGCTTACAGCCAGATTCGAGACGATAACAGGACGGGGGCACATAGTGCGCTAGCTTGCGCAAAGGGTTTTTATGGTTTTTGTTAGAAGAAACAACTAGACACAAAATAAAATTTGAAAATTAATAGCCTAACCGCAGAAACGATGAAGATAATTAAAAAGATAATGGTCAAAAGTCGATTGTCAATGCTCAATGCCCTGCTGCTTGTTTTTGCAGCAGCGATGACCTCTTGCAGCACGATTGACGATGACCTCTCCAACTGCGGTAGGGACTACTCGATCGACTACACGCTGCATCTGGTGACGAACATCGAGACCGAGCTGAGCACGGTGCTCTACGCGGAGACCGACCAGGTGATTGCCGACGCGCTGCGCGACGAGCTGTCGCAGAACATCTTCCGCGAGTTCGCAGCGGATGTCAACCTGGCGTTCTACGGCACCGACGACCAGCTTGAGAAGCACGAGATTGAGCAGATGAACGCCAACCAGGCAAGCTACACCATCTACCTGCCTGTGAAAGAATACACACACCTCGCGCTGGCCAACATCGCCAATGCGGGCAGCGTGAGCCTCGACGGATATGACCACGCCTCCACCTCCACACTCGTGCAGGCAAAAGGCGACACCATCGACAGCCACAGCACCGGCCTGTTCACAGCACGCCAGAAAATGGAAGTGCTCGCCGACCAGGACCAGGACTTCCTCATACCCCTCTACATGGCCAACAGTGCCGCAGCAATAGTGATCGACACCGCCGGCTATCGCGTGCGCGACGTGCGCACGTATATAAATAAGGTAGGCGACAGCTTCGCCCTGCGCGACAGCATCTACACCTACAACTCTAACACCGTCATCCGCATGAACGACGTGCAGCTGCCCGAGAGCACCCGCAAAGTGTGCCGCTACGGCGTCTGCTTCCCCTCCTCCGACGAGGGCGGGTGGGAGATCCGCTGCTACGTCACCCTCGAGGACGGCACCGTAACCGAAAACATCCTGACCGTCTCTACACCCCTGCAGGCCGGCCAGCTCAAGATACTCACCGTAAAACTCACCGACCAGGGCGTCATCGAAGTCACCACCACCGAGGCCAGCGTCAGCGTCACCCTCGACTGGAAACAAGGCGGCACGTATGAGCCAACGATGTAAAAACATTGCCGCCGCGCCGCCGCGAAGTGATAAGGTCACTTAGAGTCGACTAAGGTCACTTAAGGTCCGATAAGGAGCGGCGGAAAGAATAAGAAACAAGAGACAATAGACAATAGACGCTAGACATTAGACGCTAAGAGACTCTATAAAAGACACTAAGAGACACTAATCGACGCTAAGAGACGCTAGAAGACCCTAATCGACACTATAAACACCCTATAACCACTCTAAGAAACCACCAAATGGAATCACTTCTGCCACATAGGAGCGACCCTCGGGAGCTGATCAGCTACAAGAAGTCGCGGGTTATCTACGAGATGACCTACTACTTCTGCTCCCACTTCCTGAAGAAGGGGGACCGCACCATCGATCAGATGGTGCAGGCGGCGCGCTCTTGCAAGCAGAACATCATAGAGGGTTGCTCAGCCTCAGCCACCTCGTCGAAGACGGAGATTCACCTCCTCAGCGTGGCTAAGGCCAGCCTACAAGAACTGGTAGAAGACTACATCGACTACCTCGCCACACGCGGACACCAGCAGTGGCAGCAGGACTCCGAAGAGTGGAAGGCGATGCGCGAACTCGGCAGGAACCACGCCGAGCCGGAGTTCTTCATGAAGCTCTGCGAGACGCGCCCGCCCGAGACCATAGCAAATATGGCCATCATCCTCATCAAGCAATGCGACTACCTGTTATACAGGCAGTTGGAGAGCCTCGGCAAAGCCTTCGCCGAGAACGGCGGCTTCTCCGAGCGCATGACCCGAATAAGACTGCAGAACCGACAAAAGATAGAAGCCCCGAGGTGAGAACACCGCACCGCGATGGGGCCGCCGCAAAGTGATAAGGTCGCTTAGAGTCGACTAAGGTCACTTAAGGTCCGATAAGGAGCGGCGGAGAAACAGGAAAAAGACAAAAGAACAACAAAGAATAGAGACATCTGAACCCGGACTTGGCAATGTTCAATGTTCAATGTTCAATGCTCAATAATAAAAAGATCGAGACATGCGAACCCGGACTTGGCTAATACTCAATGTTCAATGTTCAATGCTCAATAATAAAAAGATCGAGACATGCGAACCCGGACTTGGCTAATGCTCAATCCTCAATGTTCAATGTTCAATAATAAAAAAGCAAATGCCTGAGGATTATCAGAAGATAGAATACGAACGGCTCGCCATGGTGAGTGAACACGATGACGCGATAAAGCTGATGCGAGGGTTTATGGACAACGGTAAACCGAAGCTCGGCATCTTCTGGTATGACTATAACGATAACGTGCTCTTCGGAGTGGAGAAAGGCGATGCCGAGCTATATGCGAACCAGGGCCGAATCGCCACGTTCCCCAAACTCCACAAGACATACTGGCAGAAACAGCACCACCGCGCTGTGGCCAAAGGCGACACCGACTCCATCTTCTACAAGGAGCACAACTACACCATGATACCGCGGGGCAGGATATTCCTGGAGAACGGGACGTTCTATGTCAACGTCGGCTCATGGATCAACGGCGAGATCTGCGGAAACCACTGCATCGACAAAGAGAAACTCCGCGACCTCCTCATAGACGAGTTCAACCTGCCCGAAGACTTCATCTTCCGCCTCGACTCCCACTGGGAGATCGGCCACGGATGGTCAGAGGAAATGATATAAACGTTAAACGTTAAACATTGAGAATTGAGCATTGAAAATTAGGCTAAGTCCAGATTAGAATAATGAACAAAAACAAAGAAAACACTTTTGCACAGGTTGAGACTACGTCTCCGATGATGCGTCTGCATGCTGTTGCTTGTGAGCCCGCTCACAGACAACTGCCTGCATACACCTCATCCATACCTGCGGATGACAACCTGGGCAAAAGCAAAAACACCGCTTCGCTGAAAAACAATTACCCTTATTTCTACACATATGGAGATTTGGAAAAAATGTTTTCTCGGTTTTTGCTTTGCGGAAGCTTTGGCATTCGTCAGAATGCGTTCAGTTCTCGGCATGAAGATGGCGGAAGCTATGCTTACAGCCATATTCGAGACGATAACAGAACGGGAGCACATCGTGCGCCAGCTTGCACAAAGAGTTTTTATGGTTTTTGTTATAAAAATAATGCTCAATCCTCAATGTTCAATGTTCAATAATAGACGAATGAAATGAGTCTAACTACACACATACGGCGGATGGCGGCGACATTTATGATGTTGCTGGCTATGACTGTGTCTGCCGAGGGGGAGATACTGATTCGCTATGTGAAGCCGGGAGGCGCGTTTGCCAACGACGGAACGACGTGGGCGACTGCGAAGGACAACTTGCAGAACGCGATCGATGAGCTCTATGAACTCATAAAGAACACGAACAACGAGGGCTATATCTACGTGGCGGGCAAGGACGGAGACAACGATTTCGCCACCTATGTGCCCACGCGCCGCTCCACCGACGATGCGGACGGCTCGATTTTCAACACCTCGTTCCGTGTGTATGAGGGTATTACCATCTTTGGTGGCTTCAAGGGTGACGAAAATTATACGACTCTTGGCATTGCCGAATCGGAACTTCCGAACGTACGAATATTTGCCAATGATCTAACTGATCAAGAGCTAACTGTGCAAGAGCTTTATTCGGCTCACGACAGAGGAGATATGACTGGTCCGAGAAGTTGGGAGTTCAAATACAAAACCATCCTCTCGGGTAACCACCACACCAACAATATTTCATTCACTTACAATGCCAAGCGCGGCGTTTACAACACCACCTTCCCGCTAAGCTCCTACCACGTGGTATGGTTCGGCACGAATGGAACTGTGGGCGAAGCGAATCCGATAGACACCTATACCTACGACAAGACGTTTACCGCTGCTCAGGGTGCAGTGAGCATAGGTGGTGTCTACTATACACTTGACGCATCTGCCAAGACAGCGAAGGTGGTTAAAGGCTCTGCAAATTACACCGGATCGATTACCATCCCCTCTGACTCTATAACCCATAGCGGCAAGAAATACGCTGTTACCAGCATCGCGGCGGGAGCGTTCTCCGGCTGCACGGGCCTGACGTCCGTCACCATATCAGCTGCTATCAAGAGTATAGAGGAAGGAACCTTCTCCGGCTGTACGGGCCTTACTTCCGTCACTCTGCCCAATAGTGTAACGAGTATAGGGCACGCTGCATTCTACGGCTGTTCAAGCCTGAATATCACCACCTTACCCAGTAGCGTGACGACCATAGAGAAGGCCGCTTTCTATGGTTGCACAAGCTTGCCGTCCTTTGCTTTCCCAAGCAGCCTGACGACTATAGGGCGCTACGCTTTCGCCGGTTGCACCGGTTTGACGGCTGTCACCTTCCCCATTGGTCTGAAAACCATTGAGCGCTATGCTTTCGCCAATTGTGAGCACTTGGGTGATGACTTGACTAACAACAGCGTTGTTATGCCCAACAGCGTGAAGACTATCGGGCGCTATGCTTTCTATAATACAGCATTGGCTACCACTACCTTCTCCAATAGTGAACCGGCAGAAGAGGGCAGTCATTACAAAGGTCTTACCCGAAAGGCAAAGATTGACGGCTGTATTATCGAAGGCGGTAATGCCAGCAGCACGAACCTCAACGGTCACGACCACACCGCTTACGGTGGCGGCGTGTATATGGTGCGCAACTCAGAGCTTGAGAACTGTATCGTCCGCAACTGTGCCGCCACTCTTCGCGGAGGCGGAATCTATATGGACGGCGGCGGCAAGGTGAACTACTGTTATATCCACACGTGTCAGTCCGCGGGCTATGGTATGCAGCAGGGCTACGGCGGCGGCGTCTGCATCGACTACGACGGCTCGCTGGAGCACAGCTACGTAATCCAGTGCGCATCGCGTATCGGCGCCGGTCTGGCCATCTGTCACGTGCCCGGTGAGTACCCTGAGGAAACGGCCAAGATTCAAGACGCGACGTTCCTGGCAGCCTATGGTTTGGAAGAAGACAAGGAGGCCACGCCCTTTGATCCTTATGCTAAATCCGTTGTCATTGCCAACTGCACCAGTAACGCAGAGGGCGCCGGCATCTATCTGGATGAGGGCGGAACGCTCGACCACGTCTCGGTTGTCAACAACGAATGTATCGGTCCCGACGTAATCTACTATGGTCGCCGTCATGGACGTACAGGTGGTATTTATGTGCGCGACTACGGCACCATCTACAACTCCGTAGCCTGGGGCAACAAGTGCAAATCGAATAGCGATATTCAGTTTGCGGCATACAAAAGCGATGCGAGCAGCACAATAGAAATCGACCATAGTGCATTCGCCAAAGGCGATATCGCCGACTGGTCGAGTGTTGTCCGCAAGTCTGTGATTAACCTCAACGATGCTAACGTTCCTACCGAGGACGTTAAATCTGGTAACTTCCCTATCTTCTCCCACCCCACTACCGCAGCGGGTATCATGCACGACGAAGGGGTGATAGACCAGACCGCCACTGCTGACGGTGAGCCCTATCAGGACATCTACAACTGGCACCCGCTCTCGGTATCCAACCTTCGAGGACATGGTAAGCAGATTGTCGATGTAACCATCGCCTCTGCGAGTCAGATCCAGCACGCCAATGCCGACCGCGACGCCGTTGGTATTAAATATGAGAGTGTGTCAACCTGCGGCGCCCTTACCAATACCTATCGTACAATTCAATATGCGCTGTTGCCGCCGTTGGAGGCAACGGAAGGTCGTATTCCTGATGTAACGACTCCTATCCCCACCATCTTCGTGGACCCCAACGTTGTAACCGTGGGAGAAAACAATGATGACGAACATGGCACCACCGGTTACTTAGATTCAGCTCCGATGGGCTACAGTTGGACTCACCCGCTCAACAACCTGCAGGACGCCGTCTATTTCTTCCAAAACCAATTGACAGACAATTGGATGACAGATGGTCAAAATGCCGAAGACTGTTCACTCACCTATTATCGCGTCAAGAATCCCGGCGATGCAGATTTCACTAATTACCCCCATGTGCAGATACTCGTAAAAGAAGGAACGATCAATGTAGCCGGTCGCGGTTCATATATCACGAACTATATCCGTACTGCCGCTATTCGTCCCTCTAGTAACATGCGTCTCTATGGCGGTTACCCAAGCTCCACCGCCGGCACTACTGTTACAGGTCGCAATCCCCGTGATTACGATAGCGATGTTACTGCAGATATTACCGGAGGTGATTTTGATGACCACTCAGTGCATGTTTTCTCCATCGCCAATGGCCACGATGTTGTTATCGATGGTTTCCGTCTCATGGGCGGTAACGCCAATATCGCGGCGGCACCAAGCGAGGGAAGTTCCCCGGAAGAAATAGCGGAATGGAATTTCTATCATTCATTGTCCAATGGCGGCGGTCTCGCCATCAACAATGCTAACGAGCCTGACAATGAGCGCCGCGACATGACCAACAACATCCTGCGCAACTGCGTCATCGCCAACTGCGCCGCGCCCGAAGGAGCTGCGATTTATGTAAACGGTGAAGCTACAAACAATCATGCTGGTGGCCGCAAGTGCAAGGCCGAGCTCACGGTGGTAAATACCGTCATTCGTAACTGTACGGCGGGCGACACCTACGGCAATCCAAACCGCTTCGTGGCAAATAATATAACTCCAATCCTAGATCAGATTACGCTATACGGAGTTGTTACGGCTAACGGACAAGGCGCAAAGATATATGTGCGTAACAGTGATGTGGTGAACAACTGCGGTTTCCCGTTCAAGTGCGACCCGATAGAGACTATCCCTGTCCCGTACGAGCCTAACGGGATACATGAAACACCGAATGCCGGCCATATCGAGGTCTATAACTCAGTGATTTTCAGTAACGGTCTGCGTGTTCATGCTGACCGTAGCAACATTGCGAACACCGTCTTCTGCCCGAAAGAGAGTTGGTACAACGTGACAGGAGAATACATCTACATGGGTTATGATGTGCTGTTGCCTTATAATTATGTGGGTAATGAGGGAGAAGATGAGAGCACCGATGCGAATCTGGAGACCCGCTTGAATAAAAAGCATATCTATCGTTCGTTAACTCACAATATAAGTGAGGATAATACCTCAAAAGAGTTTCGTAAGAACGATGGAAGTCAGCAGGGTACAGGAAGCGGTGTATTTGGAACAGTACGTTATCCCTACTTTGTTAACCCCAGCCGTAACGTAGGCCACTCCACCACGGACGACAGGTCTTACTACGGAGGTGTTGTCAGCTACGAGCCTCTGCCCACGAACCCTATCGTCAATGCTGCTAACACTACGATGGACACCGGCACAGGTCTCTTGGGCTCAAACAATGCCACCACAATAGGTTACGATTTGGCGTATGCCACTCGTGATTTCGGTGGCGACCCCGACATCGGTGCTATCGAGACCCAGCGTCTCCCCAAGAAAGGGGCTGTTCTCTATGTCACTCCCGACGGCGCAGGAAAACGCGACGGCTCCTCATGGGCGAATGCCATCGCGGGAAATACTGTTTATCAGCTCAGTACGGTTCCCGGTCCCGCTCTCGCTACTGGCGACCAAATAGATACAGAACCGACTTGCGACCGAGTCCTTGATGGTAGCGGCAATCCCATATTAACGACCAATAGCAAATACTCTGGCGGCTTTGGAAAAGTTTGGTTTACAGATAAGAAAACCGGGGCAACATCTACTTCTACTATTACCACAACATACACAACAGAGACTCGTACATATGTAGGTGGAGCATTGGACGGACAGACTGAAACTATTAATTATGATCCTGAAACGATTCCCGGCACCCCCGTTGTAACGGGAGGTTCAACAATTACAGGTTTTACAGCGGGGTACGATTATGACCCCCGTTACCCATACGGTGAAATCTCCGGTGCATCCCGTTCTTTCTGGAGGGCAAATCCATATCATAACGGCACCGATTGGAATGATGCATCAGGATATACCGCTTATTCTAACACTAATAGAACGGGTTTAGATGCTTTTATAAGTGACTGCAACACGAACCGCTGGATCAACAACACCCGCGCAGAGAAATATGTGGGCGGCCTGCAGTATGCCGTGGAAAAAGCCGCGGCTTACAACGCTTTGGCTGCCAACGACCCCGAACGCGTTGCCGGAATAGATTCCGTGCAGGTATGGGTCAGCAATGGTAAATACACCGACTATAAGGGATTCGTGATGCGAGACAAGACTACCGTTATGGGCGGCTTCCCTGCCAAGGATGGCGGCACGCCAGGCTTAAGCGAGCGCCAAGCGCTAATGTCGGATGTAATAAATATCCCTAAGTCCTTAGCTGCAACGGAAAACAATCTTAATCCCAAGGATTATGAAACCATACTGCAAATATCTGACGTAGATCCGAAAACAGATAATGAAACTCTTAACACGGATGCAGTCAAATTCTGGGACGATGACTATGAGTTTGCAGAAACGACAGACACATACACAGAACAAACAGAGAATGTTACAATAACAAAACAGTACGACTGGCGTGATCAAGAGGATGTGACAAACTATGTACGCTATCCGGATATGCTTTATTCTGCGAACACAAATGTGTTTTCAAAGCGACATAAAACAGATAAGACGGGATCTTCTCAGGAAGGTAATGTCAATTGGGCAAGTGGAGAAAAATACGTTTACCAGTATTTTGGAGACCAGGCTGGAGGAAATAAGAGTTGGGAATTGGTATATGCAAACAGAGTCAACAATGTTGACTATAACAGTTTCAGATTTGATGGTTCTAAGAATGTTGTAGATGCAGCAGGAAACACGATAGGCAGTGTTCCGCGTGGTATGAGAATAAAAGGTGGTTTGGTTAAAATGAGCCTATGGCAAACCATGAAGAATGTTCCCAAAGGAAATTATAACATACAAATTGACCTGGCTGCTTTTTACCGCGATTATCCTGATGAAGAAAATACGGGAGTTACATTTTATATTATCAATAGAGATGGCCTTGTATGTGTATCGCAACCTATTTATTGTCAAGAACGTGGCAATATATTGAAGCGATACCTGTTCGAAAACGTCAATCAGCCCGAGACGGGAGATTTTACTCTACGAATAATGGCAGAACCGGGAACCAAGGTAACTGATCCTGCCACGGGTGATTTCCCCGCATTTGCATCCAATGGGAACTATAGGGAGGTGTTGATGTCCAACGTACATATGACCAGACTTTATGATAGCCCTGGTTATGTTGAGGTCAGCTCTACGAGAAGCAGTACTGTCACTGTGGGTGATACTCATTCTACCCACACAGAAATCTATAAGCGTGCCGAGGGCGATGGTCATCATCGCACCACACTTCGCAAGCGCGTGCTTACTATGCCAGATGTTTGTGTGCCCACTTATGGGGCAGGTAGTGTTGGTGACCCAGCCAGCGGCAGTACAAATGGTAAATTTCAGGATGAATTAGCACACACTCATAGAGTAACGGGTTCCACAAAGGCTAAAAGAACTTCTTGGGAAAAAGACAGTTATGTAGGAGAAGATCCGAACTATGTAGAGTATTCTGATGTGTATTGGGATGGCTTTACTATTCGTCATGGTTTCTTAGCCGACGAGCGAATGGCTCATGGAGGTGGTGCCGGTGTAAATATATATGAGGGAGCCCACTTGCAGAACTGCATCGTTATCAACAATATGTCATATTGCGCAGCAATAAAGGGTGGTGGCATCTTTTGTGATGGAGCGACTTCTTCCATTGAGGGTTGTTTTGTATTGGATAATGTTTCTACGCATGGAACGAACGTCGCAGCGAGACAGATTTTTGCCGGCGGCATGTTTATGTATGAAGGAACTTGCTTCAATTCGCTCTTTGCAAAGAACTATTCGTATCACTCAGGAGGAGGTTTAGGATTCTGCGTAGGTAGATTCTATAATAATACCATAGCATATAATACTTGTAATTGGAAAGAAGACGGAACACATTATAGTGGAGGAGCTATATCTCTCGCGACCGCATCAAGTCCAAACCTCTTTGTTGCGAATACGATTATTTATGGCAATAATGGTATTGCGATTCGCGACCGCAACGCCGGAGTATCGACACTTAATCCGTTCCTACACTGCTATATACAGTCAGAAGATTTGCAACCTAATCCTACTACTTTACAGAATGTTACTAACTATGATCCCGCTGTTGATGCCGGCAAAGCTGCGGCAAATCGTAATTACGGCATAGGTAACGTATTCCTCAATGGAGTAGCTCCATCTGCAGCCAACACACCTTTCGCAGCAGACTTGGAAGGTGGCACTTATAATTCCGAAAACCCGAGAGCAAAAGCTAATAACGATTTCCGCTTACTCAGTACCAACCATAATTGTATCAATAAAGGTACAGAGGCGTTCGCGCTCACACTTAAAAAGGCATTAGGATATAAAGGCAAAACAGAGGCTCAAATTGAAAGCTTCGTTGTTTACCAGAATGTATTAAGCACCGATCCACCGGAGAATGACGTGGCATACGCTGACCGTATTCAGGACTGCCAGATAGATATGGGTGCATACGAGTATGACGGTACACGTGAGATAGAACCGTCATTGTACCCGGCTGAAAAGAAAGCTATTTTCTTTGTATCAAGAAAAGGCTATGGTACCGCCACTGCCGAAGATGCCCCCAATGCCGCTTGCTTTAGCAAGCTCCAGAAAGTGCTCGATGCGGCAGGACGCTGGCGCTATGCTTCTTATAAATATGATGCTTCCAGTAATCCCTCTGATGCTAACTATGATGCTACGCAAGTCAAAAACAACTTTAAACGAGACGAACTGGAAAGAGAGTTGGATGATGCGTATTTGAGGGAACTTAAGACGAATGATCCTTCAATTACAAGTAATGACCTAGACGCAGTTCTTGAAACGATTTATAGAACAGAGCACGCGGCAGAGCTTGATGCTCTAACTGATGGTGTGGATAGCGAGGGAAACCCAATCACTAAAGAACAACGGATTGAGGAGGCTGTTATTAATGGCGTATCCAATATGAAGAATACGTATTACGGGCACCTTTCTCAACTGAAAGACTACGAAGTCATTGTCCGCCTGGAGGGTAATTACAATTACGACGATGACCCAAGTTGGGAGCCGTTCTACTATACGCCAGAACGTTGTCAGAATCCTAACAATACCGGCAATAACGTACTACAACAGTCTCTCCTTGTTCCCCACGGCATTCGTGTAGAAGGCGGCTATGGTGTTGAAGAAGAAGGCGGCACTTATAAATTCTCCGATGAGCGCGATATCCTCGGTCGTCCTACCTACTTCGACGGAACGGTAAGCGAAGAAGGTGGTAAGGCATATCACGTTATTACCTTCACCAACGACTTGTATGACTTAAAAGAGAAGTGGTACAAAGAGAAAGAGGATGATCCCGGAGAATTGGAGTTCCTAAGCGACCAGACCGTAGTCGGGACTTATACAGTTGGCGATTATCCGTGGGATAAGAAGGGATACGACGAAGACAGGTGGGCGGCTATTATTCCCAACTACGACTCAATGACTCCTGCCGAGCAAACCGAAGCAATAGCCGCGAAGAAACTGGAGATTGTGAATAACAATCCCAATGCCAAGGTGGAGGACAACCGTACCGTCCTGGATGGATTGTTCATCCAGAATGGTAACGCCAATGGCTCTGACGAAGACCAGCAAAGAGGAGCCGGTACCGTAGTAACGGATTATGCGCATATCAAGAACTGTGTTATCCAAAACAACAACGCGATAGGCGGCGGTGGCGGATTGTATCTGGAGAGTCACGCCTTAGTCAGCGGATGTATTATCAAGAACAACTCCGCCAAACTTGGTGCTGGCATATATGTCTATGAGCCTGAAAACGCAAACGATGTCGGAACAGCCACATACGCGCATGTCATATCCTCAACCATAGTTTACAACACAGCTTCGGTAAGTGCCGGAGGACTGTACTTCGGTACTAACCTGCGTGCCAACTCCTCGGTGTTCTGGCAGAACACGGCAAATGAGAACCCGAACGTGGCAGGTACTGATGTAACCAACCTGGCTCAGATAGAAGAGAACTACCCGATGAACTACTGCGGTGTGGGTTCACGACGTATGGGAGGTGTAAACAACATCGAGCTTCCGCCAGACGCAGGCGATGGTGTGCGCTGGAATCAGAACATGCCATACGAAAACTCGACATCGAAAGGTGAGAATTACTTCCCGATTACCGTCTCATCTGTGCTCACCCGTTCGGGAATGACGTATGCTGCATACGAAGAGTTCCAGCAGAAGTTCCCGACATTGGAATCAACTGATATCTTCGGCCTCAACCGCAAGAGTCAGGCGGTAGAAGACTATATCACTCTGGCAGATAACTCTCACTATACAAGAGAGGTAAAGAACAACTCCTTTATAGAGATGGGTGCGCGCGTGCTAAATGGCAACTTCGAAGTGAAGGTGGTACTCAAGCACGTGATGAAGCGACTCTTCGTTACTACGACCCAGCGTCTCCCGACCGAGAAAGCGGTAAATATGCAAGGTAACACGCTTGAGAAAGAGCTAAAGGAGCGCTATGACGACAAGGGGCATTCTCGTCCTACAGAAGGAAGTGATGAATACAAACAGGTCGAGGACGATGTTGAGATGTACAAGCAGATGGGTAGCTCGTTCCTTAACCCGTTCCACCGAGTGGGTGATGCTCTGGAGTATATCATTGGCGTACGTAAGAGTGATGCATGGTTAGATGACACCGACCACGACAAAGGAACAGTCGGCAATTACTATAAAGACCAGCGTTTCGAGATATTCGTGTGCGGTGGTACGTTCTATCCCTTCCGCGATGCATACGGTAATCAGGGTGACTCGCGTACCAATACCTTCGTGGTGCCGGAAGCTGTGACCATTATTGGCGGCGTAAATCATGAGGCTGCTGGGCATGCCTATTGCCAAGAAGGACATCCTGGAGATGCTGATTTCAGAGAGACCCTCTCTGTTGCCGGCTATGACCTAAATCCCGCTAACACCTACACTATTCGCACCGCCCGCGAACACATGGACCGTAATGGTAACAACGTTAACGAGCCATGGGAGATGGAGGAGCAGACCATCCTGAGTGGTGCTGCTGTGCAGAATGACGCCTCTGCAAACGTTTATCACGTGATAACCTGCTTCTCCAATGAAAAGCAGATAGGAAAGTTGCCTACACGTAAAGACAAGGATGGCACAGTATTGGAGCCAATGG
>JAFZXF010000125.1 GCA_017616915.1 Bacteroidaceae bacterium
AGTTACCGCTTCGCTCAGAAGTTAACGCCCGCAAGCGGGCTCGAAGTTAAAGAAGTTAACGACGATAGTCAGACTAATGTCGAACAGCCAACGGCTGTGATAACTTCGAGCGGCAAAGCCGCGATAACTACAATAACTTCTAGACTTCTAACTTGAAGCATTGAGCATTGACCGGCATGATGCCGGAATCTAGATTTAAGTCCAGTTTTAAACATTGAACATTGAGCATTGAACATTGAGCATATTGATAAGGATGCAAGATTTTGATACTATAATAATAGGAGGAGGACTGAGTGGACTGACTGCGGGCATTGCGTTGGCTCGTGGCGGTCAGAGGGTGGCCATCGCCACATCGGGCACCAGTACGCTCAACTGCTTCTCCGGTTCATTCGACCTGCTGGGGTATGATGATAAGGGCAAAGAGGTGCAGAGTCCTCTAAGTGCTGCAGAGAGCCTGCCGGCAACCCATCCTTATGCCAAGGTGGGCGTGAGCCGTCTGGGACTTCTTGCCGACAAAGCTGCCGACCTGCTCCGCGAGGCGGGGATAAGTGTGAGTGGCAAAGCTGAGCAAAACCACCATCGCATCACTCCTATGGGAATAGCCAGGCCTGCATGGCTGACTATCGACGGTTGTCTCACAGCCGACCAGGTGGCAGGTGCCGACATAGTGCTTGTAGATATAGAGGGCTTCCTTGACTTCCCCGTAGAGTTTATAAAGGCGGGGCTGGAGCAGATGGGAGCGAAGGTGAGCGTCATCTCGCTGCAGTTGAACAGTATGCGGGGCGGCCACAGCAGTCCCTACGAAACCCGCGCTACCAGTATAGCCCGTATCCTCACCCGCGAGGAAGCTCTTCGCGAATTGGGCCGCAAGATAAGTTCTCAATTCTCAATTCTCAATTCTCAATCTCCAACAGTTGTCCTTCCCGCCGTGATATCCTTTGATTCCCTCGAGATGCTGAAGGAGATGGTGGGCTGCCCGATGCAGATTATTGCCACGTTGCCTCCCTCTCAGCCGGGAATGTATGTACAGACACAGCTCCGTAACTATTTTACCAGCCTGGGCGGCGAGATATTCCATGATGCCAAGGTGACTTCAGGCATGGTGCCGCAAGGTATGGTCGAAGGCATAGCTACAGGCTACTCGGGCAACGTGACGGCTCGCAGCTATGTGCTGGCTACAGGCTCTTTCCAGAGTCATGGCCTCATAGCCGACTATCGCAAGGTAAGTGAGCCCATCTTTGGTCTTGATGTGGTCCAGACGGCAGATGACGGGAAGCCTATCACCAATTACCAACGTACTACTCCCGACATCTTCCAGTCGCAGCCGTTTATGCAGTTTGGAGTGGCTACCGACGAAAAACTTCACCCCATACTTCATGGGGTGAGAGTTGACAACCTGTATGCGGTAGGTTCTATTCTAAGCGGTCACGACGGTATCCGCCAGGCTGATGCTACGGGAGTGTCGTTGATTACAGCCCTTGCTGCAGCCCAAGATATACTTGGCTTACCAACCTGTTAGGCTCCATTTCGCTGCGGAGTACCATGCTGTGCGGCGGAACTGAAGGTTGTAATTGGTGTAGGGCGATTTCTCAAACAAATCGCGTGGAACGAACATGCTTACTCCTACGGCGTGGTCAAGGTCGGTAGGAGTATTATAGATATATTGGCCACCGACAATTGCAATTATGTATTTAGATGAGAAGTTGCTGGCGATGATGCATTGGTCGGCAGCGTTGCGCCATTGCTGGTAGAGCGTTTCGCCGGCAAGGTGATGGATGGCTGAGCCCATGTCAAAGTCTTCGGGAGCATCGTAATATAATGTGCTGAGGTAGTGTTGCACAGTATCCATGGACGGTGTTTGGCGGTGTGTTATGCCCTTGGAGACGCATTGTGCCGTTGCTGCCGCGAGGTTGTCGAGTTCGGAAGTCTTGATTACAGAGCAGACATTACCCATGTTGTCATAATACTCCTGGAGCAGGGGATTGAGTGCGCAATCATAGAAATATTGATTGGCAATATTGATTGCCCTCTGCTGTGTGAAGGGGTATGCCATGAGTTTGGGCAGCAGGTTGATGTAGTAGCATCCATACGCCGAGGTAGATGTGGTGCTTCCTATGACGTAGTCAGTCACGTTGCGTAGTTCATAGGCTGTCTCGATGTTTTGCATGCCGCAAGCGTCAAACAGGATGTAATTGAGATGCACTCCGCTATTGGATACAGCTTTGGCGAGGTCAGATATGTCCATCTGCACACCCATATTGCCCTGCGCATCGGTATCGTCGTCGAGGTCACCACCGGGTCCCACATCCACTCCGAACGCGAAGGGGCGGTATTTCTGCGACTTCATAGTGTTTTGCACATTGGTGCTTGCTACCCATCCGCTACCGTGACTCCAAAGCACCAGACCGTAGTTCTCGGAGGGATAGTCGGTGGCAATGCGTGTGAGAGTTTGGCAGAGCGTGGCGGGATCAGCAGAGCATACATCGGTGGGCCATGCGTAGATCTTGGTGATGATAGTGCGTCGCTGAGTGCCTGAAGCAATGCGGTAGAGGCGATACAGGCGCGGTTTGCGTGCATCGTCGATAAAGAGGAACACATTGTCCTCGGTGCTGCTGAGTTCGCTCATGGCCTGAACAATCTCCGCAGAATCGAGTTTGGAGGCACTGGTGTACTGATTATCAAAGTACCCAAGGCTGTTTTGGGCAGCTATGTATACGAGCAGAGAGTTGCGGTAAGTTTGGGGTTCGGCGGGCGTGTCTTTGTCATCAGAGGAGCATGAACACAGCATGCATACAACGGTAATCAATGCACAGAGGACATTAAGCATTGATTTATTTGATGATTTCACGATTTGACTATTTGACGATTTCACGATTTGACTATTTGACGAGAAGTTGAACATGGAGGTTTTCATAATATGTTTAGTTATTTTGTTTTTTAGTTTTAACTCCGAAGGATGGGTCAATCTTCACTATTCGTGCCACCAGGACGGTGAGCAGGCAGCAGATGATGACCAGGATGAAAAACGCCGGATAGCCAAGCCATTTCTGCAGGTAGCCCGCAAACATGCCGGGAAGCATCATGCTCAGTGCCATAAAGCCGGTACAGATGGCATAGTGAGAAGTCTGGGCACGTGGGTTATCTCCTTGCTGGCAGAAGTATAGCATGAAGAGCATGTAGGCTGTGAAACCAAATCCGTAGCCGAACTGCTCGATGAAGATGGCTGTAGAGATGATGATGATGTTAGTGGGCAGCAACAGACTAAGCAATACATAGATGATATCAGGCAAGGTGATGGCCCATACCATCGGCCATAGCCAACGCTTGAGACCTCCGCGTGAGGCCGCGATGCCTCCGAGTATTCCTCCGAGGGTGAGGCCTATAACTCCTACGGTGCCTTGAGCGATACCTACTGCCTCGGTAGAGAGTTGCAGGCCGCCGGCTTCAACCTTGTCGATAAGGAAGAGTGGGGCTATCTTGGTGAGAAGAGCCTCCGGGAAACGGTATAGGAGCATAAATATGATGGCTATCCATACACCGGGCTTCATAAAGAATTCCTTGAACGTAACGAGGAACTGACTTGCTGCAGGAGCGCTGTCAGTCTGTGTACGTTCTACGCGGGGCAACGCCAGAGCGTGGTAGATGAAAAGCAGGATGAATACCGCTGCCACAACTCCCATAGTGTAATGCCATGCAAGAGGTTCGTCGGAGAGCGACGACTCGAGTGAGCCGGCGAGAATGAGAGTGAGACCTTGTCCGGCTATCATAGATATGCGATAGAAGGTGCTGCGAATGCCCACGAAGAGCGACTGCTGGTTAGTGTCAAGCCCTATCATGTAGAATCCGTCGGCAGCAATGTCGTGAGTGGCGCTGCTGAAGGCCATGATCCAGAAGAAAGCAATAGTGTACTGAACGAACTGCGGTGCACGTATGGTGAGAGCCACACCAGCGATGGTAACGCCTATCACAAACTCCATCACTACTATCCACCAGCGTTTGGTGCGGAAGATGTCAACGATGGGACTCCACAGGGGCTTGATGACCCACGGGAGGTAGAGCCAGCTGGTATAGAGTGCTATCTCGTCATTGTCGAGACCAAGCTTTTTGTACATGATGGCGGCGATAGCCATCACCATGAGGTAGGGGATGCCTTCCGCAAAGTATAGCGATGGCACCCATGCCCAAGGATTGGATTTGCTCGTTGAATTATTCATATTTTATATAGTTGCTTAAAATGCGTTTATATGGACTTAAATCTAAATGCGGTCGGTGATGGGTCAATGTTGAATTATTGTGCCAGGGTAGTAGTGGGCAAGGATTTCACGATAGTTGTAGCCTTTGCTGCCCATAACGGCAGCGCCTATCTGACAAAGGCCTACACCGTGTCCCCATCCCTTGCCGTGGAGGATGAAAGAGTCATCCGTCTGTTCCACTTCGAAAGCTGAACTGTAGAGGTGACTTTCGCTAAGAGCATAGCGTATTGTCAGCTCTTTGCCAATGAGAAGAGAGTCCTTTGTACCGCGAATCTGTAGTTGGCAGATGCGTCCACCGGGTCCGCGCTTGAGAGGCACGAGTTGGATAATGTCACCGAAATCGCGACCCAGCTTGCGGCTTAGTAGCGAACTGAGTTCCTGCCTGGTAAATCTCACATTCCAACGGTAGAAGTCGGTGGTTTCCTGATCATAGTTGTTGAGAACTTGCGAGAGGATTGCAGGGTCGTGAGTATCACACAGGATAGTGCCATCGTGAGGATCGCGGTCTTCAAGAGCCTGCAGATAGGGAACATCTACGTCTTGCCAACAGGTGGCGAACTCCTCGGTCTTGCCACCACAGCATTTGGAGAAGCGGCAGTCGCATACCTCGCCCTGATAGGTGAGCACTTCACCGCAGGTTTCTTCTACGGCACGCCTCACATTGGGATTGGTGGCACGAGTGATGCCTTGATAACGCTGACAGTGGTCGTCGGCACACACATCATATAGTGTATGATCCTCATGGTCTTGCCAAATTATGAGTGTATCTGTGGTGTCTATAATACCTTGTGATTTAACACTTTTGGTTTGTTTGTTCATTATTTGCTTCACTACCCACGAACGGCTGATTACTGCGGCAGCCTTGAGGAACTCCAATGATGCCGTAGCCGACATTTCACTACTGATAACCGAGACGAGATACTCTTCGATGGGCAATGTGTTGACGGCGGTAAGCAGGTCGTTATCCTCCTTAATGATGTTGAGTTGGCCAGTGAAGGTTTGGTCTTCCTCGCGCTGCCAGTGGTAGCCTTTTCCAATAGTTACACCATGGAGCGTAAAGAGCGACGGTCCGTGGAAGGTTACGTCAATCTTTGGTGCGGTCATAATGCCGACGCGGATTGTGGTGGGCAAACTATCCATAGGGCTATGTTATTTAAGTTTCGCTACAACTTCGTCAATCTCTTTGGCGGAGAGCGTCACTTCCTGTAGTATTTGTGAAACTTTCTCGGCAGTCAGACGGCGGAAATCCTCTTCACGTGGCGTAATAATCAGACCGGCCATATCTACTGCACCAGGACTGATGCAGTAATGGCTTTCTCCCTCGGCGAAGTAGCAGTCGGGGCGCAGTTTCCTACGCGGTATAATAAGGAAGACGGGGTTCTTTGAATCCTGCCAGGTGATAAGGTTGAAGCGTGGTTCCGGCTCACCTTCCACAATTGGCAGAGCGCGGATTATCTTGCCCAGACTGTTGGTGGTGTGACATGCAAAGAGCGGATAGGCAAAGTCCTTTATCAATATAATGTCATCAACGATAGGCAGAGCTGTTTTGGCGTATTGCTCATAGTCGCGCTCCAAAGGCATCTGGCCTTTCTTGCCCATCTGGAAATGGAAGTGATCAGGAGCAGAAGCCCCGCATTGTGCGCCGTTATAAAAGAATGTGTGGCCAGAAAACTCTTGTGCCATGCAGCACATGTCCTCGTATCGTTGTTCCAGTATTTGCGGCTTATGTGCCATAACCGGCACGGTGAAATGTTCATGGAGGATAGGATAGGGATTTATGCAAAACTGGTAGGTGGCACCATAGTGGAAATGCATTTGGTCAGCGGGTTGGTTATCCTGACATAGGAAGCAACGGCGGCATGCAATACTCTGCTTGTCAACACGGGCAGCGGTGGATACTATGCGAGCAGGATTGAATTGTGCTGCCAGTTTGATACCGCCAGGCAGCAGGAGATCACGTGTAACGACTTTGTTGTCCAAGTCCTCGAAACGCTGCTTAACTTCCGGCCAGCAATCTAATTGGGTTTGGAAGGAGGAGTGGAAATCTGCACCGCGAAATTGCTGCTTGAGCAGCTCTCGGCGTTTTTGAATTTCCAAACTCCGAATAGTGTCTTTGTAGGCATTGTTGCGATTAATCCTGTCGATAGATAGCGAAGCATCCGAGTTGCCGTCCCACCTACGGCATAAGTAGAGGCAGTCGTAGATGCGTCCAATCTTGTATTGCCGAGAGATGGCCAATCCCACGGCATAGTCCTCGCCGTAGCTTGTGTTAGGGAATCCAATCTCCCTAAGGACAGGCACGAAGAAAGCTCGCGGGGCACCGAGACCGTTTATGCGAAGTGCGTTGTTCATGCCATTGACGTCGGTCCACTCACGATGGTCTATCAGGCCTGGGGGCAGGGGATTGAGGTTGAAATCAACGAGAGAATATGAGCCGATGACCATAGCTGCCTTAGTCTCGTAGAATTTATCTACTACTCGTTGCAGCGTGTCGGTGCCGCTGTAGAGGTCATCGCTGTCGAGTTGCACGGCAAACTTGCCGCAGTGGTCAGAGCGTATAGCCAAATCCCAACATCCGCCAATTCCAAGGTCGGTCTGCTCGGGAATTATATGAACAACGCGGTTCGGATGGCCAAGTTTCAGTTGCTCGTTCTTAATTTCTTCTATTGCCGCTGTGGTGCCGTCAGTAGAGTGATTATCAACAACTATCACATTGTAGTTGAATGTGGTCTGCTGGCTTAGAACCGAACGAATGGCGTCGGCTATTGTCTTTTCGCGATTTCTGACAGGAATGATAACGCTGGCCTCTGTTTCCATTTCAACATCGAGGTTAGCATTGCGTATCATGTCGGGAGTCAGCAGCAGCCCTTCCTCTTGCAGGAAGGAGGTGAAGCATCGCTCCATCTCTACCTGGACCTCTCTCTGGGCTGGATTGACATAGTCAAATTGTTTTTCGCCACTCTTGCGCAGGTCGCTCTCCTGCTCAGTATATAGAAGCTCAGGGATATGTATCTTGCGTCGATGCAGCTGGTTGTTATAGAGAGCTGCATAGATATATTCACTATCAAGGAACTGCTGGGCAAACAGCTGCACACTGCCGAAGTCGAAATCGTTGCGCACACTACCTTCCTGCCAATCATTAAGAGGATGTGTTAGAGTTTCGCCGTCCTTGACTTCGTAGTGGTCAGCATAGACCATGTCGCTGCCTCCTAAACATGCTTGTAGCATTCGCTCGATTCCGCGGTAACCCATCTTTAGGGGAGTGGTCTTGGTATATATGAAGTTGCGGTCGGCACCATATGAATTGACACAACTTAACACCTCGGCGGTAAACAGCGAGTGCTTCACATCATTCAGGCTTATCCTCTTGTCGTCAATATTGTTGATGCGCTCCGTCGCATCAAGGCTTGCGGACTGGAACACCACAATATGGTCGAGCCCTTGTTGCTCCAGTAAACTCTCAAGAGTCTTAAATGTGTCAGTGCGATGCGCATTAAAAAGGAAGAAATATGTTCTCATATCTTATCATTTATTCGTTTCGGTTTAACCCTTTAAGTTTTCCCATCACCATTCGTTCGCATACCAGCCAAAGGGTATCGCCACTTTCAATCACGCGGTCGGCATCGGGCAAACCTATCTGGCCACTTTCATCCTCAAAGCCCACGAGCATGCTGTCGTAGTCCTCACGCAGACGACTATGGCGCACAGCCTTTCCGCATAGTTGTGAGTCTGGGCTTACCACTATGCTACGCAGCACAAGATCATGTTCATCGGCAAAGGCAACTTCGGGGGTTACCTCAGCCTGTATGCGTTCAGAGAATCCTTTGATATCCTCATCGGTACCGATAATCTGCAGGCGGTCGCCAGGGAAAAGAACGGCATCTCCGCCCGGAATATGTATACGACGCCCACCTCTGACAATCGAAGCGACCATCACTCCTGCATGACGGGAGAGGTCGAGTTCACCAAGTGTGTGGCCTGCCAGCAAAGAGTTCATCGGTAGCTGTACAAGGGCAAGGTGTACATCGCGGCTAAGCAGTTGACGGGCATAACCGGGGGCAGTACGCCCTGAACGTTGCGCATGAATCTCCCCGCTCTTGAGATTACGTAGGAAGAGGTCTTCCAATGTCTTGCTGCTAACCTTAATGCGGCGTGACATCATGATGGCTCCCACTAGCATGAATGCTACTGACCAATTGATGATGCTGGAGAAAGGAGAGAGATAGTTGATGAGGTAAAATACGAAAGCAGAGGCAATAACATAGCGCACGAGTATCGTGAATACTAATGGTAGTCTGTTGTAAATACTTTGCTGCCATAGGGCGCGGAAATCATCGCTGTGGTTATGGCGCATCACGATGGCACGTAGGAAGAGCGACATGGCCATGAAAGTAATGACTCCGCATATCGCATTACCCCACCAGTGACCTAACAGGTTGCGTGCGAGCGGTAGCAGAGAGGTGAGGCTCAGGGCTAATATAGCTATACATAGTACACCATAGACCAGGGTTTGTTTTACCAAGGCGATTACCAGACGGCGCCAGATGCTCTCGTTGCCGGCTGCTGCCACAGGACTGCTATTGCGGAGAACTTGCTGCAAGCGTGTGGGTAGATGTCGTTCAAGACGTGTATAGGCTACCGGAGCCAGGCGTATCATGTAAGGAGTGGAGAAAGTGGTTATTACCGACACAGCAACTACCACCGGATAGAGGAAACTGTCGGTAACGCCAAGGCTCATACCCAGCGAAGCGATGATAAAAGCAAACTCGCCTATCTGCGACATGGAGAATCCACATTGCATTGCCACTCGAAGAGGCTGGCCAGAGAGCAGGAATCCCATCGTGCCAAATACGGCTTGGCCAACTACAATAACAAGTACAAGCACCAATATTGGTAGCCAATACTGGGCAATAATGGCTGGGTCGACTAGCATACCTACCGATACAAAGAATATTGCCCCAAAGAGGTCCTTCACCGACGATACAACGGCATTGATTTTTTCCGCCTCAATGGTCTCTGCCAGTATGCTACCCATAATGAAGGCACCGAAAGCAGCACTATAGCCAGAGCTTACCGCCAATGCCACCATTAGGAAGCACAAACCCAAAGAAACAATTAGCAATGTCTCGTTACTCATCAAAGGCCGAACCTTGCGCAATAGAGTAGGGATGAGGAATATGCCCACGATAAACCATACTACCAACACAAGCCCCAACCTGAGTAAGCTGTGAATCAGTTCGTCGCCCTGCAGATTGTTGCTCACAGCCATAGTGGAGAGAATAACCATCAATAGGATTCCAAGGATGTCTTCCACTACCAGCGCTCCCAGTACTGAGGACGCGAACTTCTGTTGCCGTAGTCCCATGTCATCAAGCGCCTTGAAAATGACTGTAGTGGACGACATGGCCAGCATACCGCCCAAAAAGAGGCTGTTCATGTGGTCCCATCCAAAGCAGCGACCGGCAATTGAGCCGAGACCTATCATGCAGAAGATGATGGTGCAGGCCGCCACCATGGGAGCTGGTCCCATCTTAATGAGCTTGCGGAAACTAAATTCAAGGCCCAGCGTAAACATCAGGAAGATAACACCGATGTCTGCCCATACCGACACGCTCGCCACATCAACCACGGAGGGGAAGATGTCGAGATGGGGCCCACAAATAGCGCCTGCTACTATGTATCCTAATATCAGCGGTTGCTTGAGACGCTTGAACAAGAGTGTTACCACTCCTGCCAGCACGAGTATTAGGGCCAGGTCGTTAATGATGGGTGGTAGGCCGTGCATAATGTCAGTCTATCTGGTGGAGACGGGCAACGAGTTTGCCAAGAATATCAAACTCTATATTGACCACTGTGCCGGGCTTAATGCTCTGAAAGTTGGTGTTTTCAAAGGTGAAAGGGATGATGTTAACCTGGAAGGTGTCGCGAGTGGGATTGCACACCGTGAGGCTTACGCCGTTGACGGTAACGCTGCCCTTGTCTGCGCAGAAGTATCCGTTGCGGGCCATGTCAGCATCGTATGTGTACTGAAAGGTGTAGATATAGCTGCCGTTGGCATCTTCAAGAGCGGTGCATATTGCTGTGGTATCCACATGCCCCTGCACTATGTGACCGTCAAAGCGTCCGTTGGCTGGCATGGAGCGCTCTATATTGACCAGGTCGCCCACTTGCAGTTGGCCAATGTTGGTGCGGAGGATTGTCTCACGCATGGCCGTCACTATGTAGTCGCTGCCGCTCACATTAGTGATGGTAAGGCACACTCCATTGTGAGCCAGACTTTGTGCCACACTGAGCTGATCGGTTATGGGACCGCTGAAAATGATGTCAAGATTGTCACCTATGCGATTGATGGCCTTTACTGTGGCCATAGCCTCAATTATACCTGTAAACATGATATGCTTATTTAAAGATTATTCTGCGCCGAGTGAAGAGCGCAGTTCCACCAATTGTGAACGTAATGAACGAAGCATATCCAGAGCTTCTGAGTTGCGGTATGCTCCTTCCTTGTTCTTGCGTAGCACCTCACGTGCAGCCTCCAGGTGCATACCGCGACGTTTCACGAGATTGTGGATGGCACCTACCAACTTAATATCCTCTTGAGTATACTGCCGGATATCGCGTGCTGCACGGCGGGGTTTAAGCTGTGGAAATTTTGTCTCCCAGAATCTAAGTAGCGACTCATTGACATCATACATCTGCGCAACCTCTTGTATGGAATAGTATTTCTTCAGGTCTTTGTTAGGGTTTAGTGTCATTGGTTTTTTGGACTTTGAAGTTTGAGTTTTGAGGTTTTTCTTATGGTTTTTCGCATATATTATTAAATAGGTAGCGAAACACGCGGCAAATTTAATGATTTTTTTGTAATTTCGCGGCCAAAATAAGATAAAAAAATAGAAAACATGACTGCAAAAGAGATTAGAAACTCGTTTAAGAGTTTTTTTGAATCAAAGGGACACCTCGTGGTACCCTCAGCTCCTATGGTGATAAAAGATGACCCTACGCTGATGTTTACCAACGCTGGTATGAACCAGTTTAAGGATATCATTCTTGGCAATGCCGAGCCCAAAAGCCGACGTATTACCGACTCGCAAAAGTGCCTCAGGGTAAGTGGTAAGCACAACGACCTCGAGGAGGTGGGACATGACACCTACCATCACACCATGTGTGAGATGCTGGGCAACTGGAGCTTCGGAGACTACTTCAAGAAGGAGGCTATAGCATGGGCATGGG
>JAFZXF010000126.1 GCA_017616915.1 Bacteroidaceae bacterium
CCTGGCGTTTTGGGGCCTACTTCGGCACGGGGAAGTAGTGATAAGAACCTCCTATTTTTTCCTTCCTCAGCACGGGGTGCTCTCCCGAGCATAGCCCATCGAGGTAACGCTGAGCAGAATGGTATTTCAGCCTTGAAAAAGCCATGAAGAATTTGATAGTGGTGAAGCCCTGTGTCAAGGCGCGGCGCAGAGCGTCTGCCATGAATGTCTCGTCATACAACTGAGAATTGCCGACAGAAGATTCTTTCTTGCGGAAGCCTTTTTGTTTGAAACTAACAGCTTTGACAAAGCGCTTGGAGGGTATCAGTTCTAAGCCGGCAAACTTCACATCCTTGCCTTTCACTTGCGAGGGATCGGTGAACTCACCCTCAAGTTTAATCTTAGGCGCGAAAGTACCGAGGGGTGTCTCCACCCTATAACCTTCTGCCAGCCATCCGCTGCACGCCTCAATGAAGGTCTCAAAGGCAATATCAACCATGCCCCTATTCACTCCACGAAAACCGCAATAGGTCTCCACATCCCTCATAGTCCGCTTGTAGGGAGCGGCAGGACGAACATAGAGCAACGGCTTGCCATCCTCTCCGTTGGTAGGACGCGTATAAAGCTCAAAGGGCATTCCATCAGTCTTGCGTGGCATATCTAATAATGTTAAATTTCAAATGCAAAGTTACGAAAATTTCTGCGGATTTCCAAATTATTTTCGCCTTTTTTCTAAAACAGGGGGGCGGTTCCCTGCCCCATTGGTGCGGAGCCAGAGAACCGTCCCCCGAAAGCTATGCGGAGGCTCCTATTCCAGGATGCCGAGGCGATAGGCTTTGCTGGTGGAGAAGCCGATGATGGCATTGTAGATTGCCACCACGTCGGCGGAGTTGACATCGCCGTTGCCGTCAACATCGGCCTTCTCGGCGGTGATGCCGCTCTCTTCACCAATGAGGATGAAGTTGTAAACAGCGACTACGTCGGCAGAGTTGACCGAGCCGTTGCCGTCAACATCGGCTGCGCCGGGATCACCACCGGGCCAGTTGAGCCCCTTGACAGTGAGGGTCATGGCGGTCTCTACGCCTGCCACCTCGCCCTTGTAGAGGGTGGCATCGATATAGCCGGTGTGGGCGGTGATATATACGGGATTATCGTTGAGGGTGATCTCCTTGCCGGTGAACCAGGCTGCGTTGGCAGGTATGGGATCGGTGGTCCAGAGACCTACGATACCGTTGGCGGGAGTGGGCTTCTCAGCTATCTCGGTAGGCATGGCGAGGACGAGGGTCATCTCCTCGCTCTCCTCGATGGTGGGATCACCGGTGACGAGGATACAGGGCTCGCCGGCTGCGAAGCTGTCTTTCTCATATAGCTCGATGGTGGTGATGTCGGTAGCGGCATCGAGGGTCATCTTCTTGATGGCGTAGGTGTGGACTTCCTCGTTGAGCACGGAAAGGTCGGCATAGTCGTAGGGCACGGTGAAGACGTCGATATTGTTGGTCCTAGCGGGGATGGTGACGGCGTCGATAACCTCGGGGTCGATCTCATTGAACGCCCACGAGGAGGCGGTGCCTGCACCTGCGCTCCAGCCTACGATGGCGTTACCGGCGTTGGCTGCATGGAGCGAGTAGCCCGGGTTCTCGCCGCGACGGGCGATGAGTCCCAGCTCGCCGCCGGTGTAGTTGAACTGATAGAGCACGGGCTTATCGGTGGTGAGCACGGGCTGCGAATAGGTGGGATAGTCGCCGATGTAGAGGCCGGAGCCGAGGTTCTGCACGTAGTAGGTGAGGCTGTAGTCCTCGTCTTCTACGGGGATGAAGTGCCACATGGCGAAGGGGTTGTAGTCGAAGGCTTCGCCCTCGTTGAGTGCCCAGACGACGCCCTGGTCGCGACCATAGGTCTTGACGTACATGAGGGCTCCGTTGGTGTAGAGCGACTCATTGTTGTTGCGGGTGGTGTCGAGGCTGGCGATATAGTACCACTTGGAGGGGTCGGGCATGTTGATGCTGTTGAGGAAGTCGGTGCGTGCGTTCTTGAGCTTGTTGTAGGCTGCATCGAGGGCATCCTTGTCAACATGGCTGCCGCTGGTGTCGAAGGCCTTGGCCTCTGCGATGGCGGAGGTGAGGTTGTCGACTGCCTCCTGTGAAGAGATCTCACCGATGTTGTCGCCTACGACGGCTCCCTTGAGGTTGCGCTCGGCGGCGGTGATGAGGCTCTTGAGGGCGGTGGTGTCGGCATAGAGGTCGTTGACTCCCTTGATAGCTGCCTTGAGGGCATCGATGTCGTCGCGGGTGGTGGTGTTGGCAACGATCTTTTCGTTAGCCTCGTCCATCTGGGCCTTGAGGGCATCGGCGGCTTCCTTCATGCCGGTGATATATACATACTGGGATGCGTCTTCATCGAGCACGGTGGCGTAGATGTTAAACTCGGCGAGGTTGAAGAAGGGATAGCCGTTGTGGTTGCGGCTCGAAGAGTTGTTCTTGACTACCTCGAAGCGGATATAGCTGACGGGCACGGTGGTCTCGAGAGCGGGCATGTAGTACTCGGTGATGCTCTCATCGGTGGGCAGTGCGGGGAAGTTTTGCACGAGGTCCCAGTGAACCTTGTTCTGCCACTGGCCGGTGGTGTCGGCAGCTGCATAGACGTTGACCTCCACGGGGCGGTCGCTCTGTCCGTAACTGCCGCTACGACGCATGAAGTAGATCTGGAAGGCGGTCTGCGGACTGTTGGAGATATCGGCCTGCAGATAGTGATAGGTCAGCGGCTTGGGGTCGGAGCTGTCGTGATAGCTGGAGTGCCAGAAGGTAGTAGCGTTGCCGTCGATGAGGTAGCTCAGGTAAGCTCCCTCAGAGGAGTCGGAGGCGTTGGATGACAGCTGGCAGTCGTCGGGATCGCCGTCGACGACACGGGTGATGAGGGGATTGTCGGTGTCGGGCTTATAGACGAAGAGGCGGTTGTAGGCATTGAAGGCCTCGCTGTAAGCGGCGCGGAGCTCTTCGGTGAGCTTGTTCTGAGCACGCACTGCCTGCAGGCTGTCGATAAGGGCGTCGGAAGCCCTGCGCAGATACCATGTGGAAGATGAGCCGAGACCGGAGGAGTTCCAGGTCACAATCTTGCCGTTGTCACCCTTACCGGCGCTGTTGCTCTCGGGATGATAGTGTTTCTTGGAGAAGGTGTTCCAAATCTGCCACTGTCCGCCGCCGATATTGGAGAATACCTGCTCGTTGGTGAGCTTGGCGGAGGTGTAGATTCCCTGAGAGTTGGAGTCGGAGCCGGGCGCGTTCCAATAGGTGTCGTTGGAGAAGCTCTGTACGCTGAAGTTGCCGCTGGAGAGCTTCTTGATATAGAATACGAAGTCGGGGTCGCTGGTGTCGATAGTCTTCCACTGGATGTAGGAAGAGGAGTTGTTGACATAGAGTGCTTTCTCGACCTGCTGGAGGTTGAGGAACTCGGTATAGGCGGAGGCTACGAAGTAGTAGCCGTCGGTGATGTCGATATAGCCATTCTCTACGGCAGCCTTAGCAGCCTTGAGATTGTCGATACATTGCTGGTATTCGGCATCGGTATGCTCGGTCTGGCAGGCTAGCACAGCTTCCTCCATTGCCTTTTCATAGGCCGCAGCAAGCTCGGTGGGATAGAAGCCCGGGTCGGAACCGGCGGGGAAATCGAGGTTGAGGCTGTTATAGTAATCCACCAAGTCGGCAAGGTCGCCAGAGAGGTCTTTCTCATACACTACGCTATAGACATCCCAGGGGTTGGTGTCGTGGTAGCCCCACATATATATCTTCTCGGACTCATACCATCCCCAGTTGCACATAAAGACATACTTGCCCTCGTTGCCGCTGGCATAGGAATAGCAGAAGACGGTGGACTTGTCGTCGAAGTTGTGCTGTCCGTTCCAAGCCTCACTGGAGTCAGCGGCGCAGCAGAGGAGGAAGTTGTAGGCACTATCTGGAGTGCTGACAAGACGGGTGTCGTTCCAGCCGGAGGGCCCGGAGCCACGGAGGCCGTTCTTACCAAAGTACTTGTCGTGCACAATGTTGCGCAGGAAGATGGTTGCCTCACCGGTGCGCATATCGGAGGGGCCTTCCTCTACGACGAAGGCGCAGTCCTCGGTGAAGACAGACTGCAACTGAGCTCCGCCGATGAAGCGGTAGCCGTTGTTGCTGGCATCAGAGATGCCCTGGATGGCAATGGTGTCGCCGACCTTGATCTGGTCGTAAGCCTTACGCTCGCCAAGATTGTAGCGGGCACTAACGGGTGACCATTGTCCATTGACCACTAAAGCGGTCAGCAGAAGGAATAAAAACTTTTTCATCTGTAGTTATTAAATGGGGTTTATAAATTTTATCTGATTCACTTGATGGGGAAGTCATCGGTGCGGAACGGCACGACGGGAAGCCCGTAGAGGCTCTTGAGATTGCCTACTTGGAAAGGCTTGTAGCAATAGCGCACAGCGACGGGCTGCTTGACCTGAGAGGCCTGCACGGTGACGCGGTTACCACCAGCGCCCACATAGGTGGCGGGATAGAAAACGCTGTCGGGGCCGCAAATCTCGAAGCCCTCAATCTTGGAGCCGCGATCGAAGCCCTCGTCGGCATTGCTGAATGTGACGTAAGCCTTGCCGTCCTTGACCTCCATAGACTTGTAGATGGGATACTGGCAGGATATGCCGGTGATGCCGTAAGCCTGGTTGAGAGCCCAATAGCACAGGCGCTCTCCCACCTCACGCTTCATGCAGGGATGGATCTGGCCATACTCGTAGTCCTTTACCAGGTCGTTGGTGCAGACCATACCCATATTGGGGAGCATAGACTGAGCCTGGAGCTGCTGCTCACGCATAACGCAACTCAGGAGCTCGGGCTTAGCCCACCACCAGCCATAGGGACAAATCTCCACATAGTAGAAGGGCAGGTCGCCCATTCCCCAGAGGCTGCGCCACTCACGCACCATATCAGTCATGCGGCGGGCATAGTCGTAACACTGATAGGTAACGTTGGCCTCGCCCTGATACCAGAGGAATCCCTTGATGTTGTAGCCCACAAAGGGATGGACCATACCGTTGTAGAATACAAGCGGGAGGTGGCGCGGAATATCATATAGGTCTTCGTTCCTGGACTTCATGCCGGCGATGGTGGCGGCAAGATTGTCGATCTGGGCATCGATATTCACATCCGGATAGCTACGCAGCAGTTCACGCGGCATCCAGCCCTCCACCCTGGTGGCACCGAGCGAGCTATTGATAAGCCCTACGGGGCAGTTGAGAACCTGCTGCAACTTGATGCCGAAGAAATAGGCGGCGGCACAGAAGTCGCGAGAGGTGGCGGGGGTGCAGTCTTCCCACTTGACGGTAACGGTGTCGGTAGGCTCTGCCTGCGGCATAGAGGGCACGGTGACAAAATGAATCTTGCCCTTGAAACGCCCCGACTCGGCGATAGCCTCATTGCTGCCCTCGGTGGGACAAGAATCGAAGCCCTTGAGAGGCATCTCCATATTGCTCTGGCCGGAAGCGAACCACACCTCACCGATGAGTACATCGGTAAGCACAGCCTTATCACGACCGCAGCAAACGGTGACGGTTTGCTGCTCAAAAGTGGCGGCAGGAGTAGCGAGGGTAGTTCGCCAACGTCCCTGCGAGTCAGCCTTAGCGCTGGCTTTGGCTCCCCACGACGCCTTGATGGTGACGCTGGCATTAGGCGCAGCCCAACCCCAGATGTTTGCCTGCTGCTTCTGCTGAAGCACCATGCCGTTGCCAAACAACGGTGCCAGTCGGAGGTCGGCACCCGCCGTGAGCCATACGGCAACGCTGACAAGCAATACAAAAAACTTTTTCATTTCATTCAGTTTATGGTTAAGAACTTATTGGTCAGTTAAGAACCTTCTTGCCGTCGCGGATGATGATACCCTTATCGGGCTTGCCCTTAATCTTGCGGCCCTGCAGGTCATAAGTACTCGGGGTCTGCCCCTTAGCCTTTTCGTCTGTGAGAGGCTTGACGCCGGTAAGCTCGCCTGCCTCGTGGTACTCATAAGGAATACTGGTGAGGCGAATCTCGTCGATGCTTACCGCGAGTGAGCTGGAGAGATTGAAGATGAAGCCCAGCGATATCGTGGTGTTATCCTCCGAAACATAGAACTCCAGCACCTTATCGTTGAGGCTGGCGTAGGCCAAAGTATTCTCAAGGTCGATATTGCCAGCAAGGGTGTCGCCCTTAGTTGCCACTATATAACTGCCGGTGGGTGAGAACGCCTTATAGCCGGGAACAACCTCGAGGCGGTAAAGGCCTGCGGGCAGGGTGATAGTCTGGTAAGTGCGCTGGTCGGTAAGCGAGGAGGCAAAGCCCAAATCACCGGTTACGCAACTGAGGTCGCTATTGAAATAGGTGTCAACGTAGGCTCCGGTGGTGACATCACCCTCGGTGCGGACATTCTCCAGCACCCATCCGGAGGCGGCGGTACCGGTCTCAAGCTTGAAGTAGCGCGAAACGTAGTTGACGGTGTTGACACGCTCATCGGTATGCAGGAACGGCGACTTGTAGTTGGTGAAGTAATCGGCGGTGACATCTTTCTCCTCAGGAGTCGGGGTGAAATCAAGGGTGAACACACCCAGCGAACTGCTCCACGCATCGCCGTCAGGACCGAAGCCGCTGCGGGTGCCGCGGAACTCGTCGCCGGTGGCACTCTTGACATCGCCGGTGCTCTGATTGAAGTCATAGTAAACCGCCAGGTTCTGAGTCTGCGCCAGATTCTCCACATTGGTAAGCGGCTGGTTGCAGGTGGCCTGCAGCTCATCCTGGCTCAGCGCCTTGGTCCAGAACTTAAACTCGTCAATCATACCACGGAAATGTGTGCCATTTTCACCCAGCACCAGGTTGCCGCTCCAAGCGTTAGTCTTGAGAGCAAGGCGTGCTGTGGGCTGTATGAACTTCTCACCATCGCGGTAGAAGACTACGGCTCCGGCTCTATATACGATAGCGTACTCATGCCACTCGTTAGGCAGCACGAAGCCTTCGCCTGAGCTGACACTCTTGCCGTTGAGGGCAATGGTGGTTTCGCCGTTCTCATTGGTAGAGATGGCGAGACTGCCGTCCTCGGTGTTCATATTGAGTGCTCCGCTGGCACTGTAAGGATACATCCACCAATCAATGGTAAACCCGTTGGTAGCGTTCTGCACAGGGCTTTTGAGACTAACCTTCTCGCCACCGGCAAAGTTAAGGCCGTTTTCGGGGTCAGCGGTGCTAACAGCTATGGCACGTTTGCGAGTCAGTGAACCGGTACCCACATCATTGGTAGCAGTGAGGGTTACGTCATAGTAGCCCGGATAAAGAGTCTTGTATGTGAAGTTCTGTCCATTGACAGCGATATTGTGCTTAGTGTTACTGAAGTTCCACTGCCACGACTGGGGCTGATAACGAGTCTTGTCAAGCAGGGTGATGTCCTCGCCCACGATAACATTGGAAGGCAGGATGTCGAAATCGACGCTCGGAGTGGTGTTGGTAACAGTGACATACTTTGTCACGCTGGCAGAGCCGGCGCTGTTGGTAGCCTTGAGGGTGATGGCGTGCTTGCCTGTCTCGGTGTAGGTAACGTTGGCATTGGCACCAGTCAGACTCTTAGTGGTGGCATCATCCATAGTCCACTCATAGGTGCAGCCCATACCCATAGTGCGGTTGATAAGGCTTATCTTGTCACCGGCGGGAGCACCGTCCTGCCCTATCTCAAAGTCGGGTATCGGCATAGGAACGGGCTTCACCGTCAGTTCCTTTTGTGCCTCAGCCTCTACACCTTCAGCATTGGTAACCTTCATGGAGATGGTGTACTTGCCGGGCTTATTATATACAAACGTGGGGTTGCCTACCGAAGAATGCTCGGTGGTGGCTTCGTTGGCTGTCCACTCAACAGAAGCAGCGTTGACCAACATCTTGGATACCACCTCTACGCCCTCGCCACAGTAGGCGGTGTCGGTAGAGAGGGTGAAATCAGCGGTGGGAGCGTTGCCTTCCTTGGTAAGAAAGGTGTTGTCGGTGAGGAAGGCGTAGTCGGGCACCATACTCAAATCGACATTGTTACCACCCGCATACTCTAACAATTCCGATCCATACTCTCCCTCGGTAACATCCATACCCAGATAGGTAACGAGGTTGGGAAGAGATGCCGGATTAGCAATGTGCATCCTCATATTGTCGGCAATCTCGCGCTGAGTGCGGCAGGTGTTCCAGATGCGGAACTCATCAATCTTGCCATTAAACTTGTAGTGGGCATCGCCGATACGCACATTGCCTAATGCACTAAGGCCGGAATAGAGTGACGAGGTGATGGAGCCGGTCTTCACGGCATTGACATAGAGGGTCATCACGTTGTTGTTGATGGTGATGGCTACGTGTGTCCACTGATTAGCCTTGAGAGTGCCATCGGGAGAGGTGATGCGGTTGGCCTCGGTGTTCCAGCCGGTATAGATATTACCGGAGTAGGTGGTATGGAACAGGAATGAGCCCCAGTCCTGACCAATCTGCTGATTGTAGGACGTAAGGGTGTAGGGGTAGATCCAGAACTCTATGGTAGCCTTCTGCGAAGATTCCGGGAAAGCATTGGGTATCAATATGGCACTGTTCTTCAGTTCCAGCACTTGATTGCTCTTATTGTCGCCGGGTATGGGGTTAATTTTAACCTTGTTGCTTTGTGCAGACTCCACACTCTCGCCTTTTACCTCATATACAGCTGCCACGCTGAAGGTGCCCTCGCTATCAGAGTTGAGATCATAGGTCAGCTTGTCGGCAGACACAGTGCCCATTTGCTTGGTGCCGTTGTAGATATTGTAGCCTGCCAGTTTGAAATAGGACTTCTGCGGAGCCTCCCAACTCAGGGACCTACCATTCAGTTCGAGGTTGATAGGCTTGTAGGCCTGCTCGCCCGGCACCGTAACGCTTATCATCGTAGTTTTGCCCCTATTGAGGATAGCAACAGTGTCGATATGGAAGGGTATCTCCACACCATCGCGGTCGAACTCATAGTCAATGATGGAGGCTTTGTAAATATTGCCCGTTCCCTTTGAACTATACTTGGTGTTGATATAGAAGAAGTACTTCAGGGGCTTGGTGCGGTCGAAATGCGCAGTGAGGTCGGTGAGGTCGTAGCCAAACTCCATCGGTTCGTAGTGGTAACCATCAGCCCAGCGTCCCAGCATAGGTATCTCGGTGCTACCCTGCTTGGCGCTACCAGTATAGTTGAAATGGGCAAATGCGGTGGTTTCCTCCGGTTTGGTAGCACTAGTATCCTTTGCTATACCGGCTCCGAGCAATATCTCGGGGCGGTGACTGAAATTCATTGTCACCTTGATAGTGCGTAGCGGGCGATAGTTCTTGCGGGGATGATAGAAGGCGGGGTCCCATGTGGAGCCAGAGAGGCCCACACAATAGGTGTATTTGTAAGGACAGTAGATCATACCATTGCTGGCCCAACCCTGTCCCCAAGAGTTGGCTATAATCCAAGCTCCTGTTTCGCCTTTATCCTGTTCGCCTATTACGCCGTTGCCGTCAAGGTCAAACTCTACACGATCATCATAACCGCACACCGTCAGAGCGTGATTGTATTGCGGTCCCCAAGTGGTGACGTAGTTGATACCGACCACGCCTGCCTCACGGTTGATGGGAGTATCGGGGAATTTGGTATATTCCGGCCCTGCGGCGACACCTATCACAAATACACCACCACTTTGGAACTCCTCGTCGCCGTTGTGATTCCACAACCAGTCCTTAGCCAACTCAAAGCCCTCCTCAGTGTCGAGAGCATAAGGGAACTTACCCATAGAGCGAGAACGATTGAACATGGCACTATACCACTTATCGTAGCCCTGCATCCAGCCCACGTCCTTCTCCTCGGTGTCCTGGAGTCCAAAATACTTGGAATAGGTGCGTCCGCCATAAACGGTGACACTCGGTATGCCGTTCTTCTCAGCCATCGTCTGCTCTGGACATGAGTTGCTACATGTGAGCCACGTGAAATGGCTGGGGAACTGATAGTCCTCGTTGTGCTTTGCATCACGATTATAGAAACTGTTTATCTCATAGCAAAGCATATAGGCTACGTTGGCGCAAGAGCCACAGGAACCACCGCTCTGATTAAAAATGGGCGGGAAAAAGTTGGTTGCCTGATTATTGACATGATTGGGACGCTGGTCGCGCAATGATTTTGACTTTGCAGCCTTACGTTTAGCCAGAGTCCTTGACTTCATAGTGTAGTCAGGCTTGATATTCTGGAAGAAATTGTAGAGCTCCTGATCCGCAATAGGCATGTCTTGAGCTTGAGCCACACCAACATAGAAAACGGAGAACAGGAAACACGAAACAGAGAACAGGACTTTCTTTTTCATACTACCTTATTTATTATTATTTGGGCTGCAAATATACATATTCTTTTTTATTCTGCAAGTTTTTATGCATATATTTTCCCTTTTTAGGGGATAATGAATAAAAAAGACCCGCTTTCGCGGGTCCGTATGAAAAATATTTGAAAACAAATTATTCTTTATCCAGCACTTCATCGAGCTCCTGTTGCTCCTCTTTGGAGAGTGTCTTGTTCTTCAGGTCGCGCTTGTGCTGCTCCTTAAGGCTGTACTGCTTGGCATCACGTTCAATAGTGCCGGTGTTCTTGTATTTGACACCTTTGCGAGAACCCTCAAGGTCCCTGAATGACTCTGCCTCATTCCACTGCTCGGGCTTCTTACCCGAAGTCTTCACTTTCAGGAAGTTTTTCCAACCTCCCTGATACATCTTTTTGAGCTTGGAAGTCCACTTCCGCTCCTTAATCTCTCTTCTTTCTCCTCTATCCATGATGAAATAGTTTAAAAGGTTTATAAAGAAGTTAACGTCATCGCCTCTGCGATATTTCTGGCTACAAATTTAGCTCTTTCGAATAAACCCACCAAGTTTTTAGTAAAAAAAGTAGTTTTTTACACCCAAAAATCTTTTTTCTCTACTTTTTTACTTTTAACTTATCGGTCGTAATCATTTAATCACCGGACTTTATTAACAGCTGCCCGCCACAAAAAAGATATGTGCATACCCACTGCTGTAAGCCAGCCATAATGCTTAGCCATTATCTTCAGGCGTTCTATAAGTGAACGGCGGTGATTCTTGGTCGTCATGCCGCCATCAAGGTAGTCAGCCACAACTATTTGGGTGTTACGCAACAGCAGGCCAGCATCGCGGGCTTCCTTCATAATCCGAATACACCAGTCATAGTCGGCAGAGAAGCGGTAATTAGTATCATAAGGTGTTTTCTTGGCAATGTCGACACGTGCAAAGAACGCCTGATGGCATACCAGCATACCCCTTTTGAAACTGCGCCAACTGAGCTCACGCGGAGGCCGCAGATGTCGCTTTCGCAAAAACCGACCATTATTGTCTACGATGTCGGTATCACCATAGAGCACAGCGGGAGCATTGTCCGCAAATGCTACAACTTTACTCAGTGTGCTTGCCTCATGGAACTTATCGCCGGCATTGAGAAAGATGATATAGTCCCCTTCAGCCAACTGGATAGCTTTATTCATCGCATCATACAGCCCATGATCAGGCTCGCTAAGCAAGGTGATCTCACGGTCGGGATGGGTATTGCGCTCCTGATACAAGCGTACCATTGTCAGAGTATCATCGCTGGATGCGCCGTCCACAATCACATGCTGCACAGCTGCATAATCTTGTTCCTCCACACTGAGCAATGTACGCTCCAACACTGTGCCTGCATTCCAGGTCACTGTAGCTACGGTTATCTTAGTAGGTCGAGCCATCTTCATTCCTCATTTTTCAAAGAAGCATATAACTTAAGATATCTCTCTGCGACTCGAGTTTCCGAGTACTGTGCCACAGCATTGGTTCTGTTTAGCTCAGCCAAAGCCCTGCTGTCGGCCTCCCAAAGTGCCCAATGAAGACCTTTGGCCAAATCTGCGGCATCCTCAGGCTCTGCAAGGTAACCATCGTTCATGTGGTCTATCATCTGAGGGATGCCTCCCACTCGGAAACCGACCACCGATACGCCGCTTGTCTTCGCTTCCGCGATAGTGTTAGGCAAGTTTTCCTGTAATGAAGGAATGCAAAACACATCAGCAGCATTATAGATGGTAGCCATTCGCTTGGGGTCGGTAACATATCCCATAGGGAAGACCTCCACCGGCCATGGATTGCTGGCATCAGCAGTGAGAGTCTCGGCTTCCTTGCCTGCACAAATTATGCCAAACCGCTCACGGAGAGAACTGTCCTCGCCGACCATATAGTTACATGCTTCACGCAAGAAGTGCAAGCCCTTAATGGGCGCATTAACATTAAAGGCAGAGAACAGAATCAACCGCATCTCCTCTGGCAAACCAAGACTACGACGGGCTTCTCCCTTATCGCGTGGAGCGAAAAGGCGGTTGTCGATGGGATTTGGAATATCTATTACCGTATGCCCACTGAGCAAAGAACTGCGCCTTGCGCTTTCGGCCAACCACTGGCTGCATGCCACGAAGGCCAGCTTACTCTTCCCTCGGCCATTGCCCCAAAGCTGTTGCTTCCTTAACCATAGGCGGCGCGACCAATCATTGTCGCCACGACTGGCAAGTATAGGACAATTGCCACACTGCTGCTCGTAACCTCGACACTCTATGGGAGAGTGGCACAAGCCCGTAAAGGGCCACGAATCATGCATAGTCCACACTATGGGTTTGCCACTATTCAGAATCTTCTCTAAAATTTTAAGAGAGAGAAAGCCTTGGTTCACCCAATGCAGATGTATCACGTCGGCCTCCTTAAACAGCGACATCTTGGTGATATCCACACCGCATGTAGCAGGGTCAATATCCCACAAGTGCAAACAGCTACCACGTTCGTGCAACAGTATGCCGAGTCGTTCCCGCATGAATTGCCACTTATAATTAAGGGGTTGACTAATGTCAAAAGTACCCATATCGTCACCCCTTTTGCGAGCAACGAGCATACGTGCTTTCTCACCCATGTTTTGTAGGGCATTGCGAAGGCGGGTAGCTGCTATAGCGGCTCCTCCACTATTGTCAGTTGTATTTATTAATAGTATTTTCAAGGTTGAGTGCTTAGGGTGGGTATTATCAGCATCGAGTGAATCTGCTGTTTCTCTTTCGGCGGCACCTGACGCCAATTCCCGTAGAGGGTGGTCAGGTATTCGTCAGGCCTTGCAGGAGCAGGAAAATGCTTGCCTTCGAATTCAACCTCACCAAGTGGGAAGAGGTTTTCCTTCGGGTGTATGGCGCGACACCAACTGAAATGGGGATCAATAGCTACGTATTTACCGTTAGCCGTCAGAGCACGTATGGTCTTCCACAAGCCTAATAACAGTGGGCGCTTCACTCCAAAGTATAGCAATTGTCCCACCGAACGCCATGAGTAATGGTGCAGGCCATCCAGCGCTACAGTTGCAACAGTGATGCTTCGCGCCACCTTGCCCATCAACTTGCGAAGACGTGAGGGCCCTTCATCATAAGGGAACACATCAACAAAAAGTCCTTTTTGGTAGTTTGCTCCCACATCATCACCTCCATCGGCAATATATGAGTTCATATCTCTCACCTTACACTCGCGATGATGAAAATCGGGGTCGGTATGGCGTGTTTGCAGGAATAGATGCGAAGGCAGCTTACCTGCAGCCACCTGAATAAAACGCTCATAGTCGGCCCTCATCATTGATATATCAAGATCGTCGTCCCAGGGAATGAATCCGCCGTGACGCATCGCCCCCAACAATGTGCCGCCTTCTATCCAGTAGGTGATATTGTGTGCCTTGCACACTGCATCCACGGCTTCCAGTATTCCAAGCATCTTCAGTTGCGCATCACGTAGCGAGGCCTGCCTCATCGCTTCCAAATATATGTTATTCATTGTTATAACTCCAAGAATTACGTGTTCAATGTTTTAAATGACTACGATAATAGTATCCGCACGAATACACAAAGAACATAGCCCTAAGTACTCTAACCACAGGACGACGCTCCTCTGTGTGAAAGATATGACGCGAATGCTTCACGAAGAAAGCCATTCGCTTTATAAATGCAATCGGTCCGCGTTGCAAATGCAGCTCACTCATGCGGAGAGCATCATTTATGCTATCTGTCCTAAATGGCAAATGTTCCAAAAAGGGTCTTACTATAGCGAAGCGGTGCCTAACCTCTCGTTGTAGAAACCTATGGTGTAACAACGAAGTTCTAATATAGTCCCACGCACCACGAGATAACATGCTACTTCCGACCGGCACTGTGGCTGTGGCTGCATCGGCATGACGACGAAAATGCACGAGCACCTCACTAACAAATGCTACACTCTCAGCTGCAGCCGCAGCGCAGGCAAGCTGCCAGTCGTAGTAAAGCGGCATCGTCGGTCCACCACCCTTGAGAGCATCCAACAAATCGCGACGTAGAAGCATAGTGTGACCTGGCATCTCACTAAGATATGTGTTGCGAAGCAAGTGAAGACATGGAGGTCGCATATCTGTTTGCACAGGGAAACCTCCCTCAGAAAAAGGTACCGAGAACCCCGAGCATAACAAATGGTCCCCGATGGCCTCTACCTGCTTACGCAGTTTGTCATACTCCCAAATGTCGTCCTGGTCACTGATGGCTATATAATCACCAGTGGCTCTGCGCATGGCCGAAAAGAAATTTCCGTTTATTCCGTGACAACCGCTATCGTTGGCATACACCTTAATCTGTGGATAGCGACTAGCATAGTCCTCCAAAAGGGTCATGGTGTCATCAGTGGAACCATCGTCCTGCACTATTATCTCTTGTACAGGATACGTCTGCTTCAGAATACTCTGCAGTTGCTCTTCAAGAAAGCGTGCACCATTATAAGTGCACATTACTACCGATATCTTCAACGTTTGTACCTCTTTGTTCATCCTAGAGAATAACGATTAGTTCTTGATGTTTCGCTCCACAAAGTTAGAATCGTTTCCTATTCCACCAATCAATTGCAACAGACTGAGGAACGTTGGTCGTAATAGTGATGGTTTCGTGAGGATCTATCCACACGTAGTTGTCTGATGGCATAAAAATCTTTGCGTATCCCGGCGCACTTAGGGTGACGCCTACAGCCGGATGATTCGAAAGATTAGTGATAATAATACGGTTGCCTTTCTTCTTCATCACCACTTCTGAGGCTTTTGACTCTAACAGTACTCCTTGACGGGTCTCGTAATTGGAGAAATACCAATTGCGGGCAATCACTTTGTTACCCGTGCCAATAAGGTCGGTCTTCAGATAGAGCATTTCAGAAGTAGTCTGTGTGGCATTGAGTTTGATATCAGCTATTTTCTCTACCATCTGCTTCGGTACCAGTGTGAAAGTGCTGTCATATACGCACTCCATACGATGATTCCACACTGTGAGATGAGCCTTCATCTGCTTGCCATTAAGTGTAGTATCATCATTAAGCAAGTAATAAGGCAGTATGACTTCCTGACGCGCCAGGTTGGTTGTGTCGAAAAGCAGTACAGAGGTCGTAGGCGCGAAAGCCCGCCGTGCGAAATAATGTAGAGGCTTGATAGCGCCCTGATAGTCTACACTTGACCATGAGAGCCCTGGGTAATTGTCATTCAGCTTATAATATAATGCTCCAGTAGTTTCTGGCCACATCGTTCGGGCACGTTCCAAAGTATGGCGTACCCCTTCCGTCTGTGCCAATTGGGAACCGAGTATAACGTCCTCCAGACTAGTAAACGGCATAAAGTAGCCTGCATATTGCGTCAGATTTTCTATATCCTCAGAGTAACCGAAAGTGGCAGTGTGGTGTGTGAAAGTTGACTCTGGTTTGGGCGGCCACTCATAACGCTCCCCATTCATATAATGATTGATGGTCTCAATATTAGGCAGCGATGGAATACCAAACTCACCCCAGAAATGGGCCGTCATCCTCAAATTGTAGGTGATGGGAGCGTTCTCCCACCAGCAATGGTAGTCATGACGACTGCCGCCTCTTGGCTCGCCCCGATGAAAAACTCTTGTGCCGTCTAACTCCTTGCTCAACCGCCCCATCATATCGATAGTCGGACTCACAAGGTTGTAAGACTCATTGCCTCCGCCCCACATGGCTAACGAGGGATGGTTCCTCAACCGCACCGTATTTCTTTCTACTGTTTCCTTAAGCAAATCGTAAGGCTGCACGAAATGGCTGTCCCAACAAGTCGGCCACTCTTGCAGAACCATAATACCCAACTCATCACACACATCATAGAACGTGTCGGTTTCTGGCATTCCACCTCCCCAAGCACGTATCATTTGCACATGTTGCTGCCTGGCCACAGCAAGAAAACGCTCATAGCGCTCCCTTGTGAATTCGAGCATGACATCCATCGTGCACCAACCTGTGCCTCGTATAAACATATCACGCCCATTAATACAAAACAGCCACTTATAGCACTTCGCCTGCTCTTCCTCGGCTATGGGCAACGGCTTCATCTCAATAGTACGCACACCAAAGCGCCGCGAGCACACTGACACTATCTTGCCATCCTTCACTAGCTGAACCTCTGCACGATAGAGATGCTGCTCACCTGCGTCATTAGGCCACCATAACTGCGGGTTGTTTATATGGAAGTCAAAAGCCACATTTCCCTTCGCGTTATTTATGCTGGCTTTATACGCTTGACTTTGTCCCTTGAAGTTATCCGGCGTTATCAAAAGCCTTATTTCTCCGCTAGTTGTTTCCGGAATAGTCAGCCCTAGGCGCATATCGCCATTGTGATGACGGGTCATAATGAAAGGATTCTCTATTCGATTGACCGGGCGATCGAGAATCAGTACGTCATTCCATATACCCAGCGACGGAATACGGCAGTAATGCCAACCATATACGCAGTTTGCCACCACTGTGTTCTTCCAACTTTCATTGGCATCCTTGGTCCAACCTCCGCCTAGCACGAGGATTCGAGAAAGTTCAACCTTAATGGTATTTTCTCCCTTACGAAGAAAGGATCCTACGGCTATGTCAGGCCCCCCAAACATACCTTCGTGCTCGCCAATCATCTCTCCGTTGAGCCATACTCGACACTTATTGGCAACACCTTTGAACGATAACAGTGGATCGGTCATAGAACCGTCATATTGGAAAGTGCGCTCCAATGTCCACTCCTTATAAGAACACTGCTCAGCAATGGTGTCGTTGCGGCCCAAGCGCGGGTCTGGAATAACTCCTGCTTCCATCAGAGCATAATGGATTCCACAAGGAACTGACGCGTTGACACTTATACCCTGTCCGTCAGAAAGATTCCATGTGCCAGATAAAGATATCTGGCGATCACTATTAACATGCTTTACTTGCCGGAAAGGAATGCTTTCCATAACGGGAGCTGCTCCATCAAGAGGTGACACAGCATCTGCCCAAGGAGTAGCATCAATCTCATCAAGCGTTTGCTGGGCAAAAGAAATACCGGGCAAGAACAGAATGACAAGAATCAGCTGTATTATCCTTAATTTTCTTGATTGCATTTTTCGAAATCCTATTAGTGAGTGTTTATAATGCTTTACTGTACAGGGATAATTTCTCCCAAGATTGTGCAAATATAAGCATTATTTTATAAGTGACAAATTTTCATGAGTAAAATTTATCCTTTTCATAGTATACGCAACGAAAAATAAAAAATATGCGGCAAAAACGCAAAGCCTTTGAAGGTATACAAAAAGGGAAGCCCGCACAAGCGGACTTCCCAAGCCTATGAAAAAACTACTTATTACTTTTATTCTTTAGTTTCCTCTGCTGCCGGTTCGGTTTCGGCCTCGACAGGAGCCTCAGCTACTGTTTCGGCTGCCTGAGGAGCTGCTGCCTTCTTGCTTCCACGCGAACGACGGGTACGAGCCTTCTTCGGAGTCTTAGCCATGTTCTC
>JAFZXF010000007.1 GCA_017616915.1 Bacteroidaceae bacterium
AGCATCGACGAGTGCTTCGTATACTTCAACAATGGTCAATGCTCAATGTTCAATGCCTCGCGCATTGCGAACCGTAGCAAGCTCAGTCGCTGCGTCTCGAAAGAGCAAGGATGCTCTTTAGCCGCGGGTGCTGATAGCGAAGGTGAGAGCGTAAGCGGCAATGTTCAATTGAAACAATGGGGTGAGAACCTTTACAAGAAGGTCAAGCAAAACGTCGGCATGCCGGTAAGCATCGGTCTGGCACCCAACAAGACGTTGGCCAAGATGGCCTCGCACTTCGCCAAGAAGTATCCCGGGTATAGGCATTGCTGCATCATCGACAGCGAGGAGAAACGCACCAAGGCATTGAAGCTCTATCCCGTCGATGAGGTGTGGGGTATCGGTCGTCGCTATGCCGCCAAATTGAAAGCGTTGGGAGTGCAAACGGCATACGACTTCACCCAAAAGGGTGAGCCTTGGGTAAAAGGAGTGTTCAACAATATCAACATCACCCGCACATGGATGGAGCTCTGCGGTCATGACTGCGTGCCCAACGAGGAACTGACAAAGAAGAAGAGTATCTGCACCAGCCGGTCGTTCCCCGGGATGATTACGGATATAGACAAGTTGCGTGTGCATGTCTCGAACTACGCCGCAGAAATAAAATATTTGCGTAAAGCAGTTGACGTGGTGCTGCTGGGCGGTGTAAGGTTCAAATATCAGCCTGTTCTTTCTGGCCGTACTCTGGAGGAAGACCTGCTTTTTGGCATGGAGAGATGCGATGCCATAGTGTGCACTGGCGAAGGGACTGGTATTCCCACACCATTCGGTAAAGTGGAAGAGTTCAAGACCGTGGTAAAAGATTTTCCCGTTGTCGTAGGGGCAGGTGTAACACTTGATACTGTAGCAGAAACATTCAAGAAAGCAGATGGTGCCATTGTGGGCAGTTGGATTAAAGTAGGGCATATTACCCACAACACTGTGGACAAGAGCCTTTTGAAACAGTTTGTTCAAGAAATTAAATTTTAAAAAAGAAAAACTATGTTTAGGAAATTATACTTAAAGTGGTTAGCATGGCGGGGAAAGGCCATAGATATAAGGTCGAAGAAAACATACCCTGCAGGTGTATTGTCGAATCTCTATAGCAATGAGTTCCGTTTCGGTAATATAAAGTGGGACAGAATGGAGAGTTTCCTCCATTCGCTTAAGCAGGAGGATACTAATAAGCAACAAATATGGTGGAATGGGCAAACCTTGGACCGTCATAGTGAGGAGTATCAAGATCTCATACGGCAAGCTTACCAAGCAATGTTTGAGCAGAATGAACGCTTTCGTGCGGCCTTGATGTCGACAAGAGGAAAGACTCTCTTTCATAGCCGTGGCGAGAGAAACCCATACAAGACACCTCTGACCGCACATGAATTCTGCACGATACTCACAGAACTGCGCGATAAATATGACAATCGGACAAAGATCATAGATTACAAGAGGCATATATACGTCTACCTGGATAATCTGCAGATGGGTTTTCGCCAACTACCATCGGACTATACCATATCTGTCAATGGAGTTGTCTTTGAGGGAATTAATGACATTAAGGAATATTGGGCGAGGCAGACAGATACGTCGCATCCGTATATTGTTGAGCGCAGCAAGCGGTTCCCTTGCTTCGATTCGTCGGATTATGCTTATGAGAACCGGTACTTCTGGAACTTCCTCTTTTGCCATTCTAAGAAGGAAGCAGAAAGAAAAGAATTGATCATGGCGCAGTTGCGACAAGGTGATAATTTCTGCTTGGTTAATGAAGACCTTCCAGCCGATATGCGACCAATGCTGTATTATGAGGATGGGCGGTCATCAATGAAACTGGCTTTATGACATGAAGTGTAACTTATAAAAATAAAAGTATTATGAAAAAAATTCTGCAACGATGTTCTTCACAGTATTGTGGAAAGGCCTGTGTCAGGCATTAGGATGGTTCTTCGGACTGTTCGGTTACAAGAGAGACGGCAAGTTTGCCAAGTGTGTATGGGGGCTCTTTGCCACCAGTGGCGCAATAATCCTTGCCATCATCGCGGTTGTGTGCCTGCTCTTCGGATGTGGCAAACAGGAGAAGAAGGGTGGGGCGGAGAACCCGTTCCCGGTGAAGTATGAGAACGAGGTATTCTCGGTGACGATGCCCAAAGGGTGGACATACGTCGATTCCCTGTGGTGCGGACTGGACAAGGTGCGCAATGAGGTGGATCTGTATTGCCCCGACGGGATAGTGTACCTCCATTGCGTGAAGGCGTTCCTGCCGTTCAAGGAGGGGAATATCGAGGCCGCCAAGGATATGGCGAAGATGGGGCTCTACATGAGGATAATGAGCGGAGAAGATGCAGAACTGGTGGACGAGGAAGACAGCGTGGAGGTGGACGGCTGTCCAGCGAGCATATCGTATATCGTCAGTCGTGTGGACAACGACACTATCGTACAGAAACAGTACGTCACCTTTGTGGAGGAGAGCAACATGATGTTCTACTTCAACGAGATATTCGATATCCACGACTCTGAGCAGGCGCAGCGGATTGGTGACAAGATTATCGCCAATATCCGGTTCAAAAGAGTGGCCAATCCTCTCGACGACAACTGGGAGCTACAGCACGCCATCAGAGAAGGAATGAACGACGGAATGGTGGACGAAGAATACATCCAAACCGCGGATGAGGTGATAAACGAATCAAAGGATTGAGCTGCTTCTGTGGAGAATGTGGTGATCGTGTTAATGCACTGGTACAGGTTCTGTTCCAGTGCATTTGGCGCTATGCAGCAGTTGTTCGGAAATCCCGAACGACCACTTCTTTGTTTAATTCCTTATCCTGCCATGTTGGCAATGATGTCCTGGCGGAGCTGCTTGCTGAAATCGGAGGCAAAGATAAAGTCGTTGAGCCGCTTGTTGTCGGCGGTGAGGACTTCCTTATTGCTGCCCTGCCACGCCTTGTGGCCCTTATCAATGAAGAGGATGTTCTCGCCAATGCCGATGACGGAGTTCATGTCGTGGGTATTGACGACGGTGGTGATATTGTTCTCGTGGGTGATGTCGGAGATGAGCTTGTCGATGACGAGCGATGTCTTGGGGTCGAGGCCCGAGTTGGGCTCGTCGCAGAAGAGGTAGCGCGGCTCCATGGCGATGGCCCGGGCTATGGCGGCTCGCTTCTGCATACCGCCGCTGAGCTCATTGGGGTACTTGCTCTCGGCTCCGCCGAGGTTGACGCGGTCGAGGCAGTGCAGGGCGCGTTCGCGCCGCTCCTTGTAGCTCTTGGTGGAGAACATGTCGAGGGGGAACATGACATTGTCGAGCACGGTCATGGAGTCGAAGAGGGCGGAGCTCTGGAAGAGCATGCCTATCTCGCGGCGCAGCAGGGTGCGCTCGCGCTTGCTCATAGCGGTGAGGTCGCGCCCGTCGTAGAGGATGTGCCCCTGCGAGGGCTCGTGGAGCCCCACGAGGCAGTTCATGAGCACGGTCTTGCCGGAGCCGCTCTGTCCGATGATGAGATTGGTCTTGCCGTTATGGAACTCGGTGTTAATGTCGCTGAGGACCTGCCTGTCGTCGAAGGATTTATATAGTTTGTCTACGGTAATCATGGAGTTGTGTCAGGAGAGCATCTTGGTGAGGAATATATCTGAGAAGAGTATGAGCACGGAACTGGAGACGACGGCATTGGTGCTGGCCTTGCCGACCTCGATGGAGCCGCCCCTGACGGTGTAGCCGTAGTAGGAGGAGACGCTGGCGATGATGAAGGCGAAGAAGAGGGACTTGATGACGCCCATCCAGAAGAACCACTGGGTGAACTGGTGCTGCAGGCCGAGGGTGAGGTCGCTGGGGGTGATGATGTCGGCGAAGTAGGCTGTGCAATAGGCGCCGGCGATGCCTGCGGCTACGCTGAAGGTGACGAGCACGGGGATGATGCTGACGAGGGCGGTGATCTTGGGCAGGATGAGGTAGCTGGCTGAGTTGACGCCCATGATCTCGAGTGCGTCGATCTGCTGGGTGACGCGCATAGTGCCGAGCTCGGAGGCGATATTGGAGCCGACCTTACCGGCGAGGATGAGGCACATGATGGCGGAGCTGAACTCGAGGAGCATTATCTCGCGAGTGGTGTAGCCGCTGACCCATGTGGGCATCCATGCGCTCTGGATATTGAGCTTCATCTGGATGCATATCACGGCACCGATGAAGAGGGAGATGAGGAGGACGATGCCGATGGAGTTGACGCCGAGGGCCATGACCTCCTGATAATATTTGCGAAGGAACATCTTGAAGCGTTCGGGCTTCTGAAAGGAGCGGCCCATGAGCAGCAGATATTCGCCGAAGGATTGTAGGAATTTTATGATGTACATAATGTAAGTTAGGGTACGTTTGTTGAACGTTTGCTTTAATCAAAAGCGGCCTATTTTGTGCAATATTTTGTGCAAAGGTAACAAAAAGATGCCAAACATGGAAAAAAACTACCGCACTTATGAAGAGTTTAAGTAAAAATGTGTATCTTTGCATCTAAATTTAAAAGATATCATGGGTATATTGTCAAAAATATTCAGAAGGAAATCCAAGGACGGAGCTTCCTACAAGATTGGCGGCATGGAGGATTTCATGTCGCTGATACGTGTGTATTACCAAGCGGTGATGGCATCGCGACTGGGCATCACCAACCTGGCGATGCTGCCCGACCTGCGTATGTTTAAGAGCACGCTGAAGGTGAGCACGGTGAACAACAAGCTGGGGCTTGGCGAGAAGAACAAGTGTAAGAAGATGCTGCAGGAGATGTATGGCATGAGCGAAGCGTTCTTTGCAGAGATCGATGGTAGCATCAAGGCTAACTGCCGCAATATCAACCAGGTGAACAACTACTTCATGTTGTTCCAGGGCTTTAGTCAGGATCTGCTGACGGTGCTCTCGAGCACTCTGCAACTGAGGCTCCGCATGCCGTCGATATTCAAGAAGGCCCTGCGCGCCGTGGTGGAGAAAGGTGTGAACGACATCTTCGTGAAGGAAAAGTTTAAGGACGACGCGGTAAGGAAGGCGACCTACGCCATCCGCAACTACCAACAGCGCCTGAGCTACTCACGCGAGTGGATGACGGAGTATGCATACCATATCATACTGCTGGCGAAGAAGGAGCCGCGTAACCGGAAAGAAGAGGAGAAACATTGAGCATTGACCATTGACCGGTCACGGACCGGCTTTAGATCTAGGTGCAGTTTGAAACTTGAAACTTGAAACTTGAAACTATAATTGATGTCAACCAGGAGAGACGAGATAATTCAGCAGCTTGAGGTGAAGCTTGACATGCTGTCGAAGCGCTATGCCGAGTTAGAGAAAAGCCGGCAGATACTCAACGCCCTGAAGGAGGAGAACGCACTCCTCAAGCAGAAATACGAGACATTGAATATGGCAAAGACGCTGGCTCCGACCGAGCATGACGTCCACACCACGCGCGTACAACTGTCAAGGATGATACGCCAGATCGATACATGCATATCGCTACTCTCCGTAGAGAAATAAACTGAAGGCTATGGCAACAGAAAAGATGAAGATAACGCTGAATATCCTCAACAAGCCCTATACTCTCACCATCGACTCGGCAAAAGAGGAGCTATACCGCAAAGCCGGCAAGTTTATACAGCATAAGGTGGACCGCTACTCGAGTCAGTTCCGCATAGAGGACAAGCGCGACTGCTACGCCATGGTGATGCTCGACCTGGCACTGACGCTGGTGACCGAGGAGGACATCGATGCCCGCCTGGAACAGATGGTGAGCAAGCTGGACGAAACTTTAGCCATTGAGCATTGAACATTGAGCATTGAGCATTGAGCAT
>JAFZXF010000127.1 GCA_017616915.1 Bacteroidaceae bacterium
TCCTTGAAGTACTTGCCAAGGAACGACTGGTTGGGGAAGTTCATCTCTTCGGTAATCTGCTTGATGCTCTTCGTGGTATTCTTAAGTATTACGCGCAGCTCAAGCGTCACATAGTTGTCAATCCACTGGTTTGGGGTGCGCTGGCTGACATGCTTGATGGTCTCAGAGAGATACTTGGCAGTGATACCCATCTGCTTGGCATACCATCCTACACGACGTTCATGGCGACAGTTCTCTTCTACCAACTTGATGAAGGCATTGAAGATAACGTCGGCGCGTGACTGCCGCTCGTTGGTAAGCTGCTGGAAATGGTATATTACGTTGGTGAGATCGTAGAACATTGCCAGAAGCAGGGTGCGTATAAGATCCTTGCGGAAGTGATTGTCGTTGCCCTGGATCTTTGAGCGTATCAGCTTGTAGTAGTCTTGGAACACCTGCTGGTCGCGGTCCTTGAGATGCAGCACAGGATGCTGGCGCGAGAAGAGGAACAGTGCCGACATGTCACTGATGTTCTGGATTATCTCGTAGAAGAACTTCATGCTGACAATGAAACACAGACCGTCGAGGTCGGGCGACGCATTGTAGTTGTCAATGACATGTCGCTCGCTGACAATCATCAGGTCGCCAGGGGTAACCACCTGCTCCTGCATGTCCATGCGATAGCTCACCTGTCCTGCTGTACACAGGGCGATGAGTATGAAGTTCATACGTCGTGGCTCCTTGGGGAAAGGCACCTCGTTCATGTGCTCCAGCAGCAAAAGGTCATTTTCCAGAAAACCGCTGTTCTCCCATTGTTGTGCCAGTGTCATACTGGTCTCAGTGATATGTTGTTTTTCCATAGTGGTAGTTGTAGTTCAAAAAAGTAGCGCAAAGATAAGTGTTTTATTCCAATTTTTACGCAATATTCTCCTTTTTTTTACGTTTTATTTAGAAATAACGCGTTATTATATGAGAAAATATCTACTTTTATTGACAATGATGGCCTCTGCTGTTGCTGTTCAGGCACAGGGCGAGGTGGGTAAACTAACATTCATGCCAAAGGTCGGTGTTAACATTTCAACACTGGCTGGCGAGGACCAGTATTATGTTAACGATAAGCTGGAGTCGAAGAACCGAATAGGTGTCGTTGCCGGTATTGAGGGTGAGTATCAGATGAGCGATCTGCTGGGATTGTCGGTAGGTGTGCTCTACTCGCTACAGGGCAACAAGTACAGCGACGTTACTTACAGAAAGAACTATACCTCGACATTCCATGGCATAAATGTGCCGGTGATGCTTAATTGTTATATTGTCAAGGGACTGGCTGTCAAGGCTGGACTGCAGGCAGGATATGCAATTAACAAGCGAGAGTCGTACGACCTGTATGTTGACAAGGCTTGGGGCAGCTTCGCCTCAAGTGGCTCAATATTCAACAGCTTTGACATTGGCGTTCCCGTTGGTCTGTCATACGATTTCGACAATATTCGTCTTGACGTGCGTTACAACTACGGTCTTACGAGCATCAGCAAGCTCGACGGCATGCCTGCCGCCCATCATCGCGTGATACAGGTAAGCCTCGGCTACCGCCTTTAATCCATCACCCATCACCCATCACCCAACACCCATCACCCAACACCCAACATGCAATCAATCCGAACACTTAACGATATGACACGTTTCCTTCAGGAACGTGGTGGCAAGAAACGAGTAGCGGTAGTGTGTGCCGACGATGCGTCGACACGCTATGCCGTGGAAAAAGGTAGCGAGATGGGCTTTATAGAGCCTTTGTATGTTGAGGGCGACGATAAGGATGAATGTGCTCGCAGGGCAGTGAGTATGGTACATAACGGTGAGGCCGACATCATAATGAAAGGACTCATCAATACCGATAACCTGCTGCGTGCCATTCTTGACAAGGAGCATGGAATACTGCGTCCCGGCAGGGTGCTTACCCATGTCTGTATGGCTGAAATCCCAAAGTACGAGAAACTATTGTTCTTCACCGATGCTGCAGTGATACCTATCCCTACCAAGCAGCAACGGCGGCAGCAGATAGGATATATCAACTACGTGTGCCATGCGTTGGGAATCGAGGAACCGCGAATAGCACTGATTCATTGTGCCGAGAAGGTCAGCGAGAAGACATTCCCCTATACCAAGGATTATCTGGATATCATTGCGGAGTCGCAAACGGGAAAGTACGGACGATGTATCATTGACGGTCCGTTAGACCTGAAGACATCACTCGACAGCGTGAGCCTACGCGAGAAGGGCATCCATTCCGCCATCGACGGACAGGCAGACGCGCTGATATTCCCCGATATCGTTGCCGGCAACGTTTTCTATAAAACGCTCACCCTCTTTGCCTATGCCAAGACTGCCGGCGTCCTTCAGGGAACACTGTGTCCCTGTGTGGTAAGCAGCCGTGCCGACAGCCCGGAGTCGAAGTTCTACTCCCTGGCTCTCGCCGCAATTTAGAAAAAAATCAAAAAAAGAGTGGTTTTCTCGGATTTTTTATCTATATTTGCCAAGTCATTGATAATTTATAATGTATTACTACTATGAAAAAACTGTTATTCCTACTGTTTTCTATCGCGATGGGAACATCGTTGATTAGTTCCTGCGGTTCTGAAAACGACAGTGAGAGCGAAGGTGGCGGCGGATCTTATATTTCTGTGCCTGGTACTTCAACCGACACTTGGGTGAGCGATAATGACATAAAGGACGATGACCTGCTGTTGCTTACTGACCTCAGTGTCAAGATTGAATACATGAAGCTGCAGCTCGTCAAGATGCTCAGCAATAATTTTGAGGGCGACAAGCTCTTCTGCGGTGACGGTCCCAA
>JAFZXF010000128.1 GCA_017616915.1 Bacteroidaceae bacterium
CAGCGGGGTTCCACCTCTTCCCATTCCGAACAGAGAAGTTAAGCCCGCCCGCGCCGATGGTACTGCGCAAGTGGGAGAGTAGGTATCCGCCGTTTTAGACAGTAAGTCCCGGTTCATTACGAATCGGGACTTTACGTTTTTTACAACAGGTGGATGCCTTGCTTGCGACACTTGTCGCGCATATCCTGCGGCCAGATAGAGGCCTGAATCTCACCGATGTGAGCTTTGCGCAGATAAAGCATGCAGAGTCGCGACTGTCCGATACCGCCACCGATGCTCAGCGGCAGTTTGCCGTCAAGGAGGCGCTTGTGGAAGTAGAGCTTCTTGCGCTCCTGCTTGCCGCTACTTTCAAGCTGGCGCAGCAGGGCCTCTTTGTCAACACGTATACCCATAGAGGATATTTCGACTGCTTTGTTGATGATGGAATCCCAGATGAGGATATCGCCATTGAGGCCCGGCAGCCCAAGAGAGCTGATGGTGGAGTAGTCATCGTAGTCGGGAGCACGTCCGTCATGAGGCTCACCATCGCCAAGCGGACATCCGATACCGATAATGAAGACGGCGCCCTTGGCCTCAGTGATGGCATTCTCGCGTTCCTTGGGAGTGAGGTCGGGATACATCTTGCGCAGTTCCTCGGCATGAATGAAGAATATGTCGTTGGGGAGGAAGGGCTTTATCTGCGGATATGCTTCGCAGACCATGAACTCGGTGCGGAGCATGGCGGCGTAGATATCGCGAACGATGGTCTCAAGGAAGCCCACATTGCGCTGGTCGGCAGTGATGACGCGTTCCCAGTCCCACTGGTCCACATAGAGAGAGTGCAGGTTGTCGAGTTCCTCGTCAGCGCGGATGGCGTTCATATCAGTATAGATGCCGTAGCCGGGCTGTATTTCGTATTCAGCAAGAGTGAGTCTCTTCCACTTAGCCAGAGAGTGCACAACTTCTGCCTGCTGGTCACCCAGATCCTTGATGGGGAAGGTCACGGGGCGCTCTATGCCGTTGAGGTCATCGTTGATTCCGGTGCCGCGTAATACGAAGAGTGGTCCGGTTACGCGGCGCAACTTGAGTCCGGTGGCCAAATTCTGCTGAAAGAAATCTTTGATTTTCTTGATGCCCTGCTCCGTCTCCTGTGGATTTAACAAGGGCTTGTAATCTGTAATTTTATAGAGTTTGCTCATTATAAAAGTTATAAAAGTGCAATAGATAATCGGAAAAAAGTTGAATTGGACTGCAAATATACATTATTTCCGCGAGAAAGCAAACGTTTTGTTGCATTTTCTCACGGAAATACTCAAATTTGTGTAAGAAAAATTACTTTTTGTTAGCTTGTGTCAATTACTTTCGTCGTTATTGCCTGTAGCTTTCTTCTTTTTCGCCATCGTGTTGAACTTATAAACCACGTGGAGGAGGGCATAGCGCGGCACGGAGTTGTGCCAGGTCTCAGTGCGTCCCTGCGAGTTGATATTGTTCTGCACATTGCTGCGCTGTCCGAGGAGGTCAACAACCTGTAAGCGGAGGGTGAGAGGTTTGCCCTTGAGGAACGACTTCGAAATGGCGGCGTTCCAGATGAGGTAGTTGTCGTTCATCGATGCATCGTTGTAGCCCCGGCGACTGTACATCTTGATCTCGGTATCATATTCCAGTCCCCATACGATTGGGCCGTTGGCCTTGATGCCGTAGTTGAAATCTACTGCGCTCACATGCTGGAAATTCTGGCGACGGCTGTCCTGTACGAGCCAGTTGCCCTCGCCCTGTAGCATGACGTTGGTCTTCTTGAACATATACTTGAGGTGGGCGTAGTAGTAGGTGTTGTAATTGTTCACGGTGCTTCTTTCTATCTGTGAGATGTCACTCTGTGTGTCGCTGATATAGTCGGCGCTGTGCTGATAGTTTACGCTTAGGCGCGAGGCGATCTGCCAGTGGTCGTTTTTGTCGATGTTGCGTGTGAAGTTGCCCCGTATGTTTGTGTTCCAGTTGCCACTGATGTTAATAGGCTTGTAAGTGGTGATTCCTGTGGCGCGGTCATAGAGGGTGGCGGAAGCAACAGAGTTCTCTGTCACGTCCCAACTGAGGCCGAAGTCATAGTCCTGTGCGTGAATCATGTTGCCGTAGCCCCATCCGAATTCCAAGTGATTGGTGCGAGGATTGCGGAGGTTGGTGTTCGGCTCGCGGATGAACAGCGGGTTGGTATCGTCGTGGATGTCAAGCAGATTGGATGCGTCGCGCAGACTGTGGTTGAGATTGTAGTTGAAGTTCAGCCAGCTCACGCGACCGTTCTCGCCTCGCTTGTGATACCACAGATGTAGATTCGGGTCTAAGCTGGTGAGGTTGGCGGACTTGCGCTGGGAAATGTTGTTGCGGTTGTCCCACGCGGTAGAGTTGCGGATACGCATAGGCAGGCCAAACCATCCGCTAACCTTCTCGGCTATCTGGAACCATGAACCAACGGATAGTTCGTTGAGGCGGGAGCGCTTGGAGGTGTGGTAGGAGTTGCGGATGTCCATAGCCATAAGCATAGAGTCACGCGAAGAGGGAGTCATTCCGAGTCCGTAGCTTGTGCCTTCGCCCCATCCGCTGAGGGAATCAAGGCGGTAGCGCGAAGAATTGTTCTTGTCGTAAGCTTGCTCATAGTTATAGCGGATATTGAAGTTCCAGTTCTTCATGATGCCTATGTCGTAGCTGAGACTAGTGTTGTACCTGTAATTACGTGCGGGGGCAAAAGTAGCAATGTTGCGGTAGTCCTTATTGTCGGCGGCGCGATTGTTGAGGAGGTAGTGCTGGTAGCTGTCGTTGTCGCTGCGCCCTGCATTGAAACCGTAGTTAAACTCCATATCGTTGCCGAATATCGGGTCGTGGAAGCGGATTTGTCCGTTACTGTTGACGCTGGTGTTGCGTGCCTCAGACATCGTTTGGTCGAGCACGGTGTTGGTGAGTATCTGCTCCAGCCTCTGACTGCCTACTGGCATGAACACGCTGTCGAGAGCTGCGCCGCGATAGCTGTCTAAGGGGTCAGCGCTAAAGGTGGCACTCTGAGAACTGTTAGTGCCCCGATTACGACTATAGTTTACGCCAAGCGGGTGAGCCCATAGGAAGCTACCTTTGGATTTGTGGTTCATGTAGCTATGGAAGTTGAGTTGCGTGGATTTACTGATACCGTGCCAACGGCTACGTCCGTAGGTATCACCGCCGGTGAGGTAGGTAGTGGAGGAGTTGACGGTCTCGTTGTCGTCATTAGCATGGGTGAAATCAAAGCCCGCACCGAGTCGGAACTTGTCCTGCTTGTCATAGACGATGCCCGTCTGTAATTTCTTGATATTGTGTAAGCCCATAGGCGAAACCTGGCTGTTGATTTCTCCTCGGTCGTTGGTGAGTCCCCGGTCATTGAGATTATTGAGTCCGCCTGCGGCAATGAATTTAAAGGCGTCGGTGAAGTACATGCCGACCATCTTGCCGGTATAGCGTTTGCTGGTGCCGCCTGCGAGGTCGGTGTTGACCATCCAGCCCTTGCTGTACTCCTTCTTCAATTTCACGTCAACCACCAGTTTCTTCATCTCGTCGCGCTTAATGGAGTCCTTGATAAGGTAGCCTGCATCATCGTCCTTGCGATAGACCTGAAGTTTCTTCACCGTGTAGGCCGGCAGATTTTCGAGGGCTAGCTTCGGGTCGCCGTCAAAGAAGTCTTTGCCGTTTACCAGGAGGCTCTCGACCTTCCTGCCGTTGTGGGTGATGACGCCATCATCGCTGAGTTGCATGCCGGGCATAGCCTCGATGAGTTTGTCGAGCATAGAGCCTTCGGCCAGGTTGAAGGCATCGGCATTGTATTCTACCGTATCGCCCTTAACAACCATTCTGATACGGGTGGCTTTGACTGTGACACCATCGAGAGTGTATTCCTTGGGCAGTTTCTTCAGCTTGAAGTTCTGCATCCACTCGCGCGTGTACTTATGATATTGTTTTTCGGGGATATGCAGGTCGAGTGGTTCGGTGGAGTAGCCCGCCACATCGAAACGCACCTTGTATTGGCCACCTTTGGCCAGTTTGAAGTTGTAGCCAGACTGCTCTTTATATTTCCATGTGCCCCAGTAGGCATCTTTCGCTGGGTGGATGGTATCGATTACCACGATAGAATCAGCTTCATCATAAACGGTGAGTGTACCTTTGTCGATTTCGTCACCTGTGAAGAGGTCGCTTACTTTTCCCCATACGTTGATAGAGTCGCGCCTTTCGGGAGTGGTTGCAAAACAGAAAACTGAAAATTGGAAACTGAAAATCAGGATTATAACTAGAAGTGTGCGCTTCATAATTCTAAATGATGTTTTATTTTTCGCGCAAATTTACAGCTTTATAATGACATAGACTGTCATTATACTTTTTTTAACCTCATCCCTTATGAGATATACATTTTTTAACCTCCCCGCAAAGGGAGAAAGGAGGTGGGTGATTAGTGGAGATGCTGTATTTGCTGTGCTGCTTGTTCCAGTTCTCCGTACCACTCGGCACCGAACATCTTAGTGAGGGGGTCACGAAGGAATTTATAGACCGGCATGGATAGTCGGTAGCCTTTCTCTACGGCATCCTTGCAGATAGCCCAGCGGTGATAGTTAAGTCCATAGAGCACCTCCCCGCTATTGCCGATATTGAAACGCTTGACGCGGATAGGGTATAGCGAGCATGAGATAGGCTTGCTTACATTGTGGAGTCCCTCACGCTGTGTGCGCTCTATGGCGCACAGGCAGTTTCCACGGTCATCATACGTGGTGAAAACGCAATCTTTGCCGTTGACAATGCTGGTGACGAGTTCGCCCTGTTTGTCGATGTAGGCTACGCCTTGAGAGCTGAGCACTTCGCGGGCTTCGTCGGATAACTCACCTTGGATAATCGGGAGGATGTCTTCTATGGCACTTACTTCATCGAGGGTGATAGGTGCGCCTGCATCGCCCTCAACGCAACATATACCTCGACATGCTCGGTAGTTACAACAAAACAGTTCTTTGAAGATGTCTATGGAGCAAAGTACGTTGCCCACCTGTATGATATTCATTCTATTTCTTTCCCTTGAAGCCGTTTCTCTTGGCGTAAGACAGGGGAGTGTTATCGTATTTCTTGGCAAAAGCGCGACGGAAGGTGCTTACAGATGCGAAGCCGCAATCGTTCGCAAGGTCGCGAATGCTATGTGTGTTCATGTAGTCTTTGGTGTGGAAGAGCTCTTCTGCTTTCTCAAGGCGCAGGTTGTTGACGTAGTCATTGAATTTGCAGCCTTTAATCTTGTTGATCATGCGCGAGGCATAAGTACGGTTAGTAATCAGGGCGTTGGATATTTCCTTAAGGGAAACGTCTTTGCGAAGATAGAATTTGGTTTTCTTTGCGAGGTCATCAAGCCTCTGCTCAAGACGACGGTTCAGTTCGGCCTCGTCAAGTCCAAAAGGTAATGCGTTAGGATTTCTCATGATAAAAATCTTTAATGTTATTTTGGTTGTTTTCAGGTTTCCACTTTGCATGCGAATTGCGGCAGGAGGAGCTACAATATGCGGTTAAGCGAGATGGTTTAACTGATTTTCGGTAGCAAAGTTAAGTAAAAAGTTTTTAATCGCAAAGATTTTACCCTAATTTTTGGTGTTTTTTTCGTGTTTATTTTGCACTTTTAGCGGCTTTTCGTCTAAAATCCATTATTTTTTAACTTTTTGGGACTTTGCTCCTTGCGTAAAAGTGCACAATGCCAAAGCACGGTCCTCGGCCTCTTGCATCACTGCTCGTTCGCCGGGACCCTTATCATTAATCCCACATAGATGTAGCACCCCATGTACTATTACTCGGTACAGTTCCTCGGTGTAGTCGGTATGCTGTTGCAGGGCGTTGCTTCTGACAGTATCGAGGCTAATATAAATATCACCGTTGAGGATACGCCCCTCGGTGTAGTCAAAGGTTATGATGTCGGTATAGTAATCATGGTTGAGGTACTGACGGTTAATCTCCAGTATTTTATCGTCATCGCAGAATACGTAACCGAGTTCGCCTATCTTGCAACCATAGCTCGCTGCCACAGTCCGTAACCACCGGGTGGTGTCGCGACGCTTTATTGGGGGCATGGAAATGTTTTCGGAGTGATAGGAAATCATCGTCTGAGTATTGCAGAAACAGTGAGATGAATTAATTAAACAACTCGGGATTAGTGTCAAAGAGGCTTGGCTGTCCGCCGGCAGGGCCGAAATTGGAGCGTCCCAGGTGACGGTATGCAAGCTCGGTGGCTTCTCTGCCACGAGGAGTGCGCTTGATGAATCCCTCCATGATGAGGAAAGGCTCATAAACCTCCTCTACTGTCCCCTGATCCTCGCCGATGGCTGTGGCTATAGTTGTGAGTCCTACAGGACCTCCGCCAAACTTGTCGATGATGGTGGTAAGAATCTTGTTGTCAATCTCGTCAAGTCCGAAAGCGTCGATGTTGAGAGCCTCCAGTGCCCTGTGTGCAATATTGATGTCAATACGTCCGTTGCCCCTCACTTGTGCAAAGTCGCGTACTCGGCGAAGAAGCGCATTGGCTATTCGCGGCGTTCCTCGCGACCGGCTGGCAATCTCGGCGGCAGCATCGCTATCAATGTCCACTTGCAGAATGTTGGCTGAGCGGGTGATGATAGTCTTGAGTGTGACAGCTTCGTAATACTCCAGATGCAGGTTGATGCCGAAGCGTGCCCGGAGAGGAGCTGTAAGCAGACCGCTGCGGGTGGTGGCTCCTACGAGAGTGAACGGATTCAGTTCTATCTGTATAGATCGTGCGGAGGGCCCCTTGTCAATCATGATATCTATACGGTAGTCCTCCATCGCAGAGTAGAGATACTCCTCCACGATTGGTGACAGGCGGTGAATCTCGTCAATGAAGAGTACATCGTGTGGCTCAAGCGAAGTGAGGAGACCAGCCAAATCGCCCGGCTTGTCAAGCACCGGACCGGAGGTTACCTTGAAGCCTACCTGCAATTCGTTGGCTATGATATTGCTCAGTGTGGTCTTGCCCAGTCCCGGTGGACCGTGCAGCAGGGTGTGGTCAAGAGGCTCACCGCGATATTTTGCGGCCTCAACAAACACCTTGAGATTATCAACCACTTTGTTCTGGCCGTGGAAATCGTCGAAACACAGTGGGCGCAGAGCGTTTTCGTAGTCTTTGTCAGTGGCAGCACCGTTTTGTTGGGCTCTTATATCAAAAGTGTCGTCCATGATAAAAGGAGTTGCGAAGTTCGGGGGTTATTTTTGTTTCTCGCTATCAAGTTGTTGTAGAGCTCGCTTGATAATATCGTTGTGTTCATCCACTATGGCATAATACTCGCTCAGCTCCCATAAATCGCGGGCAAACAGTCCCTTAAGTATTATCCTGAGCCGGTCGATGGTTTGTATCCGTTCTGCCTCATCTGCAGGGCGAACATCCATCTTCTCACCTCGGCTGACAATGCTGTCGAGCAACGCTTGCGGTACCTCAAACGACTCGCGGAACTTCTCGAATTTCTTGTACTCGGAGGCGAGTTGCTTGCGGTTGTTATCGAAGTATGGCATATAGGTGTCAAGAATGACGTTCTTCCTGCTCAGGGTGCGGTAGTAATTAGTATAGACGGTGGTGTCGAGCGGCACAAATACATCGGGCATAATGCCTCCGCCGCCGTAGATGGTGCGGTGCTGCTTGAGGGTGTAGCATTTCAGGGAGTCGGCAAAGTGAATGCTGTCGAGGTGCATTAGTTCACCATTGTTGAAACGGTTCACCATATCTAGGTCATATTCCTTTTTCTGCCCTTTAACGTAGGGCTTCTGGATGCATCGTCCGGCGGGTGTGTAGTAATGCGACACAGTGAGTCTTACCATACTGCCGTCGGGCAGTTCAATGGGCCGCTGCACGAGTCCTTTTCCGAATGTGCGCCGTCCGATTATGGTGCCGCGGTCATGATCCTGCACAGCTCCGCTCACAATCTCTGCAGCCGAAGCGGTATATTCGTCCACAAGTATTATCAGCCTGCCATCGGTAAAGATGCCTTTGCCGCTGGCAACACTTCGCTGCTTGGGCACACTTCGTCCGTCGGTATAGACCACGAGGTCTCCCTTCTGCAGAAACTCGCTGGCTACCGCAGAGGCTGCCTCCAGATAACCGCCACCATTCTGCTGGAGGTCGAGGATGAGGCTCTGCATACCTTTTTTCTTCAGGTTAATGATTGCTTCATGGAGTTCTTCTTGTGTGCTGCTAGCAAAGTTGGCAAGGTGGATAATGCCCACATCGGGCCTTATCATATATGCGGCATCGACTGAGTGGAGGGGAATCTTGTCGCGGATGATGCGGAACTGGAGCGTCTCATCTACTCCACGTCTCTTAATGCCCAGCATTACCTCGGTGCCTTTCGGACCGCGAAGGCGTTTCATCATCTGTTCGCGTGGCATCTTTACTCCGGCTATCGCCGTGTCGTTTACGCTTATGATGCGGTCGCCAGCAATTATACCTGCTTTTTCGGATGGTCCCTTGCTTACCGGTTGGATTACTACAAGCGTGTCGCTGATTACATTAAACTGCACACCGATACCTTCAAAGTTGCTGTTGAGAGGTTCGGTCAACTTCTTAGTCTCTTCAGCTGTGCTGTATGAGGAGTGGGGGTCAAGCTGCGCCAGTATGCTCTTGATGGTCTCATCGGTTAGTTGGGCAATGTTAGTGGTGTCGATGTAGAGCCCCTTAATAGCCATCAGTGTGGTGCCTATCTTTTGAACGGCCAGATTGAGTTGGGTACGTTCCTGTACAGTCTGGGCCGGTGCACAGAGCGTTGTCAATAGTGCTATTGCTACATATATTGCTTTTTTCATTCTATCTATTTCGTTATGGCATGATAACATTCTTTCGTTGGTGCTATTACTCGGGAAGGAACTCAGTAATGTCCTTGCCGAAGTGCTGCAGTTCCCGTACCAGACTCGAACTTATGGCGGCCAGTTGTGGCCGGCTGAACAACACCACTGTCTCTATACCTGTAAGTTGATGGTTGATGTCGGCTATGTTGCGTTCATACTCAAAGTCTTTGATGTCGCGTACTCCACGTAATATGAACTCTGCCCCATACTGACGGGCTAGGTCGGTGGTCAGGCAGTTATATGTGCAAACGTCTATCCGCTTTTCGCCAGCATATACTTTCCGGATTGCGGCAATCCTGTCATCGAGACTTTGGTACGGAACCTTTTGTTCGTTCACCCCTATGGCGATGATTATCTTGTCAAACATCTCCAGCCCTCGGCTAACGATGTCGGCATGACCCTTTGTAAACGGATCAAATGTGCCGGGAAAGATTGCAGTTCTCATAGTGTTTAAATCTCAATTTCTTGGAAATCTTCTTCGGGCTTGTCCTCTTCGATAACCAGGTTGTTGATGATAAAGTTCTGTCGCTCAGGAGTGTTCTTGCCCATATAGAAGTCGAGCAGGTCATTCACCTGGTCGGCTTTGTGGAGGCTCACCTGTTCCAGACGTATGTCGGGGCCTATAAAGCCCTTGAACTCATCGGGTGATATCTCGCCGAGACCTTTGAATCGCGTTATCTGCGGGTCTGGTCCCAGTTCTTCGATGGCGTTTACTCGCTCCTCTTCGCTATAGCAGTAGCGGGTGATGTATTCTGAGCGTTCCTGACTGTTGCGTTTCTTGAGAAGAGCTGCTCCTGCTGCGTTGTCGTCAACATGCGGAGCTTTGTTTGTGGAGCGTATCTTTTTTCTGTTGTTGCGTACCCTGAACAGGGGCGTCTGCAGTATATAGAGGTGTCCCTTCTTAATTAGGTCGGGGAAGAAATGCAGGAAGAAAGTAAGCATCAGCAGGCGTATATGCATACCGTCAACATCCGCATCGGTGGCCACTATCACCTTGTTGTATCGCAGTCCGTCGAGCCCATCCTCGATATTCAGGGCTGCCTGCAACAGGTTAAACTCCTCGTTCTTATACACCAGTTCCTTGGTCTCGCCATAACTGTTGAGCGGCTTACCTCTCAGGCTGAATACCGCCTGTGTCTGTGCATCGCGGCATTTGGTAATAGAGCCGCTGGCCGAGAGTCCCTCAGTAATAAAGATTGATGTGTCGAGCCTTGGATCGTTCTCAGGCTCTTCGTTGCGGCGTTTGGCTTTCGGTGCAGGGTCGTTATAGTGTATTATGCAGTCGCGCAGTTTGGGGTTGTTGATGTTTATTTTCTTCGCTTTCTCCTTTGCCGCTTTCGATACCACGCTTGCCATCGCTTTGCGGTCGCGCTCCGACTCTTGCACTTTCTTCAGTATCTCTTCAGCAGTTTCGGGGTGTATATGCAGATAGTTATCGACATTCTTCTTTATGAAGTCGCCCACAAACTTGTTCACACTCACTCCCGACAGCGGGAACGGGTGGCCCTTGCTATCCTTCTCCGGAGCCATCGTCAATGAGCCCAGCTTTATCTTGGTCTGGCTCTCAAACATCGGTTCGATTACCCTGATGGCAATTGCAGCCACTAGTCCGTTGCGGATGTCCTGCGGGTCGAAGTTCTTGTTCAGGTGCTCCTTTATTACCTTGGCGATATGTTCCTTGAAAGCGCTTTGGTGTGTGCCTCCTTGAGTGGTATGCTGGCCGTTAACGTAGGAGTAGTATTCCTCGCCGTTCTGGTTGGCGTGTGTAAAGGCAATGTCGATGCCGTCGCCTCGTAGGTGAACTATGTCGTATAGGGCCGTGTTGGTCATGTTGTCGTTCAGGAGG
>JAFZXF010000008.1 GCA_017616915.1 Bacteroidaceae bacterium
ATTCTTAACTTCCAAATTTCAATTTTTATTACTTCCTTTGCAATAAATATTAATTTCCGGGTTTCGTTGCGCTATTCCCAATTTTTATCACTAACTTTGCAAAAGACCCCCTCCAAGCCTCCCCGAGGGGAGGTTACCGTTCACCCCCTCGGGGGAGTTAGTGGGGGGTTAATTCTCAATGTTCAATTCTCAATTCTCAATTCTCTAAATGACTCTCTTCGACGTTTACCCTCTTTTTGATATCGCGATAGATCATGGCAAGGGATGCCGCGTGTGGGACACCGACGGCAACGAATATCTCGACCTCTACGGCGGGCACGCCGTGATTAGCGTGGGGCACTGCCACCCGCACTATGTGGAGGCGATGACCGCACAGCTGAACAAGCTGGGGTTCTACAGCAACTCGGTGATCAACCCGCTGCAGAAAGAACTCGCCACGCGCCTCGGCAAGGCCTGCGGATACGACGACTACCACCTCTTCCTGATTAACTCGGGAGCAGAGGCCAACGAGAACGCGCTCAAGCTGGCGTCGTTCCACAACGGACGCACCCGCGTGCTCTCGCTCGAGAAAGCGTTCCACGGACGCACCTCACTGGCCGTGGAGGCCACCGCGAACCCGAAAATTATCGCGCCCATCAACGCTAACCACCACGTGACATACCTGCCACTCAACGAACTGGAGCCCTGGCGCCGCGAGATAGAGAAGGGCGACGTGTGTGCCGTGATCATCGAGTGCATACAGGGCGTGGGCGGCATCCGCATGGCTACCGCCGAGTTTATGCAGGGACTGCGCCAGCTGTGCGACGAGACTAACACGGTGCTGATATGCGACGAGATACAGTGCGGCTACGGACGCAGCGGCAAGTTCTTCGCCCACCAGCACCTGGGCATCAAGCCCGACCTGATCACGGTGGCCAAGGGTATCGCCAACGGCTTCCCAATGTCGGCGCTGCTCATCTCGCCAAAGTTCAAGCCGGTGTACGGACAGCTCGGCACCACCTTCGGAGGTAACCACCTGGCATGTGCCGGAGCACTGGCCGTGCTCGACATCATTGAGCAGGAACACCTGATAGAGAACGCTGCCACCGTGGGCGAATACCTGATGCAGAGGCTCAGGGAGGAGAAGCTGCCTCACGTGGTGGAGGTGCGAGGACGAGGCCTGATGATTGGCATCGAGCTCGACATGCCGTACAAGGAGATTCGCAACCGACTGGTGAAAGAGCAGCACGTCTTTACCGGCTGCTCGGGCACTAACACGCTCCGCCTGCTGCCGCCACTCACACTTACTAAGAGTGATGCGGATGAGTTTGTGGAGAAACTGAAAAAAGTTTTTTCATAACGAACAGGTAGTTAACAGGTAGTTACCGCTTCGCTCGGAAGTTAACGCCCGCAAGCGGGCTCGAAGTTAAAGAAGTTAACGACGATAGTCAGACTAATGTCGAACAGCTAACGGCTGTGATAACTTCGAGCGGCAAAGCCGCGATAACTACAATAACTTCTTAACTTCTAACTTTCGCTCAGAGCATTTTTGTGCCAAAATAATTGATAAATTTGCGCTCCGCTCTCTTTTTTGTCGCAACAAAAGGAGGGCGGAGTTGTTTTTTTGCCGAATTTTGCAAAAAATATTTAACGAACTAGACTTTATTTGGACTCCGGGATAGCCGGTAGTAAGTTATGAAGAAGATAGTAATCATTGGTAGCAGCAACACTGACCTCGTGGTACGCGTGGAGCATTTTCCCAGTCCGGGCGAGACGATCATCGGCAGCGATTTCATGACTGCTCAGGGGGGAAAGGGTGCGAATCAGGCAGTCGCCGTGGCTCGCCTTGGTGGTAAGGCTCTGTTTGTGGCGCGTCTTGGCCGCGACGGCTTTGGCGAGACTACGCTCAGCGCTCTGCAGCGTGAGGGTATCAACACCCGCTATGTGACGCTGACCGACGGGGTCGCCTCGGGCGTAGCTACCATCACCGTGGACAGCCGCGGTGAGAATTCCATAGTGGTGGCGAGCGGAGCGAATGCGCTACTCTCGCCTGAAGACATCGACAATGCAGCGGAAGATATCCGCGAGGCGGCCATCCTGCTGATGCAGCTGGAGACTCCCATGCCGGCTCTCATTAAAGCCGCGCAACTGGCTAAGGCCAGCGGCGTAACGGTGGTGCTCAACCCGGCTCCTTATCCTAAGCAGCCGTTACCGACGGAGCTGCTCAAGAATGTGGACATCATTATCCCCAACGAGACTGAAGCGGCCTATATGACCGGGGTGCAGGTGACCGACGACGACAGTGCGCTGGCTGCTATTCGCAAGATGCAGGCAATGGGAGCGAGCAACGCCATCATCACCGTGGGACAACACGGCGCTTACACCATAGTGGACGACAAACTGGTGAGAGTGCCTGCCTTCGAAGTGAAAGCGGTGGACACCACCGCCGCGGGTGACACATTCTGCGGAGCATTGTGCGTGGCTCTGACGAAGGGCAGCACATTGGTAAAGGCGATACGCTTTGCCAACAAGGCGGCATCGATATCGGTGACACGCCGTGGTGCTCAGCCTTCTGTTCCTACGGCAGAAGAAGTTGAAAACTTTAAGAGTTAAACTTAATAGATTCTAACCTTAAAAACATATATAGAAATGTTTATTGTAACAAGTAGTACATTGGCTGTGGTGCTCTGCGTTGTCACCATGCTCTGCTGGGGCAGCTGGGGTAACACACAGAAGCTGGCAGGAAAGAGCTGGCGCTACGAATTGTTCTACTGGGACTACATCGTAGGTATATTGCTCTTCTCCTTGTTTGTGGGCTTCACCTTCGGCAGTAATGGCGAGGGCGGACGTGGTTTTCTCTCCGACCTCGCGCAAATCGACGGCATGCGTGTCGGAAGTGCTATCCTGGGCGGTATTATCTTCAATGCTGCCAACATCCTGCTGACAGCAGCGGTGAGCATCTCCGGCTTGGCGATAGCATGGCCCATCGGTCTCGGCATCGCACTGGTGCTGGGCGTGTTCCTTAACTATATCCTAGCGCCTAACGGCAATCCCGCTTTGCTGGCGCTTGGCGTAGCATTGGTGCTAATCTCGGTGATTTGCAACGGAGTCGCCTCGGGCAAGAACTCCAAGACATCGGGACGCGGCATCAGCAAGAAGGGACTGACGCTGACCATCGTCAGTGGACTGCTGATGGGCGTGTTCTATCCGTTTGTGGCATACGCCATGGACCTGAACAGCTGTATGGCTCCCGCTGCCGGAATGGCAACGCCCTACAGTGCTTTCTTCCTCTGCGCTCTGGGTGCGTTCCTGAGCAACTTCGTGTTTAACACCATCCTGATGCGCCGTCCTATCTCCGGTGAACCGGTGACCTACAAGCAGTATTTCGCAGGCCGTCCGGCCACTCATCTTGTGGGTGTCCTGGGCGGTTGCATTTGGGGACTCGGTACGGTGCTGAGCTATATCTGCTCCGGCAAGGAAGCTAATCTCGGTCCGGCCATCTCGTATGCTCTTGGTCAGGGCGCACCGATGATTGCTGCGCTCTGGGGCATCTTTATCTGGAAGGAATTTAAGGGTGCCAACGCCGCTGTGCGGTTATTACTCGTAGCAATGTTTGCCGCGTTTATCATCGGTGTGTTCACCGTCATCGCGGCAAGAGGATGAGATACCCCGCAGAAGACTGGGGCCAGTCTCAGGATATAAAAATAATCTCCGCAAGTGCTGCGGAGATTATTTTTTTGTCTTATTCAATTTGGTTTATTCAATCATTCGTTTTATGACTACGCTGGCAGAGATCTCTCGGTTGGCGGCTTCCGGAATGACGAGTGAGGTGGGAGCCTCGATGACGTCATCGCTGACAATCATGTTGCGGCGAACCGGTAGGCAATGCATGAAATAAGCATTGTTGGTAAGGGCCATGTGGGCGGAATCGACCATCCAGTCCATGTCTTTGTTGATAACCTTGCCATAGTCCTCAGGACGAGTCACTCCCGGACAGCTCCAGTTCTTGGCATAAACGAAATCAGCTCCTTCGAGTGCCTTACGCTGATCGTACTCCGGCTGGAGGTCGCCCACAAACTGCGGGTCGAGCTCATAACCTTCGGGACAGGTATAGACGAAATCTACATCGGCAGCGAGCATCCACTGTGCAAAGCTGTTGGGCACAGCCTGGGGCAGAGCTTTAGGATGAGGCGCCCATGTCATCACCACTTTCGGACGAGCCGTTTTCTTGTATTCCTCAATGGTGATGAGGTCGGCAAAGGCCTGCAGCGGGTGCACCGTGGCGCTCTCCATAGAGAAGACGGGTTTGCCGCTGTATTGGATGAATTGACGGATGATGCTCTCATTGTAGTCGGCCTCGCGACTCTCAAAGCGGGCGAAAGTGCGCACACCGATGATGTCGCAGTAGGAGCTCATCACAGGAATGGCCTCAAGCAGGTGCTCACTTTTGTCGCCGTCCATCACCACGCCGCGCTCTGTCTCCAATTTCCATGCTCCCTGGTTGATATCCAGCACGATGACGTTCATGCCTAGGTTCATGGCAGCTTTCTGAGTGGAGAGCCGAGTACGCAGACTATTGTTAAAGAAGATGAGCAGGGCAGTCTTATTCTTGCCGAGAGCCTGGAATTTATATCGGTCTTTTTTGATTTCGCTTGCCTCAGCAAGAGCTTGCTTCAGGTCGCCGAGGTGCGAAGGATAAAGGAATTCATTCATTACTTAATTATTCTTGTAGCCACTTGTTAATAGTGTCAAGGATTTCGTTGCGCTGCTCGGCAGGCATATTGCTGATGCGGGTTCCATGTGAGCCGCCGGGCTTTACATAAACCTTGATGTTTTCCTTCGGATAGTCCTTGAGCCATGTCACGCCGGCTGCAGTCCACGGGTCAACTTCGCCGTAGATGCAAATCATCTGCGGGTCGTTTTCCTTGAGGTACTTGGTGATGTGCTGCGAGACAGTCTTGTCGAACTTAATCTTGCGTAGTTCTGGCGGAAGCATCACATCGCGGAGATAGTGCTTGGCGGACTTGATAGACATATATTTCTTAAAGGGCTTGATGTCGTAGCCGTAGTAGCCGAGCTCGCGGTAAGCCTGTGCAAAGAACGACAGGTTCCCCGTAGTGGCGAAGTAGTCGGGATCTACCACCTTGACCAGTTCGTTGAAGAGCACATCGTCATCAGCCGTTGGTGCGGGAATGCTGGCAATCGACTTGCCCCACTGCCAAACGGAGAAGCTGTACTCCAGCACGCAGTAGTCGTAGATGTCCTCGAGTGTCACGTAGAATTTGTAGCCTTTCTCGTCGCAGTATTTCTTGAAGCGTGGCATAAACTCTGCCTTCTTCTTTAGCACGGCAATCTGGAAGTCCTCGATAGTCTTGCGCTCGGCAGCAGTGCCCACCTGGCGCAGGAATGGCTCGTGGCGTCCATCGATTACTCCGTAGCACACGGGACCCACGTAAGGTACCGAGATGTCAACATCTTCCGGGTAATAGGAGCGATACTCCATACAAGTCTCGCCGCCTTTGCTGATGCCGGTGCTGATCCA